>JAITOZ010000294.1 GCA_031289675.1 Planctomycetaceae bacterium
CTGAAAAGTTTGTGATACTCTTAAAGGAAACGGAATTCCGCTTCAACCATCGAAAAGAAAACCTTGCCAAAATTATAAAAAAACTTATGAAAAATAACTCTTAACTTGTCAAGCACCAACCGTTATTATGAGAAGTTTGAAGATTTTTGTTCGGCAATAGACAAATACGTAGCGGAAACGCCCACGCGATATCTGGATAAAATGAAATCCTTAATGACCCTGAATTTTCATCTGTTGGAAAATTATCAATTCCTGAACGCGTAGAGTATAATTGAGAATTATCATTATCACAGAGCCGCGAGCGGAAGTTCGCGGTAGAGTAGTTAAAATCAGAGCCGCCGCCGCAAGATGGCGGCCTATTTGTTGTCATATTCGCTGCCTTGTTCTGAATTGGTTTGGGACAGGGCAGCGAATGTCTTGTAACCGTGAAAACACGAAATAGCACGGTTGCTATACCATCTGTTTCCGATTATACTCTGCTTGACGTTGTCCCTTAACCCCGCTAGATTATTTGCTGTTTTACCCTATGTGCCGGTACGTTACTCGTGTCCCTTGCGCTTATCAATGCGCAGGAGTCCAAACTCAATTCGGTAACAAATCCGACCGTTGCTGAGTTGCAGAAAAATTTCAATACCAATAGCAGCAATGTTAGTCATAGAACGTTTGACACCGGCGGGAAAAGGCGGCGTTGCCGTTACGCTCCTCAAAGGGGACGGAGCGGAATCGGTCTTTCGGCAGTATTATCAGGGACATCTTGACGATGAACGTCCGAACTATGGACGTTTGCAACTCCTGAACGGACAATACGAAGCCGCCGTGGTGCATCGTATCAGCGGGAACGAAATCGAAATCCATTCGCACGGCGGGGAATTGCTTGTCTCTGCCGTTGAGTTGCTATTTGTTCAAGCCGGTGCCGTCCGGCAGGAGACATCACCGCAAGTTTCTGTACAAATAAAAGACGGACAAACACTGCAAGAAGCCGCTTGGCACGTTCTGCCGTATGCTCCGACAGAACGTGTTGCCCGTATATTGCTTGAATACTTCAACGCTTCCAAAGACGGCGGAGACAGCGGTTCACCGTTATCGTTACAATTTTTGCAGGATTTAATCAAACCATTCCGTGTTGTTTTGGCAGGCGCAGCCAATGCCGGAAAAAGCACTTTGCTCAATGCCGTTTTAGGATTTCAGCGGAGCATCGTTGATGCAACGCCCGGTACAACGCGGGACGTTGTCAGCGGTCAAACGTCGATTAACGGTTTTCCGTTTATCTTTTATGATACGGCGGGGCTGCGGACGGAGTTGCAGGCAAGCAACACGCCCGGCAGTATTGAGACAGAAGGAATAGAGCGGGCAAAGCGGGCTGTTGCCGAAGCCGACTTAACGCTTTGGGTGATGGATTCTGTCAATCCGGTCTTCCCGCCTGAAAATGGGGGGTCTCTGTTGTTATGTTTCAACAAGACGGACTTGTGCCGATTCGCCGTACCGGACGGGGCGGCAGCGGTCAGTGCCGCTGCCGGCGAAGGCATTGCCGAACTTCTCGAATCGGTTTTTAAGCGAATGAGTGCAGTGCGGGGAATAGGCGACAGGTAACATCGCGATACGTCATCTGCCGCCCTGCAAAACACCGCTGACGATCTTTGTCAACTTGGGTTCGGCAGCGTTTGCCGTTGCAATGATTTCTCCCACATTGCCCGGCTTCAAAGCATCCGGCAAGGCCATATCTGTAACAATCGACAAACCGAGTACCTTCATTCCGCAATGCACCGCTGTCAACACCTCCGGTACGGTGGACATTCCGACCACGTCCGCTCCAATGCCCCGCAAAAACCGGTACTCTGCGCGGGTCTCCAAATTCGGACCAAGTACCGCAACATACACGCCCTTATGTGCCGTAAAATTTTCTATGCGGGCAATTTCCAACGCCCTGTCAATCAAAGAATGATCGTAAGGTTCGCACATATCAGGAAAACGGGGACCCAAGCGGTCATCGTTAACTCCGATAAGCGGATTGATGCCGAGCAGGTTAATGTGGTCTTCAATAACCATAATGTCGCCCTGCTTGTACTGCGGATTCAGACCGCCGCAAGCATTGGAAACAAACAACATTTCCGCTCCCAACGCCTTGATGACACGAATGGGAAAAGTAATATCTTTCGGGTCGTAACCTTCGTAGGCGTGAAAGCGTCCGTCCATTGCAGCGACATTAACACCGTTGAGCGTGCCGATAACGAGTTTTCCAGCGTGCGACTCAACTGTCGAAGAGAGAAAATGCGGAATGTCCGAGTACGGCACAGTCAATTCGGCTTTGATTTGGTTCGCCAAATTGCCGAGCCCCGTACCGAGGACAATGCCCGCAGCGGCTTTGCCCTGCCATCGTGAACGGATAACTTGCAGCGATTCTTGTATCTTATTGTACATTTTTTGGATAGTTGAGAATGGATAATAAGCGGGTCATTCTAATTTGATAATTGACAAATGTAAAGATAAATAAGACAATAGACCGTCTGGAAGGGAACGGAATAGTTTTGCCTGTCCCTGATTCTCCATCCTCAATTACCCGTTATCAATTTATTAAACTTCCTTTTGACTCCCATTATTTGACGCTTTCCGGCGGACTTCGTTATCATTATGTTGACGAACAGCGTTACCGTAACGCTGACCGCAATATTCAAGAGCGTGAGGTTTTACTTTTCGTTCACGGCAATCCGACGTGGTCGTTTTACTGGCGTAATATCATTAAGGCGTTTCGGGACAGGTTCCGCTGCATTGCTGTTGACCATATCGGCTGCGGTCTTTCGGACAAGCCGAAGGAATCGGAATATCCGTTTACGCTGCAACGGCGGATAGACGATTTGTGCCGGCTCATTGAAACGCTTGATTTGAAACACGTTACATTGGTTGCCCACGATTGGGGCGGGGCTATCGGTACGGGTGCAGCGGTGAAAATGCCGGAGCGGTTCGACCGGTTTGTGTTTCTCAACACCGCAGCATTCCGAAGCGAATATTGTCCTCTGCGGATACGTTTGTGCCGAATTCCGTTTTTGGGACGCTGGATGATTCAAGGGCTTAATCTTTTTGCGCTCGCTGCTCTTTGGACGGCATCGGCAAAGCGTCTGCCGCAAGATGTCCGGCAAGGATTACTGTTTCCGTACAATAATTGGCATAACCGGACAGCGGTTTATCGGTTCGTACAGGACATTCCTTTGTCGCCGCATCATTCGAGTTATGAGACGCTGAAAAACATAGAGGAGACATTACCGCTTTTTCGGGAAAAACCGGTCTGTTTGATTTGGGGAATGTTAGATTGGTGTTTTTCGCCGGAATACCTGAAACGTTTTTTGCAATTTTTTCCTGAAGCAAATGTATGCCGCATTGCCGATGCGCATCATCTTGTTGTTGAAGACGCACCGGACGAAACTGTCCAGGCAATAGAAGGATTTATACTGCGTTGAATTTCACGTAGTCTGCTGCATCCGGTAGAGGATTAGTTTTGCCGTGCAAAAGATTGACTTTGTCCGATGAAGCAATGAGGAACATCAAGAACTTTTAGCAAAAAAACTGCAAGGCACTTCACAAAAAGTTAGACGGGCAAACAGGAAGCGGAAGTCACCGCCCCGCCGTCAGCCGCGTCTCGGTACAAAAAACGCAGTAACGAAACGAAAACCGGTTCAATAATGTGTTCTTCCCAAGTCAAACGGGCGTGTTCGCTGCGGCAAGGGACAATGTGCTTGAGACTTGCATTGCCGTATAATGCGGAGGTTTCTATGATTGGTATGGATGATCTGCCGGTGCGGATTTAAGGCAACGCGGCATCATCCGAAGCGAGCGGATTACGAATAGGATCGCACAGGTGTTGCGAATACATTTAGGGTCTTGCCCAAGAGCGGGGAGCGTAAGCCCCCGATGCTCTAACGTTCACTTCCCGCCGTCTCCGCCGGGAGGCTTCTGCAAACGACCGCTGTTACGAACCTTCACCGCCGCTCCAACATTCGCCGTCTCCGAAACGCCCCGCTTGGTTACCTCTATCTCCAGCGGCGTTGTTTCGCTGCTGCTGTACTGCATATCGACCGTGTTCATCCGGTAATAATAATTCGCTCCTTCGTCCTCGGTTGTCTCTTTCACAACCACGACCTTATACTTTCCCGCAGGAACACCGCGGTAATTGCCGTTGGTGTACAGGTCAATGACTCCGTTCTGTCCCGTAATGCCTGCCGTTGACCAATCCTTCGCCGGTCTTTCAACAGGATAAAGTTTCACCTCTGCCGCTGAAAGCGGCTGTCCGTCTTGTAAAACAGTTATCTTGCAGGGATAAAGCGGCGGCATCCCGTCCGGCATCTTCCGCCCGCAGCCGGAAAGCATTAGTGTAACAATAAGTAATGTAATGGCAGTTAAATATCTCATAAGTATTATGGTTAATGGTTAGTAGTTAAGTGGTGAGTGGCTAGTGGTTAGTGACTAATAATTCGACCTGCGGTCGAAATGGATAACTCGCCACGTACGACTCGCCGCTCGCCTCCTCCATTTCCTACGGAATGCTCACCGCTTGTCCGTCGTTAATCGCTCCCAGCGCACCCCAAACGCCGTAAGGAGAACGCCCCTGTGTCGGCTGGGACAGTCCGCCGTTGACTGCTCCGGTGCCGTCAGACGCATTCCAACCGCCTCCGCCGTTAGCAATACTGCGGGTGTAGGCGGTCAGCGTTCCGCTCGGGTCTTCAAAATACGGTGCCGTACTGCTGTACCGCACGCCATCGGTAATGTAGTTAATTTCGTTCGTAATGAAATGGACAGTGCCGTCGCCGAAACCGGCATTCACACCGCCGGTATGATGCGACGACGGTGCCGTAACGCCTCCCTGTGCGCCGGCGTTATCCCAAACCGAGATGCTGTTCGGCGGCAGTACCGTTTCAAACCGGACGGACTGCGATGCGGTATAACCGATGTTATGATACTCGTCAGTAGCGTTTGCATAACTGAAAATAAGGGCTACCGTTGCCGATTTACTGCCACTAACGGTGGTAAACAAGGCAGTATTATTCGGATTGGCAACCAACGCGGTTTTCAGTTGCAAGGCGCGTTCAACGGTATCATTACCGCTGACAAATCCGCCGTAACCGAAAAGAAGGCAGGCTCCTTTATTCAGGTTCTCCATTGGAGTGAGGTTCATCACCCGTTCGCTGACGAACAGGGTATTGCTTAATCCGTCGGAGATTTGCTCAAACCCTTTACCGCTGAGAAACACTCTGTTGATAATATGCTTGAACGGCGACCGGCTTTGTATCCGATAGGTATTTGCTGCAACCGTTGTTGGAATCGTCTCCTGATTATTCCACCGCACGCCGTTATCGAGAGCCTCGAAGCCGTCGCAGGTATGTGATTTCGGCGGCAGGTCGCCGTTGGAGAGACAATAGTTCGATGTTGTCAGTTGCTGTCCTCCGATGATGTATCCTGTGCGTCCGCTGTTGGTGTCGGAGGGGCAAAGGAAGGCGGATTCGAGTCCGCTGAAAGCACTGGCGGTGTTCTGGGCCCAACACGTGTTGGAAAATTCGGTAAAGGTGACGGATGTACCGTCGGAGTCCTTTGTTCCGGTGGTTGTCGAAGCCCACATATTCCAGCGTGCCGAGAGTTCGATGTAGGGCCAGATTTCGACGAGCGGTGTCGAACCGTTACCGGCGTTTCGGTCTGTACCGGTTTTTTGTGTAACACCGGCGTTGTTAGTGCCTGACAGTCTATCGGCACCAAACGGCGGAAGGAAGCCGAGGCTGTCGTGATAGTTGTGAAACGCCAACCCGATTTGCTTCAAATTGTTGCTGCACTGCATTCTTCGTGCTGCTTCGCGTGCGGCTTGCACAGCCGGAAGCAAGAGGGCAATCAGTATGCCGATGATGGCAATGACGACAAGAAGTTCGACGAGAGTGAAGCCTGTCCTACGGGATTGTTCTCTCTCTCTTACACTTACGTGAGGTCAATTTTGCAGCACTTTGCTGCGCTAACAGGAACGTAAACATAGCATTCTCCTTTTTAAAAGGCGGTTTTTGCAGAGG
>JAITOZ010000058.1 GCA_031289675.1 Planctomycetaceae bacterium
TCTCGGACGTATGGCAACGTACAGCGGCAAGGTCGTAAAATGGGACGATGCCGTGAAATCAGAACTGGACACGTTTCCGAAAACGCTTGCCTGGAATGCCGAACCCGGCACCAAGCCGAATGCACAAGGAATCTATCCTTGTGCCGTGCCGGGCATTACAAAAGCGTGGTAGCAGACTGATGTCGGTTTTTTGAGTCAGTTTGCAATTATTGTCATTACACACATTGTTACAAACATCATCGTTATGAAAGTGTCAGACTATCCTATCGGCGTATTTGCCGGTATTGATGCCGGTCTCGGTGTGAAACTCGAAGTCGTCCGCGAACTCGGCATCAAGACTATTCAACTTCATACTCCGGCAAAAGCCAGCAGAACTGCCGAACAAGCCGAAAAGTTTGCGGACAAACTGAAGGATTACGGCATTGTCATCACCGTTGTCTTTCTCGGTTTTGAAGGCGAAACCTACGAAACTATTGCCCGAACGGCAGAGACGGTCGGCTTCGTTCCCAAAGCAACCCGTCAAGCCCGCCTGCAAGAAGCGTACGCGATTGCCGATTTCGCCAAACTGCTCGGCGTATCGGCTATAGGGTCGCATATCGGTTTCGTTCCGCATAACCGGCACAGTGCCGATTACAAGGAGGTTACGGAAACCATCCGAACGCTTTGTGATTACCTTGCCAAAAACGATCAGGCACTGCATTTGGAGACAGGTCAGGAAGACGTTGATTCGTTGTTGCAGTTTATGGACGCGGTGCAGCGGGGTAATTTGTTTGTCAACTTTGACCCTGCGAATCTCATACTGTACGGTGTCGGCAAACCGCTTGATGCGGTTACAAAACTAGGCAGCCGTATCAAGAGCGTCCACTGCAAGGATGCGCTGGCAACAGCGGGAACGCCGGGCGTTGATTGGGGAAGAGAAGTGCCGTTTGGTACAGGACAAGTCAATGCCGAAGAATTTTTACGGACGTTGTTTACCGTTGGTTACACCGGTGCGTTAACAATAGAGCGGGAAATCCCCGAAGAGCCGCTGCGTCAAAAGGAGGAAATCGGTCAAAGCGTTAAATTGATTGAGGAGTTGACAAGGAAAATATTGGGCTAATAACGGGGATACGGGGGTCATTACCGCCGCCTCTTAAAAAACCTCTGCAAAAAAAATACTGGAAAAGAGTTACTGTACCTGCCGTTGAACTTATGCTCTCCATTCGTCCTTTTCGTAACGAAGACCCGCCCCGGCTCGTGGAACTATGGAGAAAGTGCCGGTACAGTAATCCGCAGCAGCAAACGCTTGCCCATTTGTCGCTCAATCAACTGCAAGCACAGGTTTTCGGTCTCCCAATGACCGATACCCGTTGTGTAATGCTTGCCGTGGACGGCAGTGAACCGGTCGGTTATGTTCATACCGCACTCGCTCCCGTCGGCGACGGTTCGCAACCCGGAAACACAACCGGTCATATCTGTTTTCTTTGCGCTGCTCCGGCATATCACGATAAAAAGAAAGTTGTTGCCGGTTTGATTACTGCTGCGGAAAAATACCTGTCGGGTTGCGGTGTGCAGGAGATATTCGGCGGCTCGCCGACTCCTTCGGCTCCGTTCTATACCGGATTTTACGGCGGAGGCGAATCCGTTGCCGTCTTGCAGTCAGATACGGATATTGTTCAAGGCTTTCTGGACGCGGGGTACATCATTCATCAAAAAACGGTCTGGTTTCATCTTGATATTCGTGATTACGAACCGCCGGCGATGACCGATGTACTGCAATGGATGCATATCGTTACAATTGAACTCAATGAAACACCGAGGGCGAAGTCGTGGTGGGAAGGGTGCATTTTAGCGAACGGACAGTGGGTTGAAGCGACGGCCTATTCAAACGAAACGTCAAGAGCAATAGCGCGGGTTAGAATAAGAATTGCCTGTCCCGATGCCGCGGAAGACTTTGCAATGTACGGCGGTTCGTGGACGGCATCGCTGATGGATATTCGTGTGCATCCCGATTTCCGGCACAAGGGAGTCGCCACATTTTTGCTTGCCGAATTACTGCAACATCTGATTGCACGGCGGCAAATAATGCAGATAGATGCACATATCGCCGAAGACTCAATAGCCGTGTACGCTTTGCTCAATGCTTTGAACTGGGAACAAAAAGAGACCGGTTTTATTTTTTTCAAACCGATTCATTAGCGGCTTGACTGCCGGTATGTTTAATGATAAACACAATGGACGAAACACAGCGTATTGTCATAACCGGTGTCGGTTTAACGGCACCGAACGGAAACAACTTAACCGAATACCGCAACGCTTTGCTGACCGGCAAGAGCGGTATTTCGCCTTATGAAATCCGGTACTTCGGCAAAACTCTTGCAGGCTTGTGCCGTTTTCCTGCAACGAGATATCAAACGAAAAAAGACTTGCGGCGGGGAACACGCGCCGGAAGTATCGCCGTCTATTGTGCTAACGAGGCACTCGCCGACAGTGGTATCGAGTGGCAGTCGGTTGATGCGTCGCAAGCAGGCGTATTCATCGGTATTACGGAACACGGTAATGTCGAAACGGAGAACGAAGTCTATAACATTTCGCAATTCAATTATGATTGTGCGGTATGGTCGCATTTTCATAATCCGCGTACAGTAGCAAATAATCCGGCGGGCGAAGTGACGTTGAACCTGAAAATCACGGGTCCGCATTATTGTCTCGGAGCGGCGTGTGCGGCGGGAAATGCCGGTATCATTCAGGGGGTACAAATGCTTCGGCTCGGCGAGGTTGATTTGGCGTTTGCCGGCGGGGTGTCGGAAAGTCCGCATACTTTCGGTATTTTTGCGGCTTTTGCGGCAGAAAATGCTTTGGCAAGACACGATGAACCGGCGAAGGCTTCGCGTCCGTTTGATAAAAACCGCAACGGCATTGTGGTTTCTGAAGGCGGCTGTATTTTTACACTGGAACGGCTTTCGGATGCAAAAAAACGCGGGGCAAAAATTTACGCTGAAATTGCCGGTTATGCGATGAACAGCGATGCGAGCGATTTTGTACTGCCGAATCCGCAGAGGCAGGCGGAATGTATGCACAAGGCGTTGAAAAAAGCCGGCTTGGAACCCGAAGAGATTGATTTAATCAGTACACACGCAACGGCAACGCCGTCCGGCGATGTACAGGAAATCGAGGCGATACGCAGAGTATTCGGCAATTCGAGAAAAACATTTATTAACAATACGAAGAGTTTTATCGGACACGCAATGGGGGCGGTCGGCTGTTTGGAATTGGCGGGCAACTTGCCGTCGTTTGCCGATGGGGTAGTGCATCCGACTATCAACTGTGAAGACCTTGACCCGGATTGCAGTATAGCGAATCTGGTCATTGGAACGCCCCAAGAGACCGGCGGTATCCGTTATATTTTGAACAATTCGTTCGGAATGGTCGGCATTAACTCGGCCGTGATTGCGGCGAAATACACAGCGTAGTTCGCTGCATTATGACAATACGGCAAAAGGGCTTCGGCGTTGATGTGCTTTCTGCCCCCCGCCTTTCTCATATCCCGACTTTGCGGTAGAATAGAAGGGAAAATGTGTATAAAGTAAAACACAAACGCAGAGTCCCAATGCCAGCAAATGCTGTTACAACCGTAGAATGTAGAACGCTCCATTCTGTCAAAGAATCGCAACCGCCGTTTTATATCGGAGTCGATGTTGGCGGAACAAGCATTAAAATCGGGCTTGTTGATGACTTCGGCAATCCTATCGAAACCGGAGAAATCAATGATGACGGGAATCATAGAAGTACCCTCATTATTAAGACCGAAACGAATCCGCAATCGGCTTGTGAATTGATGTCGGCGGCAATTCACTCTCTTCTCAACCGGCTGCAAATCGAAGAGAAACTCGTCGGCGGAATCGGGTTGGGATTGCCCGCAACAATGGATAAGGTAACACGGCAGATTCGCCGACCGCCGAATCTGCCGACGTGGGCGGAATTTGCTATGTGCGATGCACTTGCCGCATTGGTAAATTATCCCGTTACTTTTTGTAACGATGCCAATGCTGCCGCCTACGGAGAATACTGGGTCGGTTCGGCAAACGGACAATCCTCTTTGGCATTATTGACGCTCGGAACGGGTATCGGAACCGGTATTATCATTGAAGGCAAATCACTGGACGGGGCAATTGGTTACGGCGGTGAGTGCGGGCATATTATCATTGATTCGGCGGACGATGCACTTCTTTGCGGCTGCGGACAGCGGGGACATTTGGAAGCGTATTGCAGTGCCGCCGGTATGGCAAAGCGGACACTGTCGCTGATAATGCACCGTCATTCATCAATTAGGGCAAAAGTTACGCCGGAAACCCGTTTGGCGGATATTCCGAAACTGGTGTATTACGAAGCCGAAGGAGGCGATGAGTTGGCATTGGAAATCGTTCTCGAAACCGCAAAATATCTGGCAATCGGAATTGTTTCGCTGCTTCATACGCTTGACCCTGCGTGTGTCTTGCTCGGCGGGGCAATGACATTCGGCGGCAAGAAATCGCCGCTTGGTCAGCAGTTTTTGTCGCAAATCGTCAAAGAGGTCAAGTTGCGGGCTTTTCCGGCGATTGCCGAAAACGTCCTGATTGATTTTGCGATACTTGGAAGTAATGCCGGTTATATCGGTGCTGCCGGATTAGCCCGCGAGGCAAAGAAATAAGATATGCGTCCGTATCTTTTACGGGAAAACGGTTAAGTACTGTGGAATCTATTACCCCATCAATTCTAATTTATGTGGTTACTGCCGTTATTTTTCAAGGAGTTATACTGTTTTTGTTGTTTGATTTTTGATTGTGCTTATTTTTGTTACACGGAGGTTTTTATGGTTAAAAAATATAAAGTAACGCTTACCGGCGAAGAACGGCAATTCTTGTATGATATTGTCTCCAAAGGCAAACATAACGCCTATAAAGTAATGCTTATAAAGTGAAACACGCCAATATATTGCTCGCTGTTGATACTGCCAACGGTAAAACCAAAAACAGCGATGAAAACATTGCGAAACAGTTTCACTGTCACATCAACACAATCTATAACGTCAAGCAATGCTTCGTTGAAGAAGGCTTCGAATCTGCACTGAATCGCAAACAACGTGAAACATCCGGCGTTACGATATCAATATATTCGTAACGGCACGACGGCAAAATTTATGTTTTTTCAAGCGTTGAAGAATTGGCGGCGGGTGTCGGTGCGAGACCGTCGGACAAAAAAGATTGGGCGGAGGAGATAGAGATGAGTGTGTTACAGCGTCAATGTTTGAATCGGCGAATTGGTAATGTTGAAGAGTACCGTAAGGAAGTACAAGCGTGGCAGGATGCTCGCAATAACTCCGGCGAAGCGATGGATTGGCAATTCAAAACAGAAAACGCAAGAATAAAACTAAAACATATTTATCCATATTGTAAGGATTGATTTGGTAATAGTTTTTATGACGACTTCTGCGATTACTGCCCCTCCCCATCGTCAATAGAGTGTAATCTGTCAACTAACAGAATATCAAGGAAAATCTGATTTTTTGTATCGTTTTTTATGCCGTTCTCTGTTATAATCCGTGTCTTGACGGCAAAAATAATGAGAGAACATCTCCACTTATCAAATATGGCTCAATCGAATCAACCGGAACAAACGTTAAGCAGCAAAGACATCCAGACGCTGCAAAATCTGACGGCAATGGCAGAACAAATCTTTCGGCAAGCCAAAGCAAAGAAAGACCCTGCCGTTGCCGTACCGGTGCGGGCTTTGTCCAACGTACATTTTAATCAGAAGAAAAAAATTATCGAAATGGGAAAACGGACAGCCCAGCGGCAACTCTTCAATCTGTCCCAAGCAAAAAGTTTTATGCAAACGATGCTCGTTGCCGGCGGAACGAAACAACTCATCGAACAGGGAAAATCAACGAGCATTCGAGGTCTTTATTACTTACTCAAACATACTATCGAGGGAGTCAAAGAGGAAACGTTTGATGAGCAAAATGAGTGCGATACCGTTATTGAAGATATGGAAGTCCTGCTCAATTCTTTGCGGGAAGAACTGCATTTAGCGGCAGAAGGACGGGGCAATATGGTCGGAAATATCTTGATAGCCGATAACGGAGACGAAATTGACTGTACCCGAATGGGAACCGGCGGTTACGGGATTCCGTCCATCGTTGAGCCGAATGTCATTCAATTCAAAAAATGCACTGCGAAGTTTATCCTGCATGTCGAAAAAGGAACGGTTTGGCAGCGTTTCAATGAAGATAAGTTTTGGAAAAAGCATAACTGTATTTTAACGCACGGGCAGGGGCAGCCTCCGCGCGGTGTCCGCCGGCTGCTTTACCGGCTGCACAACGAACTGAATTTGCCGGTCTATTGCCTGCTTGATAATGACCCTTGGGGATACTACATTTACAGTGTTCTGAAACAGGGGTCTATCAATTTGGCGTTTGAATCGCAGCGGATGGCAATACCGGATGCCCGGTTTCTCGGTTTGCGCAGCGGAGACTTTGAACGCTGCCGGTTATCCAACAGTGTAAAGATTGCGTTGAATGACCAAGACCGGAAGCGGGCAAAGCAGATAGCAGAGTATCCGTGGTTCGTCAACAAAAAGGCTTGGCAGAAAGAAATTGCAACGATGCTTGACAACGGTTTCAAACTGGAAGTCGAGGCATTGACGAATCGGAACATTAGTTACGTTACGGAGGAGTACGTTCCCCAACGGCTTCAGGAAGGCGGCTTTTTGGATTAACTTCTGCGGCTTGATGCGCAGCAATTGCTGTCCATTCACGACAACAAGCCGTAATCTTCGAGCGTTCGGCGCAAGGCGGCGCATTCTTTTTCCGTCAGCATTGTCAGCGGCAGGCGTAGTTCGCCGGTGTCTCTGCCGAGCATTTGCATTGCCGCCTTCACCGGTATCGGATTCGTCGATAAAGATAACATATTCCGGCAAAGCGCATACGTCTTGAAGTGCAACTGCCTCGCCGCTGTCCAATCGTTCCGCTCAACCGCCTGACAAAGAGAAACCATATCCGCAGGGATAATGTTTCCGACAACACTCACAACGCCCCTCGCTCCCAATGACATCAGCGGCAGCGTTAATGAATCATCGCCGGAAAGAAGCGTCATATCCGTGTTCGACAATATCGCCGATGCCTGATCCATTGAACCCGTCGACTCCTTAATCATTCCGATAGCCGGTATCTTCGACAAACGGATAATCGTTTCCGGCTCAATGTTTTTCGCACAACGGCCGGGAATGTTGTAAATGCAAATCGGTAAATCAACTTTTTCGGCAAGGTATTTATAGTGCTGATAAAAGCCTTCCTGCGCCGGTTTGTTGTAATACGGGGCGACAATCAGGGCGGCATCAGCACCGCATTTTTTTGCGTACAGCGTCAATTCCAGTGCCTCGGCAGTGCTGTTCGACCCTGTACCGGCAAGAACTTTGATTTTCCCCGCAGCGGCTTCGACTGCTGCACGGAGAATATATTCGTGTTCTTCCATCGACAGCGTCGGCGACTCGCCGGTCGTTCCCGCCGGCACAACCGCAACAGCACCGGCATTGATTTGAAACTCAATCTGCTGCTGCAATGTCGGATAATCAATTTTATCGTTCTTAAAAGGCGTAATGATTGCCGTCGATAAACCGGCATATTCGTCAAAGCGGGACATTTATTTTAATTGACAGAATACTTTTTATTCCCCATTGAGTATAACACGGACGGGTTTTGTCCGCAAGAGGTCGGATTTGCAATCATTCAGAGCCGCTAACGCAAGTTAGCGATTTGAAGACGGCGGGGTTCTGTGCCGCGGCGGATAACCTTTGTGACGAAATCTATACAATCACTGTCGCCTTTTCATACAGTTTTGGAATAATTGCTTCTCGAATTCTAAACGAGGTACCGTGGTCGTGATGAGTTCTTGCGTCAAAATCCACAAGGATATTCGCATTTTCTATTTCTTGTAAAAAACCGGCAAATGAAAATTTTTGCAGCATCTCTACACTGACATAATGGAAAAATTGTTTATCGTTTTCTCTTTTGACTTCCGCTTGTACAAAAAAACAGTTGAGCATTTTTGTTCCCGCCTTATGTTCGAGGTCGTCAAATCCCCAATACGGTTGCGGTTCAAGTTCGTTTAATCCAATCCGTTGTTTCACATCGCTTTTCCATTGCGAATGTCTTTCATCAATTTTTGATGAATCAAAAGAAATTAAAACTTTACGTTCTCTGCGGTCAATCTTTACCATAAATCCGCGGTCGCTTGCTGCCCTACCGTGAATTGTTTGCCGAAAACTCATTTCATTTTCTGGATATTTTTTGCCTGCTTCCTTGTGTTGCCAACCATAATTCGGTAACAACAACCGAGGAACAAATTTTATCGCTCTCGGAGATGGTGCCAAATTAAAGAATGATACCAGCGAAGTGTTTCCAACTCGATGTGTTTTCAACTCCCATTCAGCGGCATTTGGAAGCGGTAAATTATTTTCCTTTATGTCAAGTAAATCCTCCAATGTATTGCCTATCGCACCATCATTGTTCCCGCGGAGATTCTCAATCCAACCTCGGCTTGCAATAACTTTAAGAGATTGGATTAAACTTTCTTTCGTGTATATTTTCATTGTTTGTTGTTGCAAAAAGTGACGATTTTTGAATATTGAAACTTTCTTGCCCAGTTTCTCGTAAAATACGGGCATTCGCCATTATGCAATAATCCGGCGATAATTCAATACCGATATAATTTCGTTTTAGATTTGTTGCGGCGATTGCCGTTGTCCCGCTTCCCATAAACGGGTCGAGGATAATTTGCGCATCCGTTGAACCGATAATTCTTTCAACAAGGGCAACCGGAAATGGTGCGGGGTGGTCGTTTTTCATTTCTTGTGTGAATTCCCAAACATCGCCAACAGCATTTGCTTTTGGTAAGAGAAAAAAATCTGATTTTGCAATAAGGTAAATTATTTCGTAAGTCGGCAAAAAATAACCGGGATTGAAATTAAGCCCGCCTTTTCTTCGCCAGATTATAATCTGCCTAATAGGGAAACCACCTACAATATCTTGTCGGTCTTGCATTAAACCATTTTGTACTCTCCATTTATGATTATAAAAAATTGCCCCTGTATTTTTTATCAACCGAAACATTTCCGTTAAACAATTTCTTTGCCATTCAACGTACTCTTCGTGCGGCATACAATCATCGTGATGCGTGTATCCATTCTGCAATGCTGCCCCCGCCCATTTTCCGCGAGAGCCTTTTTTCATTCCGTTGCCGGTCGAATTTTTCAGATTGTAGGGCGGGGACGTAACGACTAAATCAACGGAATTGTCCGGCATTTTTCTCATTGTATCCAAACAATCACCGCAAACGATTGTATTTAGGTATTTTTCTAACATACCCGCCCGATTCTATCCGATTGCTGACGTTAAGTCAACACGCACCGGTTGTCAAACGCAGAGTCATCGCCTTCGTGTTTCGCTGTCTTGCGATAGCGGCTCTGAAGATGGCGGGCGCAAGATAGCGGTAAATCTGTTATAATGTCCTTTTTGAAGCAGCACTTTGAAAATCCAGCCAGCCGTAAGCGGTTGGGGGCTGACTCTGTTTATTATGAAACTTTACGCTTATTCCCTGCCCGATGTTCCCAATAAGACCGGCTGGCTCAAAATCGGTGAGACCCGCGGTGATGTCGAGGCACGCATCAAACAGCAATCGCACGAGTTCAACCTCAAAACCGAACTCGTTTGGCAAGATGCCGTCTCACAGGATTTCGGCGGTGTCGATAAACTGATACACCGCTATCTCAAAGATAAGGGCTTTCAAATTGCCGTCTTTGAGGATACCGGCGCAGATTCCGAATGGGTTAAATGCGGTATATCCGATGTCGAAAAAGCGTACCGCTCCGTCAAAGAACAACTCGATGCCGCCGATGTTGCACGCGAAGAAG
>JAITOZ010000059.1 GCA_031289675.1 Planctomycetaceae bacterium
GATTTCATTTTGTCAAGATGGCGCAAAGATGTGCTTAGTCATTGCCGTCCATTATGGCACAACCAAACCGCTGCGTCAACGGCGGTCGGCAATTTTTCCCGCCGCAAAATGACCGGCGAGCCGAATTCAAAATCAAAAAAACGATGTTCCCCGATTGTCATCGTTTGCAGCCGTTTTGTCCAGTATTTTATCCAACGCCGATGCCAAGTTTCCGTCCAATCTTTTATGCGGAATACCCAGTTGTGTCAACACTTCTGCAAAGCGTTTATATCCGCCGTCCGCCCGCAATTCCACCCATTTTACGTTCAACTGCTCTGCCTGCTGTTTGTTTAGGTCGGATAATTTGTCGCCGACAAACACATCGCTTTCTCTTGCAAAAATAACGTCCGCACTTTCAGGATTGCCGATGCCCATTAACTTGACCTCGCAACGGTATTTCCTGCTACCGTTCGTAAGATAAAAATCGACTTCCCGCATACTTTTGGGATTCTGTTCCTGTGTAAAATTTTCTGCCGGGACACCGAAAAGTTGGCACAGAGTATTCATCAGCGGTTTTTCCACCCTTTTGCCCGCAGTTGACCACGCTCCGCCGCGGATTGCAGAACGTTTTACTGCCAACGCATTTATCACAATTAAACTTTCATTGATATTCAGTTCAACGCTGACTCCCCGCAATTTAATTGTCAATGTTAAATCAATTTCGTTTTGTTGGTCAATCAAACTCTGGATTAACCGGCAAAGTGTATCATAATGTTCTTGTGAAGCGTCCAACACAATTTGACGTGTTGCCGAATTATACATATTACTAATCGTCTTTTTATTGATGCCAGAATTGATGGCAACTTCATCGGACGGCAAACGGCTATCAAGAAACGTCTGTTTATACCAATCAATCGAAACGTCCTGATTAGCAAGCTTGGCTTCAATGACCTTGTTGAAAAAGCCGAGGGCAAATTGCAGAAAATCTGCGTTGATAATGGTAAGAATTTCAATACGATAATCCTGTCCCATAATCAGCCGCTTGATGATACTTTTGATAACTTGGTCAGTAAGGGTCATTGGCTGTTTCCTTGAATTGTTTAAGACTCAAAAACGATGTTGCCAGTTCGTCCAGCACATTTAACATTTTGGCTTTTGATTTCATATAGTCAAAGTATTCTGGATTCTGTTCCGTAAGAAAGAACAAGCGGTCTAATAACTTGGCGGTTCTGCCGACTGTCCCGCTTCCCGCAAAGGGGTCAAATACAACGTCGCCTTTATAAGAGTAATACTGAATGACTCTTTTACATAACTCAACGGGGAAAACTGCTGTGTGCACCTTATTAAAACACGGGTCAATCCGCCAAACATTGGTTGTTTCATAATCACCTTCCACTTTGCTTTCGTCTATCGTTTGCTTATCATAATTTTTCATATTCCAGTCAAGTAATTTTTCTGTTGATTTGCGATAAACCATTAAATATTCCGTGACCGCATTGGGCTTATAACCCAAAGGTTTGCGGTGCTGCATAAATCCGCCGACGCGGTTTTTCACGCAGGCTTCCGGCTTCAGCCAGACAATATCGTCAATAAATTCCCAACCGCTTTTAACGATATAATGATGTAAATCAAACGGGATACCGTAACGTTTACTGGAATGCGCGCGGCTTACACGCGGGATGATAATCGGTGAAGTATTGACGATAAGAAAACGTCCTTCTTTTGTTATACGATGTACTTCTTTGCAAACATTCTCTAAAAATTCGATGTACTCCTGATAACTTTGATAGATAGAATAATCCCTTGCATTGTAATAGGGCGGAGACGTAAATGTTAAATGAATACTTTCATCTGGAACGTATTTTAACACTTCTAAAACATCGGCGTTAACAACGACGTTTTTGAGAAATTGATATGTTTCCGTGTGCGGTAAATGATTATTACCGCAATTTTGTTCACTTGAAAAGAATTCTTTATAAATCACCGTGCGAATCATTTCATTAGGATGATTCAAAAGCGGTTTTAACCATTTTTCGACATCTTTATCTTTTTCAAAAATGAGCAAAGCACGAATGGCTTGACAGACGACTTTCGGGTCAGCGTCTTGCAGAAACTTGTATAACACGGGTTTATTTGCTGTATTCCGCTGCCGACCGATTGCCGCAACGATTTCACGGCGGACACCCGTATCTGTTTCTTTTGAGTATGTTACAAAAAGAAAATCTGTATCGGATTGTAGTTTTAATTTTCCGATATTTTTGGCGGCAAGCAGCCGGATTTGCGGGTTTTGGTGCTGTAAAAGTCCATATAAAAATTCAGCATTAAAATCATTGGGCAAATGTCCAAGATTTTTCAAGACAAACACGATGTTGCCGACATCACGCTGATTAGCCGCAAACTTGGTAAAAGCACCATTTCCTGTCAATTTTAGGTCGGTAACCTGTTCTTTGGTAAGTGCATTCATTGAAAAATTGACGATTTTTGACCAAACACACCGTAATTCTACCATAAACGGTAAAGATATAGGTTCTTGCCACTTGCAGCATATCTTGTCTAGAAACCTAATTCTTGCAAAAAGAAACCGCAGACATAAAAATAACATAAGCCTGCGGTCAATTTTCGCCCCCATTGCCTGCTACGCTGCGGCGGCTCTCGCTCCTTCCAGTCCAAGCAGATTGTTCATCCGGATGATGAGTACATCCATATCGAAAGGTTTCTGGAGAAAGTCATCTGCACCGGCAGTTTTGAGTTCGTGAATCTTATCCCGTTCAACCATACCGCTGATGCACAGAACCTTCACGGCATCAAGCGAAGAATCGTTGCGGATGCGGGCGCAAACTTCTTTGCCGTTAATGTCCGGCAGCATCACATCAAGGATGATGAGGTTAGGACGGTATTCCTTAACCATCATACCGGCTTCAAAGCCGTTATTTGCTGTTCTTGTCTCAAAGCGTCCGCTGCTTTCAAGCACCGAGACAATCAATTCAGTGAGGTCGGCATCATCATCAACGACGAGAATTTTTTGTTTCCCGTTTTCGAGGGCATCTGTTGGAATGTTGTTGTCCCGCATAAAAGCGACCAACTGTTCGCGGGGAATACGCCGAAACTTACTGCCCGGAACACGGAAACCTTTCAGTTGTCCCGCATCGAAACAGCGGATAATCGTCTGTTGACTCACTTTGCAAATTTTCGCGGCTTCACCCGTTGTAAAAACGGTTTTCATCGACATCGTCTTGTCCTCCCTGTGCGTGTGGAACTGATTCAAAGCGGCTCTTGTTCCGAAATCAGTTTGACGGCTAAATTGTTTAATCGGCAAAAACAACCGGAACCTCCGTGTTTTCCAGATTTTCCGATTCTACCAACAAGACGGATTGTACCGCATTTTACCAATATTGTCAAGACGAAATTTTGGTAAGATGTATCAAATGGAGAAAAAAGTGTAAGAAAGCCCCTCCTCACGACGTTAACCCGCAAAATCTGTCAAGTATGTTCCCTAAACAGACAAAAAAGGGGGGTTGTATCCGGTTGTTGCTCCATAAATACTAACCGCCAGTCCGTCGTCCGAATGTCGGTTTTTGTTAAACCCGGCGGTAACCGATTTGGTGAAATACCTGTGCGGTATTATTTCCGCAGTGTCCTCCTCGATAAAATTATCCAAGCCGTCAAATAGATTGCCGTCAGACATTGAAACCCTTTCAGTGATACTGCACAAAGCATTGTATCAGCAAAAAGCGGAGATTCAAAAAGTTTTACACGGCGTGTAAAAACCCCTATTATTTTTTGCCCGTGCAGGGCTAAAATGAACCGGAACTGAACTTTTCAGCGGGACATTCCGCCGTACAACTGAAAGGTAAAATTAACCTAAAGCATTGAAATAAAATTAGTTAAGTAGAATCGCTCATTCCAGATTACCAGATTTGAAACACACGAGCGGCAAAAGTACTATGTCCCAAAAGAGGGCGTGGTCGCCGCTGTCGTGGTAAGCTTGGAATGACAGCAAACGGTACACGCCCTTGTCTGTACTCCCTACGGTAGCATTGAGGTGGAAACGCTGCTGGAAGATATCGACTATAACCGGTATAGTTATGTTACACAGTATAACATTGACACACAGGGATACAAGGAACAGCATGTATTTACCCTCTACTATCGCTACCGTACGCTAAATGACGACGATGTCACCTTCAGCGTATGGATGGAAGTGAAAGAAACGCTTACATTAGTGGCAAATTAATTAACAATTAATAAATTTGGGGCTGGCATAGATAATTGCTTAAACAGGCGGGTGTAATATGCTTTAGGATATGAAAATCAAGGGTTCTCGTTTCTCTTTGGGACAGTCGAAAAAATTGCTCGAGTTTTTTGTTGCCGACGTAACAGCCCGAATGGCGGCAAAACTTGCCGGTGTTAATCGCAATTCTGCCAATCTTTTTTACAATAACTTGCGAAAAATTATTGTTTGTCCATTTTACAGAGATAGAGTCGCCCTTTTTCAACGGCGAAGTCGCGGTTGACGAGTCTTATTTCGGCGGCGTACGAAAGGGACAACGCGGCAGCGGTGCTGCCGGAAAGGTTGCCGTCTTCGGTTGTCTCGAACGCAAAGGCAAGGTTTACACCCAAATGATTTCCGATGTTAAAGAAAACACCTTGATACTGATTATCCTCCGGAAAATCAGAGCTGACAGCATCATTTACACTGACCATTTCAGGTCGTACAATGCCCTTGATGTCTCCGAGTTCCAACATCTGCGAAGGCTCAACGGAATTCCGCATAGTAAGTTTCATTTGTTTCTCAAAGAATGTGAGTTCCGCTTCAATTACTGACCGCCGAAACGATTGACCACTTTGAAAAAATGGGTTAAAATGACTTCAAAATTGCCTGCTGTTTAGAAATTATCTATGCCAGCCCCAAAAATGAAAATGATAGAAACTATGAAAAGAGTATTGTTGGTATTGTGTTGTTGGGCGGTCGTTGTAACGGCTTTTGCCCAGGTTGCCGACGAGTCGGAATATCTGACTGACCTCCGGAAGGAATTGCAGACAAAGCATCCCAAGAACAAGTTGGTGAACATTGTTTTCCGCGGTCACAGCGTGCCTTCGGGCTATTTCAGCACCCCGGAGGTGCGTTCATTGCAGGCGTTTCCGCACCTTGTTTTTCAGGCGGTAAAAGAAGAATACCTGTATGCGAGGGTCAATTCCATTGTCGCCGCTTTGGGCGACGGGAATGCCGAAGATGGTGCCAAGTATTTCAAAGAGGAAGTTTTAATGTACAACCCGGATGTCGTCTTTATTGATTACGCATTGAATGACCGGTGGCTCGGTCTGGAACGCACCCGTAAAGGCTGGGAAAGTATGATTGAGGAAGCGCTGGCAGCAAATGTAAAAGTAATTCTGATGACGCCTACTCCCGATAAGAGTGAAAACATCCTCGACGAAAATGCACGTCTGGCGCAACATTCACAACAAATCCGCGAACTGGCTGCGAAATATCATGTCGGTTTGGTGGACAGTTATGCCGCGTTTGTAGAGATAGCGCGCAAAGGCGAAAAAATAGAAACGTATATGAGCCACATCAATCATCCGAACGAAAAAGGACACCAGGTCGTGTGTGACTTGATTATGCGCTGGCTGATTGAGAAAAAAGATGCAGTCAATCAAGTACCCATGCAATGGCGTTACGACAAGCCCGCCACGAAATACTGGGAGGGTCTGCCCATCGGGACAGGGCGCTTTGCGGCGATGATTCCGGGTGCGTTGGGACATGAAGTCATAGCATTTAACGATGAAACGCTGTACACGGGCGGTCCTTACAATCCGAATCGTCCCGAAGGACCGGAAGTGCTCAAGCAGATACGTAAATTGATTTTCGCCCACGACTATGTCAAGGCGCACGAACTGGGTTGGAAATTGAACGGTTACTCGTTGAACGAGCAGTTTTACCAGCCTATGGGACGGCTCAACCTGGATTACACCGGACATGACCTCTCTAAAGCGAAAGCCTACGAACGCACGCTTGACATGGACAATGCGACCGTTGACGTATCCTACCGGCTGGGCGACGTGAACTATTCGCGCCGCGTATTCGCCAGTTATCCCGACCAGGCGATTGTGATCAGACTGACCGCCGACCGGAAAGGCAAAATCAACTTTTCGGGCTGGCTGACCAGCCTCCAGCCCAGTGCGAAAACACGTGTGGAAGGCAACGAAATCATCATGGAAGGAACAACCATCTCCGACATGCCGGGTAAAGCACACCCTCAAGACTTCGGAGGAAAATGGACGGTTTTCCCGCCGCAGATGAAGTGGCAATCGAAAGTAAGAATCGTCCGTGAAGGCGGAACGCTGACGACGGATGGCGACAAACTCACCGTTACCGATGCCGACGCGGTGACACTCATCCTTGCCGCCGCCACCAACTGGGTGAATTGGAACGATGTTTCGGCAGACGAGAAGAAACGTTGCGGCGATTATGTCGCCAATGCAGGCAACTATTCGTATCGTGAACTGTTGAAACGGCATCTCGACGACTATCGTCCGCTCTTTGCCGCCTGTAAACTTAACCTTGGTGCCGACCCCTTCGCCGACCCTTTCCCCTCGCTGACCACCACGCAAGCGATGGACAGCATCCGGAAAGGACTGGTTGACCCGGCTTACGAAGCGCGTTATTTCCAGTACGGGCGTTACCTCCTGCTTGCCGGAGCGCGCGAAAACACACTCGCATTCAACAATCACAATATCTGGCTCGACAATCTGGAAGGACGATGGATGGGACGGTGGACGCTTAATATCAATACCGAGGTCTGCTATTGGCCTGTCGAAAACACCAACCTTCCGAAGGTCAACGAATCGCTGCTGCTCTTTGTTGAAAACTTGTCACAGGCAGGCAAGCGCACGGCAAAAGAACTGTTTGCCTGCCGGGGCTGGTGTTCCTGTTTGGGCACGGACATCTGGTTTAACACAGCGCCCTCCGCAGGCAACCCGCTGCACTCGCTTTTCCCGCTGAGCGGTGCCTGGCTCATGCAGCAACTCTACGAGCATTATCTCTACGACCCAGACCCGGAATACCTGAAACGCATCTATCCCTTGCTGAAGGGCGCGACGGAATTTGTCCTTGACTTTATGGTCAAAGACCCCGAATCGGGCTATCTGGGCACTTGTCCGGCCTCGTCTCCGGAAAATTATTTCATCGATGACAAGGGAAACAAAGCCGCTCTGTCGTTTGCATCCGCCGGCGATATACAGATTGTGCGCATGTTGTTGCGGAGTTATGTCGATGCTGCCGG
Source organism: Planctomycetaceae bacterium (assembly GCA_031289675.1). Taxonomy (GTDB): domain Bacteria; phylum Planctomycetota; class Planctomycetia; order Pirellulales; family Thermoguttaceae; genus WRKP01. The sequence continues at coordinate 7,263 of JAITOZ010000059.1, forward strand.
AACACTCCGTACCGACGACGAACTGAGCTGTCAAGCCGCCTCCGCGCTCACTCAGTTGCCTCCGCACAAAATCGGTCGGCACGGACAGTTGCAGGAATGGTTTTATGATTTCAAGGAAGCGGAAGTAACGCACCGTCACATGATGCATCTTTTGGCGGCATATCCTTTCGACGACATCACGCTACGCAAAACACCGGAACTTGCCGAAGCTGTGAAAGTCGTTTTGAAACGCAGGGGCGGACACCAAATAGGATGGTCGGACGCGTGGAAAATCAGTCTGCGTGCCCGCCTCGAACAACCTGACGAAGCATACGACATGCTGCATCAGAGGCTGACACACGGTAGCGCACAGGCAGAAGACAGTCGAATCACTCCTTCTTTTGAGGGCAACCAGGCGATACAGGGCTTCTCGGCAGGTATGGCTGAAATGTTAATGCAAAGTCACAGCGGGGAAATTTCGTTGTTGCCTGCGCTCCCGAAACAATGGCCAAACGGCGCGGTAAGCGGATTCCGGGCAAGAGGCGGCTTCGATCTTGATATGGAATGGAAAGCCGGCGTATTGGCGCAAGCCGTTATTAAAGCCAATTACGACAAACCTTGCCGCCTGCGGACAAAAACGCCAGTAAAAGTAGTTGCCGCCGGAAAAGAGATAGCGTGTAAACGTTCAGGCGAAAACCTGATCGAATTTGAAGCGAAAAAAGGAGAATCATATACGATACTTCCCCGTTAAGGCATAGAAAATAAATAACTTGGCGCACTTTGCGAAAACCTTTGCGGTCTTTGCGGTAAAAAGGATTAAACCGCAAAGGTCGCAAAGCATACGCAAGGGACGCAATAAAACAAAATGATATATGGAAACTTCTAAAAACCACTTTTTTCAAAAATTGCGATACTAAAAAATAAGTCATTTGTGAAAATTGTTTAGCCCAAAATGTGAGTTCCGCTTCAATTACTGACCGCCGAAACGATTGACCACTTTGAAAAAATGGGTTAAAATGACGTTAGAATTGTTTTCCTTTTTAAGCAATTATCTATGCCAGCCCCTAAAACTATACAAAAACGATACAAAATGAATAGATTAAAAGAAGTCTTCTTTATTATCTTCTCGTTGTTGATTCTTTTTCCGGCGGAAGCGCAAAAACAACGAGAACAATCTCCGAAAGCAGGAGAGAAACTTGTTCTGAATTTTGAAACACGGGATGCGGCGGGCAAAAGCATCATCACGCCCACAACGCTAAATCCCCAACAAACGGCAATCATTGTCATCGACATGTGGAACTACCACTGGTGTATGACTGCTTCGGAGCGTGTTTCTTCAATGGTTCCCCGTATGAACGCGGTCATAGATGTTGCACGCAAACTCGGAATGCAAATTATCTGGAATCCAAGCGATGTCGTAACCGCTTATTCCGGCTATCCCCAATATGAAAATGCCCTCGCCGTTGAGCAACGCAAAACTCCTGAAATACGCGGCACCCTCGCAAAGAAGTTCACGGCGCGCACAGGCGATTGTATGTGCGGGCCAGGGTTCAAATGCATCCTGAACTTCGGATATGACAACATGCACCCGGATTTGCTCATCGGCGATGACGACCTGATTGTTTCCTCTACGGATGCCATATACTCATTGCTCTCCGAAAGAGGAATTACGAACGTTATCTATATGGGCGTGCATACTAATATGTGCGTTTACGGCAAACCGGGCGCGATATCCTTCTTATGGAAAGCCGGTCTCAACTGCATCCTTGCTCGCGACCTCAACGACGCTTTCACCCGTTATGAACCTTCGGCCGGTTACACGCCGGACAATGGGACGACAGAAATAGATGAGAACCTGCAAGCCGTCGGACTCCCGTCGGTCAATATGGGTGAAGCGTTCCAAAAAACCGGATGGATAGCCGCTCCGGTGGACTACGTCCGGTTTACGCCCTGGGGCAAATCGGAACGTCCCTACCAGATGGAAAAACCGACCGTCGTCACCCTGACTGCTCCCTGGCTGGAAGACACCGAGATTCGTTACACCTCCGACGGAAGTGAACCGACGCTGCAATCGCCGCTCTACACGAAGTCGGTGAAAATTGCCCAAACATCCACATTACGCGCCACAGCCTTCCGCAAAAACAAGGCTGTCAGCCTGCCCTCTTCAGCCTGTTATGTGATGATGAGTCCGGCGATTCCTCCTCAACCTGATGTTTATCTCGAAGACCTGGAATACATCCCCAATCCCTATACGAAATTTTGGGACAAAGCCCTCTGGTATCCCGTCAAAGGGAAATCATTTGAGGGAAAACCTTTGCGCGTCAGAGGGAAAACCTATTCGCACGGATTGGGATTTCGGGCACCCTCGTCCGTAGAATATGCAATTAAACCGGAATACAAACGTTTTGTGGCACTTGCCGGAATAGATGAAAATGTACTGGAAGAAACACGCGGACGCTTCCTTGTTATTCATTGCAGCATCATTTTCAAACTTTTTATCGACGGCAAGCCGGTAGCCGAAAGTCCCGTGATGCGTATTTCACAGGAACCTTGGCGATTCGATGTGGAAATACCCGCCGGAAGCCGCCGGATCAACGTGGTCTGTATGGATGCCGGAAGCCGGAATATCCTGGATTACGGCAATTGGCTGGATGCCGGTTTCATTACCCGTTAACAATAAAAATGAATTACTTAAAAAATGCAGTAAGCATAATGGTTTTACTGTTTGCTGGTTTAACCATGCAATCCAGTGCGGACCAAAGTACAATTACAGTCAATCAGAACTCTTTGGAGAGCGGTTTTACGTCGCCTCCCGAAACAGTACGAACCGGTTGTTACTGGTATTGGACAGACGACAATATTACGGAAGAAGGTATTGTCGCCGACCTTCAGGCGATGAAAAAAGCAGGCATTACCCGCGCTTTCGTCGGGCTTATCGGCGTTAAAAAAATCGGATTCATGTCCGACCAGTGGTGGAAACTGGTTCATGTGGCGCTGAAAACCGCGACCGAACTGGATATTGAGATCGGCATGTTCAACTGTCCGGGCTGGAGCCAGTCGGGCGGACCCTGGGTCAAACCCACTCAAGCCATGCGCTATCT
>JAITOZ010000084.1 GCA_031289675.1 Planctomycetaceae bacterium
CGGAAGTGTTTCGATGATGAGCAGTTTTTTGATTTCGCCGCGTTTTATGCCGGTCATATTCCGCCCGTGATAAACATCAATGAGCGTCAATTTGCCGGTCTCTTTGGACGGATTGACTGCATCGCCGATGACACGTTCTCTCGGATGCGGAGTCAGCGGACGGGGTTCGTGAATCAGCAGCGCACTTAAATTTGCCCGAATTTCGGTTTTGTCCCGAATAACCTTGCCGGCAGAAACGGTGCTTTGCCAATCCTTCGGAATCGTAAAGAGCGTTTGCTGTTCGCCGCCTCTGTCGATTAACACGATTTTATCTTCAAATGCCGCCATAAAAGCGTTTTCGGAAAACGCCCACGGGTCGCGGTATCCCCGCTTTTGAGTAATGACTTGCGCCATATTCCGGTCATCGGGACCGTTGCGGGGGTCAATTACGGCGACCCAGCCGTTATGTTCAACCCCGCCGTGTCCTGCCCGCTCAAACGAAGCAACGATTTTATCGCTGCCCGGTATCGGTTTGGCATCAATAAAGACTCCTCCGGCGTGCATATTGCCGAAATAGACCATCTGCCGCGTGCCGTCCGGGTTCATCGTCCAAAGATGATGATAATGCACTTGGCTGCGGTCAACATATTCCCAGCGCATATAGAGGACTTGTCCGTTAGGCAGAATCCAAGGCGTATTGTCCTGCTCAATGTTGCCGGAAAGGACGCGTATATTGCTGCCGTCTAAATTACATCCGTGGAGGATGGCAACTTGGGTCATCCAGCAGTTCACCCAGCGTTTTGCCCGGCTCGAAACGAAAATAATCTTGTCGTCCGGCGTGTAAACCGGTTCGATGTCATCGAATGGGTCGTTGGTGATTTGCCGGACAGAATTATTGCTGCCTAAATCCATTTCGTACAAATGAAAATAATTTGTACCGGCAGGTTTGTACGAATACAAAATTTTCTTGCCGTCATAATGTACGCAGGGATCGCGCACCAATCCTTTAACATCATCAATCAGTACTTCGACTTGTTTTGTGCCGATGTCATAGACACAAAGTTTTCCGCCTTCGTTCGGGGCGGGCGGATTATCGCCGATGTACTGATTATGAGCATAATAACCGAAGTTCGCGTACCAATGTTCTTGTGTCTGCGTTCTCGTTGTAAAGACGATTTTCTTCACGTCTTTCATTTCGTTCTTCTGAAATTCAGCAAACAGATTGAACTCCGGTTTTTCTTGGAGGGCAAGCGGTTTTGCTTCTTTCCGCAAGGCAACGTAGTCATAGAGAATCCAACTTTTGCCTTGCAGTACGATGCTTATTGAGTTCGTGCCTTTTTTAAGGAGTCCGCCGGGAATGGCGAAAATGTTTTGTGCCGGCTGTCCTTTTCGGCGGGGATTGAAAACGACTTCGCTGTTTCCGACGAGTTTCGGCTGCTGGACAGGGAGGTCGGTACCGTTGACAGTAACTTTGATGTCGGAAAGTTTGTCGTTCATATTCCCGCAATAGCCGATGATGAAGGCAGTTTGTTCGGCAATATCGTTATCGGAATCGAATTGAATGGTGAATGGATGTTCGGTTCCGCCTTTTGCCCAGGATATATCTTCTTTTGCGGGATGGACGAAAGCCCAATCGTTTTTGGGTGAACTTTTCCCGACTTGATAGACGACTTCGTTAGGAAACTTTGCGGGAAAAGCGGCGTAACCTTCTTTGACGAGGGCGAATTCATCGCAATGCGAGTCAGGAGTGCCGATGCAGAAAATAACATCAGGTTCGGCGGCGGGACTTGCTGCGGCGTACGCCGTTATTGTTACAGCGGCGGTTAGAGCGGCAAAAAATTTCGCATTCATCACGATTCTCCTTTTGGATTTAGACTTCAATTCTCAACTGATACAGCAATTATAACGGCTCTTAATGCGTCCGTCAACCGACTTGCCTATTGAAAACTGGTCTTGCATAATTTTAGACGGGATGTTAAATTATCGCGAGTCGAAGAGAACAAATTTTCCCGAAACGATACCGCTTTGTATATGGAGTTTTGCTTCGGCTTCCATCTGCACTGTGATTTGTTCTTTTTTGTCAAACGGACGGTTGTACGTACAATTATCGAGATAAATCTGTGCATAAATTTCCGGCGGTATCGTATTCGGCATAACTTTATTCTAACACAAAACTTATTAAAAACGTAACGAAATGTCCCGCTGCCCAATATCACCCTAAACCACTGCCGGTTTTGCTCCGGCAAAAATCGAACACGGCTTGAGCATTTTCGAGAGCGGACTTTACCTCCGTTTCTCCAACACATAATTCATTGTCTGGATAGCGGACATCTGCTAAATAGAGCGACATATTTGCACACACCTCGAATATTGCGGCAAATGATTTATCGTGTTCCGTACACATTCGGCACAACCTGCTCAAGTTGTGGATTTTCGGCGGTTCTATATCCTTAAATACCAGATAGGCTTTTAATGCTTTTTCCATTGCTTGCTGGCAATGAAAACAAGCGATATACCATTCCGGCTGTTCTCCGTTTGACATCACCCTTGCACAGTGCAGGTCACTCTTGGCTTTTTCAAACCATTTTTCAACGTATTCAGTTACGGTCATAGATTACTAGTCCTTTCTTAACAATGGTTCGCATAAGAGTCGGCAGTTTACTCATTTCATCAAAGCGATGCTCGTTATCGGCAAGAATATCCATTGGAGGATAATCTGTGTAAAGCATTTCTCTGCTGATTTTTATCCGCGCATCAAGCGGTTTCAACGGATAATCATCCGGCAGGACAACGTAAAAATCATAATCGCTGTCTTTGTGCGGCGTTCCGTAAGCATAAGAGCCGAAGAGGTAGATTCTCTCCGCATCGACACATTCAAGTATCTTATCGCGGATTTCACAAATCTGTGCATAAACTTCCGGCGGTATCGTATTCGGCATAACTTTATTCTAACACAAACACGCAAAAAAATATCACGATTTCCGTTTTGTTTCGATTTCGTCCTTCGTATCGGAACTTTCCCGTTTGCGGAATATCAGACGTATCGGTACTTCCGCAAACGGTAATTCGTCCCGAAGGAAATTCACCAAATACCGCTGATAAGGCATCGAAAACGCCTCCGGCATATTACAAAACAATACGATGGTCGGCGGCGAAACATCAACCTGCGACGTATAATACACCTTGACCTTGTGAAAATGATGCAGCGGCGGAGGATTATTGTCCAACGCTGCCGTAACCAACTTGTTCAACTGCGATGTCGCTATCCGCTGCCGGGACTGATTGTACAGCATTTGCGTATGATTCAGCATCTTCTTTATGTTCTTGCCCGTCTGTCCCGTGATAAACGCTATCGGTGCAAATGCAAAGTCCGCAAACGTCTCCCGAATGTATTCCCCCCAACGCTCTGTCGGCATTTGTCCCGCCATCGTGTCCCATTTGTTCACAACAAAAATGACAGGCTTCATTGCATTACGGATAAAGTTGACCAACTGCTGTTCCGTTGCCTGTATTTGCGAATTGGCTTCAAAAAACATCAGCACCACATCCGAGCGGTAGATGCTTTTCTCCGCCCGGTTCGTACTGTAATACTGTAAATCCGTTTTTACCCCCTTTCGCCGTAAAAAGCCGGGCGTGTCAATCGCTGTGAACGGTTTGCCGTCCAGAACGAAACGGACATCAACGGCATCCCGTGTTGTACCGGGAACATCGCTGGCAATAACACGCTGCTCTTGTAAAAGCGTATTGATGAACGTACTTTTGCCGGCATTGCGTCTGCCGACAATCGCCAACTTCATTACCGGTTCGTCCGGTTCATTTTCGTCAGGGTCGAACAAATGATGCTCTTGCAGTGTTTCGCGGATTTTTTCGCTTAAATACACTCTGCCGCGTTTTTGCATTGCGCTGACGGCAATGACTCCCCAGCCGAACCGCTGAAACTCTTCGGCGTTCCGGTCTTCTTTATCGTTATCGGCTTTGTTAGCAACGAGGAGAATCGGGCATTGTAATTTGCGTAGCCGTTCGGCAACTTCTTCGTCAAGCGGTACGATACCTTCGTTTGCGGCGGCGGTGAACAAAATCAGGTCGGCAGTTTTCAGGGCGGTTTGAATTTGTTCTTCGATATGTTCGGAGAGGTTATCTTCGTCCGTGATGCCGAGTCCGCCGGTGTCTATAAGTTCGATAAGTTGCGGTGTTTCGCCTTCGTCATTGAGGTCGAGAACGAAGGTAACCCGATCGCGGGTAACGCCGGCAACGGGGTCAACGATGGAGACCCGCTGCCCGATAAGCCAGTTAAAGAGGCTGGACTTTCCAACGTTGGGACGACCAATGATAGCAACTTTGGGAATGGACATAGGAAACAGCGTGGACGAGTTTTCCGTATTATACACTACCAAGCACAGCAAGCGCAAGCAAATCCGCAACGAAAATCCGGTTGCGTTTTTGAAAGCGGCGGCGAGTGCTGTGTTGTATGCTGCGTAATCAGTACGCTTGCGTTTTGACCCCCTGTTTTATATGACAAATTCTCCCTTTACCGCACCTTAACCGCTTTCCCGACATCGAAAGTCTTTTCGACTCGCCCTTTGCCGGTGATTTCGATTTCATACGGCGTAGTTTCGGCAGATGAAAACTTTTTTTCCACCAGCCGGTATATGACCGGCTTCACATCGCCTTCCTCCACATCTTTGTCAACGATAACTTTGTACTTGCCGACCGGCACACCGGAGTGTCTGTAAGTTGCCATCGCCGCCTTGCCGTCCTTACCGGTAACCGTCACCGCACGGTACTTCACACTGCTTCCGTCAGCCGGCAAAAGTTCAATCATTGCTCCGGCAAGCGGCACGCCTTCCTGCGTAATCGTGATAGTGCAAGGATACAACTTCGGCAAATCAACCGGCTTCGATGTGTTCCGGCATCCGGTGATTATTGTTACGGAAATAATGAGTATGATAGTTGTTAATGTTCGCATAAGTATTAACGGTTAAAGGTTCTATTTAGTGACTAGTGGTGAGCGGCTGGTAATTCGACCTGCGGTCGAAATGAATTACTCGCCGCTCACCACTAACCACCCGCCGCTAATTTACGGCAGTGCAACAACTTCCCCCGCACTCGGCGTTCCCATTGCTCCCCAAACGCCGTAAGGACTGGCAGGGGCATAGTCGAGATTGGGGTGATAAGATCTGGGTGTGTCCAAATACATCCCCTGCGGTGCATCCGGCAAACCGCCTGTATCGACATTATCCGTTACAAAATGAACGGAACCGTCCGCCAGACCGCAATTCACACCGCCGGTGTGTCCGCTGTTCGGCGGAAAAAATCCCGTAGCAGGATCAGCCCATACGGGCGTAACCGATATCTCATTCGGCGGCAAAATCGTATTAAAACCGCAGGAGATAGACGCACTGTCCAGACAGTTACAGCACCGTCCCCCCAGAGTTTTCTCTCCGTTTCGCTCATTTGCGGTGAGGGATTCCCCATCTACGATGAAATACTTGCCGCTTATGGGAAGTGTTTGCGCTCTGGCAGGCGACCACAACCATTCAGTACCCGCTATAATAGCAGGCGTACGAGTAATTGCGTGATACGCAATACCTCCTTTGACTTTAGGCACACCCGGCTCATCGTTAACGACCGCTTCACTGACGGCAATGGTATTGCTTAATCCGTCGGTAATGTCATTAAATCCTTTCGGTATATTGAAATAAAAAAGCCCTCTTGAAAAAACGTCGAATGATGACCAGCCGTCGTACGGAGAATTGTACAGCCCATAAACATCGCCGCCGCGTTCGTCAGGATGCCTTAATGCGTACCAATGAGCATCATAATCGAGAGCGACGGCTCCATCGCCGTAACTATACACGATATTTCCAATGGCGAATGGTTCATTAGGACACGGCGGAGCCGAGGGACAAAGAACAGCCGACAAGGCAGAGGTCAGGAATGAGCGGTTACTGTCGGTAATTGTTCTGGGGCTAACGCAGTTGGTTCTGAGTTCATAAAAACGTGCCGATTGTTCGATGAAGGGCAGAAGCACATAATTTGGACTCCAGCGGTAAGATTTGTCTATGCCGGTATCGCTGTACCCATCGGGTCTCTCATTGGGGGAGTCTTCAGCATTGGGGGCATTTTCGGGATTATATTCCCTGTTTTCTTGCGTTGCGTTATATCGCGGCGGCAGGGAATTGAAGGCTTCGTGATAGACGTGCATTGCCAGCGTTATCTGCTTCATATTATTGGAGCATTGCATTCTTCGTGCTGCTTCCCGTGCGGCTTGCACTGCCGGAAGCAAGAGGGCAATCAGTATGCCGATGATGGCAATGACGACAAGAAGTTCGACGAGAGTGAACCCTATCCTACGGGATTGTTCTCTCTCTCTTACACTTACGTGAGGTCAATTTTGCAGCA
>JAITOZ010000088.1 GCA_031289675.1 Planctomycetaceae bacterium
GTTTGTGATACACTTAAAGGAAACGGAATTCCGCTTCAACCATCGAAAAGAAAACCTTGCCAAAATTATAAAAAAACTTATGAAAAAATAACTCTTAAACTTGTCAAGCCCCTAAAAAAAATTAGGAAACAACGCCAAGGTAAACTGCCGAATCGAGGACTTGCTATTGTGGACGGCGATAAAGCGGATGAATGTAAACACTGTATTAAATTGCCCGGCGGAGTATCGCCGGAACGGTTGATTTTTCGGGATTTGAAAAAAGATACTTGGAAAAACCTTGATACACGCTTTGGGTTGGGGGCTGGCGAATTATTCAAGTATTTTGATGATGCTATGCTGCTGAAAGACCCGCATCAATGGACGCAATTTATCGGCGATAAAGTTAAGCAGAGTAAAGACTATGTGTGGGCGGTGTTTGTCGAAGAATGGTGTAAAACCTGTGCCGAGCCGGAAGACATCAATTCGCTCGTGCAGAAAATTGAGGATATTCTCGATAAGATTGTGTAATGAACAGAACGGAGTTTTTTATGAGCGATACAATATGCGGCCGAGCGGAATCGGAAGTCTTTGAACGCGAAAAAGATACGGCAAAATCCCGTCTGTATCAAAAGTACAAGAAGTTTTCGGAAATGTATGAGGAACTGATAGAAAAGGGTGTCACCAGCCGCAGGCTGTCGCAGATGCGGTCAATCTCCGATCCCCCGCCGCCCGACAATTCGCCGCTGTATCGCCGGTTTTGATTTGGTATCGGATCCCCTCCCCCTCACCCACTTACAAATCGCCCCAAAAAGCGTTATAAATATGTGAGAACTTAACCTTTGAAAGGGGGTGGAAGATGATGACGTTGTTTGCTATTACTGCTGGTGGGGCAACGCTCGTGCTGCTCTGCGAATTAATCAAGATGGGCGTAGAGGAAGGTGACGGAGTCGTCATTATCGCCACGATAGCATGTTCAATCTTATCGGCGATAGTCATAGGATATATCATTGGACGTAAAAAGAATAATCCAATGATATTTTATGAAAATGTTAGGGACTGCTCTGTGGCTCTGTTTGCAATCAGTCTGTTGATATTGCTTGTCGGTCATTTGATGATTGAAACGTTTGTCCACATTCCTGAATTTTTGGATAAGGTGCTGTTGTCATCTTGTCTAACGGGGTTTGTAATGCAAGCAATGATGCTAAATTACCGCTCTCCGAATGAACAGGGAAACGAATCGCGTGTTGAAGAACAAAAATGCCCTTTGAAAGAAGGGGATTAAAAACAAGGACGTAGAGTAATCTACGTCCTTGTTTTTTTTTTAGCACGTACAACAAACGTAAAATGTCATAATATAGGGTAACTTTGTCGAAAGATATTTATGAAATATTCAGGTGTTTTTGAAAAAACGGCAAGCAAAGCATATCAGAGGTCTCTCCATCCTCAGCGATTGAAACAGGAACAGTTGACTCCTTTACAACAGCAGAAAGAGGAACAAAAGGTTTTTGCTCTACAAAACAATCTCGACCCGGATAAGGGGTATCTCAACAATATTTTAAGGGCATCCGCAGACGGCAGAGACAGTATCGACAAGTATGAGGCGTGGAAAAAGACTGCGCCGGATGATTTCAATTATCTGGTGAACAAATGGGTTGCCCAAGTTGATCCTCGAATGAGACGGGAAGAAAAAATACAGAACGGTTCGCAGGAAGAGGCGGAACGTGCAGCCAATTTACAGCGTCTTCAAAACGAAGCGAACATCAGCCATACGTTGGAACGAGAATCAGAAAACAGGAAGAAGGGTCTTCGGGAAATGGAATTGCAGATGCCCAAGAGCAGCCCGAAAGGGTTGCCCTGCATTACAGCGGTCCCGGCGGGACTGTTTTGATACTGCTTTTTAACGTAATCAATTTTTAGAAACACCTAAACACAATGGACTACGCCGCTGAATCGCTCAAGAAGCATTACGAATGGAAAGGCAAGATTGAAATTGTCTGCCGCTCGAAATTAGAAACACGGGACGATTTATCGCTTGCCTACACACCCGGCGTGGCGCAGCCTTGTCTCGAAATTCAAAAAGATGTAACAAAAAGTTTTGACCTCACGCGCCGCGGCAATCTTGTTGCCGTCATCACCGACGGCACTGCCGTTCTCGGACTCGGCGACATCGGTCCCGAAGCCGGTATGCCCGTAATGGAAGGGAAATGCGCTCTTTTCAAAGCCTTCGGCAACGTGGACGCTTTGCCGCTGTGCATACGCTCAAAAGATGTTGACGAAATAGTCCGCTGCGTACAACTGCTGGCAGGCAGTTTCGGCGGTATCAACCTCGAAGACATATCCGCACCCCGCTGCTTTGAAATCGAACGCCGTCTGAAAGAATGCTGCGATATACCGGTATTTCACGATGACCAGCACGGTACTGCGGTAGTAACGCTGGCGGCAATGCTCAATGCGTTAAAATTGACCGGCAGGAAGTTAGAGGAAGTATCCGTCGTTACAAGCGGAGCGGGAGCCGCCGGTATTGCGGTGATACGTCTGCTGATTGCCGTAGGACTGAAAAACGTGATTCTCTGTGACCGGCACGGAGCGATTTATAAGGGACGGGACAATTTGAATGCCGAAAAATCCGAGATGGCGGCGATGACAAATTTGCAGAGCAAAAAGGGTTCGCTTGCCGATGCGCTGAAAGGGGCCGATGTATTTATCGGCGTGTCGGCACCGAATTGTGTAACAGAAACAATGGTACGGAGTATGAATCCGAAGCCGATATTATTTGCGATGGCAAATCCGGTGCCGGAAATAATGCCGGAGGCGGCAAAGGCGGCGGGAGCGGCAGTGATCGGAACAGGACGCAGTGATTTTCCGAATCAAATAAACAATGTTCTGGCGTTTCCGGGTATTTTTCGCGGGGCATTAGATGTCCGGGCTTCGGACATCACCGATGCGATGAAAATTGCGGCGGCGAAGGCGATAGCAGATATTGTAACAGAAACGGAATTGAGTGCCGACTGCATTATACCGAGTCCTTTGGACAGACGTGTTGCCCCCGCCGTGGCCCAAGCCGTCGCAGCGGCTTGGAGAACATAAGGTTTGGGGCTGGCATACATATTGTCCAATGAGAGAGTGACTCCTGTGTCATTTCAATCCGCTTTTTCAGAACAGTCAATAGTTGTTTTGACGGGGCCGCAATGGAAACGGAACTCGCATTCTTTAAGAAACATTTGAATTACCATCCATTGCTTCTGCGAAGGCATCCGAGCGTCCTGCCGCACCTTCACTTCGCGGCGGAAAGTGCCTGTACTACAGCAAAATTGATATTTACCTGCGTTACGGAAATCGGTATCCTCCGCAGCGGGAGAGTGTCCCTTTACTTACGCAATTACTTCTACTTTTAATGGATATTTATAATGGAGCATTTACTTTCGCCCCGCTGGTTTGCGGGCATTAGTATTTCTGCAATGTGCCGCCGCATCGAATCTGCTGTCATCGGTATTCACGGTCAAGGCAGCGGTGCGCCGGTCGAAATACGTAAAACCATTTCTTTCGACATTCCCCGTGAAATAACCGCCTCCTTCAACGAATTGCAGGGCATTATTCACGGAGCCGCCGAAACGAACGGCAACAGCACGGCTCACAACGGCATCGCCGTTCCAGCCTCGCTTTATCATCACGTTCTTCGGGAACTGGCAAGCATCGAAGAAGAAGCCGTAACCGAACTGCTTCACGAAGCCCGATTGACGGTCAGCGACATCCTTGCTGTCGGCGTAAATGATGCCGGCATCCGCTCGCTAACACCGGCAGGCAGGTTTTATCTGGGACTTTGCGATGCACCCTATTTAGCACAGCAAACGGGACTCAATATCGTTGACCATTTTCCCGCCGCTGATATTGCTGCGCAGGGTAACGGCGGTCCGCTGCTGCCGTTGCCAGCTTGGATATTTTTGAAATCCGATAACCGCAGCCGGCTGCTGCTTGATTTAGGACGGACAGCCCGAATGACGTTTCTCCCGAAAGCGGAAAATGCCTTTTCGTATCAAAAAATCACTCATCTTGATATAACGCCCTGCGGCAGTTTGCTTGATGCGCTAATCTGGCAATTAACGGACGGCAAAACGGCAGCGGATGCCGGCGGACGCTTTGCTGTACAAGGACAGCAAGTCCCTGCATTACTTACACAACTGCGCAATGCGCTTGAAGCGAAGAGCGATTGGATCCCGCAGGGAGTAGTGCCGGATAGGTACTTACAGATAGCGGCAGCGGCAGCGCAGAACGGACATCCGCATCAGGATATTTTATGTACTGTTTGTACGTTTCTTGCCGAACGGATTGTCAGTCATCTGGGAATACAGATGAATGTTTCCGTATCGTCAAGCGATAACGAAATTCTTTTAACCGGCGGATGCCGTCAGCACGGATTGTTGATGAATGTACTTTCGAGCCAATTAGGTTATCGTACATTAACACCGATTTCACAAATCGGTGTACCGATGGACACATTTGATTCGCTTTGTACAGCGATGTTGACACTCTTGACAGTCGAACACATACCGGGTAATTTACCGCAGTTAACGGGCTGTGACAGTACAAAGACGCTTGGACGCATTACGCCGGGGACAATACGAAACTGGCACCGTTTGTTATGTGAAATGGCGGCGATAAAACCGGCAGATAGAACGCTGCGGTCTGCGGCATAGACAGCATAATTTTTAGGAAAAGAAAGCGGCAGGGAATCCCCGATGGGATACGCCGGCATTCAATTAAGTTGGGGAACAATTTCAATCCAAATATGGAAACCAAGGCTCAATCGTCTGTTGCCGCTTATCAAGTTTCGATAGCAGAGGAGGATGGCATTGATTCAGAATTGGATGCGGCTCTTCGGGCGTTGCTTTGTCGGTGTTTTCCCGAATGGTCGTCTGTTTTTCAAGAATGCCGGACGTGGCATTCCACGCCGCCGATTTTTACGCTTGTTGCTTCGGAACACGGACAAATCATCGGACACGTTGCCGTTGTTGTCCGTACTATTACCACAACGTGGAATTTTCGCTATAATGTTGCCAGCATTCAGGGTGTCTGCGTTTCGCCGGAGAACCGCCGCAGCGGCTTGGCAACGGAAATGATGCTCACGGCACTGAATGAAATCAAGCGGCGGGGTTTTCTGTTTGCGATTTTGTTCTGCAAGGAACATTTAGTTTCATTCTATACGGACAAGGGGTGGAAACTTGCCGATGATTCTGTGGTAATGCGGAACAAAGACGATTTGCCGATTTCGATGCGCAGCAACTGCCCGATGTATTATGAACTCGGCGATGTGCCGTTTCCTGAAGGTCCGCTTGATGTCCATAGTCCGTCGTGGGAGTAAGGACGAGCGGCGAGCGGCGAGTAATGCGGGGAAAATTCGGAAGCGAAAACTCGTCACTCGTCACTAGTCACTGTTCCCCACTGACCGGATGCCCCATCCTGTCTCCAGGATGCTCTATTCTGTCTCCAGAATGCTCCATTTTGGATCAAGAATGACTCATTTTGGATCAAGAATGCCTCATTTTGGATCAAGAATGCTCCATTCTGTCTCCAGAATGCTCCATTCTGTCTCCAGAATGCTCTATTCTGTCTCCAGAATGCTCCATTCTGTCTCCAGAATGCTCCATTCTGTCTCCAGTTTGACTCATCCTGTCTCCAGGATGACTCATCCTGTCTCCAGGATGCTTTTTACGCACCCTTAATCGTAATACGTCTCCAAACTCTTTACCCTTATTCCCTTAATTTATAAATAAGGGGAAACAATGAATGGTAACCCGTGCTATTAAGGGTAACGGGGGAAAAGAAGGGTTTCGGACAAATGAAAACCTTATTTGCAAAAAATTATTGCCAAAGAAAAATATCCGACAAATTTTTACGCACCCTCGCTATCTTGCGATAGCGGCTCTGAATTCGGCGGCGTTCAACCGGTTGCGGAGCAGGTCTATTCGTTTAGTGCGGCGGCACCGACGGCGACGGCGTTGTCGCCCAGTTCGGCAACCGTAATCCGCCTATCACTCTTTGCTGCCGCCAGTTGGTCGCCCTGCACTACTTCGTCAATAATCGGCAGCATAAATTTATGGCACGCCTCAATCACACCGCCGCCGAGAACAATCACCTCCGGGTCGAGCAGATGCCGAACCGTCAAACAGCCGTAGCCGATAACATAAGACGCATAACGCATTACAGCAGTGACCAGCGGGTCGTTCGCCTTCAACGCCTTGAGAAGCGCACCGCTCTTGATGACCGCATCGTTGTCAATCGCCTTAATCACCGACTTGACACCGTCTGCCAAACCTTCCCGAATCATTCGTTCGATTGCTGTCCGGCTTGCCAGCGATTCAAGGCATCCGTAATTGCCGCAGCCGCACTTGACCGCTTTTTTCGGTAACTCAAATTGAGCGGAGTCCAGAAAGTTTTTCCAACTTTTGACCGGCACGCGGGCAACGATGTGTCCGATTTCACCGGCACCGCAAGCGGCACCGCCGATGACTTTTCCGTCAATGACGATACCGCTGCCGATACCGGTTCCGACGAAAATGCCGACAACGGACTTTGCACCGCGTCCGCTGCCGTAACGAAATTCGCCGAGTGTACCGAGATTGCAGTCATTACCGACAGCAACGGTAATGCCGAGACGCTTTTTCAGAATTTTGCCGAGTTCGACATTGCTCAAATTCATATTCGGCGTAACTACGACGTAGCCGGTTTCGGGAACAACGAGACCGGGAACGGCAATGCCGATACCGCCGATGTCTTTGACGGTCAGATTGTTTTCGTAGAGCAGAGTCCTTATGGATTCTTCGACAGCGTTGACGGAAACTTCGCTGCCGCAGTTCCGCGGCGTATCGTGCCGATTGTCGGCGCGTACTGCCCCGTCTTCGGCAACGAGGTTTGCCTGAATTTTTGTCCCGCCGACATCGACACCAATGTAAAGTTTTTTCATATACGGAGTTAGCGGCTAGCGGTGAGTGGTGAGTGGTGGTGATTTGACCTGCGGTGTTGGGGGCTAAACTCGCCACTCACAACTAGCCACTCGCCACTATTTCAAACATTGTCCGTCAAAACCGTCTTTTTTGCAATAACCAGACGGGAAAAGTTTTTTTCTGTCTGCCGGTGCGGAATACGGACGATGATAAACACGGACAATGATTGTCCGACAAGACGCACGGATTACGTCTTCACATACAGAAAGGATTCTCCAATGATACCCTTGCTGTATGAATTACACATACCGTGTTGTTACAAAGGGTAGCGACGGAGAATACCGGATAAATGACTTTGTCAAAATGTCCGAACTGCTCCGCCGCTACATTCAGATAGGTACTGATGATTGCAGTCTTCATCAGGACGTTCGCGGCTGTCCGGTCTTAAAGGGACTTATCGGTCCGATGATTGAATCCGGCGATGTTCTGCGTTACGAAGCACCTGAAGTCTTTGAACAGTTGACGAGAGACTGGGCAAAGGTATTGAAAAAACGCCGCAAACGGCAAATACCATCCGGCAGTATCAAGCCGCCGGACGGCATTTAGTCTGCGTACCGCCTGTGAAAGGCGGTACAACATTTCTAGCGGTGGAGGAAGAAGCCGAACTTCCTCACTTTTATCACTTTATCGACCTGCATTCCGGCAGAAGGGTCGGTCGTCGGGACTTTCGCTTCGCCCGCCTTGCGCGGAATGGGAATGTACCGGTCAGACGGATGGAAGTACGGCGGTCTGTCCTTGGCGGCAGCCGGGTTGTAAGCATCCCGCGGAAGCACGCTCGCCAATTCCCATTCGGCAAATGGAGCGGGATTCACAGGAACTTGATTCCATTTACCCGGCTTTGCGGTCTTTTCATCGGCATCAAAGTATCCGGCATCGACACCGCCTTCATTTCCGGTAACGGTTACGAAACCCTTGGCATCGACATACGCTACAGCACCGCGATAAAGTTCGACACACGCATAGACCGGAACAATTTTAGAATTTCCGCCGTTAGCATAGTCAGGGTCATCGAATTCGTACTGAATTGCCTGAATATCCTTGAAAGGAAGTTCCGCATCGCAAGGGCATCTTTTAATCGTATCGCCCACGTGGACTTGGAATATGCCGGAGACGTAGAGTTGATACAAGCCCTTATCGCCGTAATTGTGCCGGTATGTCCAAACCTTGAGTTTGAAACTCTTGGCGAGTGCATCAATGTCGAATTCGCCCGATTCAAGGGCATCCTGCAATGCCTTGATACCGTTTTTAGCACCTTCCTGAACGGCTTTGAAAAGCGATTCATTTTCTTCGATGCTGACCGTTCCCAGTTTAATTTCGCCTTTGTCGATTTTGTCCTGAATTTGTTCCAGAACGCTTGCCGAAAAAGCACTGCGGTATTCCCACGGTTCCCAACGGATTTTCCGGTTGGCATCCGTGGTTAATGCAGCCCGTGTAGCGGGCTGCGGGTCTTCCTGCCGGGTAACGCCGGCGACGGGAGTGCGCGGAGTAAGACCGGCACGTTGTGCTTGTGCTGCCGAAACGTTCGGCGCAAAAACAGCGAGGGATGCACAAATCAGTGCAACAGTTAATGCTTTCTTCATAATGTATATGAGGAGTAGGGAAGAATTCCGCAGGTTCAACTTATCCCCTGTCACGCATTCTTCAGTTTTTGATAAAAATTGCGAAAATAACCTTTGTCCGAACAGCGTCAATGCGATGCATCATTATTGCTGTAATCCTTACAGTAAAACATTGCGTTGTCCGCACTCGTTAATCTACAATCTTTAGGAGGAATATAACAAAAAAAAAACATAGTCAAGATAAGCAATATAGATAAGGGGCTTGACAAGTTTAGGAGTTAGATATTTACTCTAACTCTATGTATAACAATCATTTATCAAATCGTAAGATTGCATCAATAATTTGTTGCTTTTGCGAGGACTTGACAGCGAC
>JAITOZ010000090.1 GCA_031289675.1 Planctomycetaceae bacterium
GTCGCTGTCAAGTCCTCGCAAAAGCAACAAATTATTGATGCAATCTTACGATTTGATAAATGATTGTTATACATAGAGTTAGAGTAAATATCTAACTCCTAAACTTGTCAAGCCCCATATCTTTTGCGTCCGTGAACGATTCCGTCTTTCGTGTGATGCCCGCTTCCGCACTTCGGACAATCCACTGCCAACACCCCTTGAAAAGCCAAAAAATAACAAAAAAAAACGGACGCGGTTCCAAACCGTATCCGTTTTCCTCACAACTCACCACACTCTCACTTACTCACTCGACTCCTTATTTTCTGCGTTTCCGAGCCAAGCCCAAACCGGCGATGCCTAAACCGAGAATCAGCATCGTTGCTGGCTCCGGTGTAATTGCAACACCGAGAAACGTTTGACTCACGTGGTTGCCGCCTTCCGGCATAAACACTGTCAGGTTCACGTGGTCCTCTGCATAACCAATATCACTCCAACTATCATTGATAATCGCATCGAACCAACTGTCTAATGTATCCAGCGTTTGGTTTAATTGTGTGCTGCCCCAGCTGCAACCTAAAAGAGAAATATCTCCATCCCTCATCGACAAATTGCTTGCCGAATCGTTGGCGATTTCCCAAACCGCTAACTGGAATATGTTTGCGTACGCACTATCCTTTACGGAGTAGTCGGCGTTGAACGCCTTGGTATAAACGTGGTCAAACAACGATTGCAGTTGAACTTTCTGCGTATCTGTGTGGAATATCGAATTGGTAAGCGACACAGGATCATAAACCTGTCCGCTGCCGTTGCTGTTGTTGAAACTGCTGCTTGTGTAGGTATAGAGGTCAGTGCAGAACAAACGGTATGCGTCGTTGGTCTCTGTATCCTTGACCTGTATTCCGTCTGTGTACGTAGATATAGTTCCCTGTTGAGTTTGCAGTCGGAAATAGAATGCCGGATAGGTCGCATTCGGGTCGCTGACGAGTCTGTCAGCATAGACACTGGTACTGCATAGTGCAGCGATACCCAAAACTAAAACGGACTTGATTGTTGTCTTCATTGGATTCTCCTTGTAATGTTGTTAAAGTGATGATTATTCATCACATAGGGAGTAATACGCAGATGGCGTGCCAAAGAAATTATTTTCATTTTAGCGGCGAAAAAGCCTGCTGAATGTTCCAGAAAGTACCGAATCGCCCCTCAAATGACCGTTACGGCACTTTTGTGTATAACAAAATGACACAGAGTGTATCAAAATAATGCACCTAAAATAAATTGCATTTTCCCCGCCGGTCAATACAATGGACGGCATTACATTAGAGTTGCTTCCTCACTGCCGGCGTACTCTAATAATAATTATGCTCAAAACAGTTCTCCTTGCTAACGGGACAAAATCCGGTGTTCTTGCTGCGGCGGAAAAACTGCGCCCGGAGATTGAGCGGCATCTGGAAATCCTCGCCGATGATTTTACCGGCAGACTCGATGTGTCGTCCGTTCCCGCCGACCTGGCAATCGTCTTCGGCGGCGACGGTGCGATACTCCGTGCCGTCAATCAATTAGGAACGAATCAAATTCCCGTGCTTGCCGTTCATCTTGGTACGCTGGGTTTTCTCGCAACGATTCAAACGGATGAACTGATACCGCTGCTTCGGCACTGCAATACTGCCGGAGGCTTGACGGCAATGCCCGTGATTGAACATTTATTGTTACAAACGGCGGTGATTCGCAGCGGACAAAGTGAAGCGGAATCGCAGTACCTTGTTTTGAACGAAACGGTTCTGCACGCCGGACACGCTGCCCGAATGATTCGTATTGAACTGCACATTGACGGCGAATTGGTAACAACGTACCGCTGCGACGGTTTGATTATCAGCACGCCGGTCGGTTCGACGGCATTAAATCTTTCGACAGGCGGACCGATACTTCGGAAAGATATTGATGCCGTTGTTATTTCGCCGATGAGTCCGCATACCTTGAGTAACCGTCCGCTGGTTGATTCTCCTGACCGTTGTTTTGAACTGCGTTCGCATCAGCAGGCGGGCTTGATTCTGGATGGTGATGAGGTGCTGCGTTTGGAACCCGGCGATACGGTTCGTGTAACCCGTGCGGCGCAGACGTTTAAGACGTTTGCCGTCCCCGGTTTTTGCTATTACAAGGCTTTGCGTTCCAAACTCGGCTGGAACGGCAGTTTCACGGAGAACGAATAGCGATGAAACTTCCTTTGCCCGATGACATTCGTCCGCCGCAGATGCCCGGACTGAATATGATTTCGATGATTGATGTCGTGTTCCTGCTGCTGGTGTTTTTCGTTTGTACGGCAGATTTTGCCGAACCGGAGGAGAACTTACCCGCCGATGCTTCGCAGACGGCACAGCCGCCGGGTTCCGGTACTAACGCTTTGGAGGCAGCGGAACTCGATACTGTTCACATTGAGATAACGTATCAGGATGTGCCGCTTTGGAAGGTCGAAGGCAGCGAATACCGAACGCTTCAAGATGTGCAGGATATTTTGCGGCGTTTGAAAGATGTGCAGGCGGACATTCCCGTCGTCATCGAACCGGCGGCAAACGTTCCGATGGAACACGTTATTAACCTGTATGACATTTGCCGCCGCATCGGTTTGACTCGCATTCATTTCGAGGCGGAAAAGCATTGACCTGTTCTGCCGAATCCTCTCTGGACACGCTTGGTGTAAAACGTTAATATCCGCCTACGCGGCGGGGGTTGCGCAGCAGAGTTTTTTATGCGGAATGGTTTGTTTTTTATCATCATCGGTGTATTGATGTTCGCAATGTGTTGCGGCTGTGTCCGCCGCCGAATGACGGTGCGTACTAATCCGCCGGGGGCGACCGTCTATCTTGATGGAAAAGAAATCGGGCGTACTCCGTTTTCAACGAACTTCAATTACTACGGAAAGCGTGAATTCAAGGTCGTCAAGCAGGGTTACGAAACGCAGACCAAATTACTGCCGGTGCGTGCGCCGTGGTATGAGTGGGTCGGCATTGATTTTGTTTCCGAAGTGCTTGTGCCGGGCAAGTTGACTGACCAAAAGTTTTTTGAATTTGAGTTACGTCCGCAGCAGGAGACGGGCGGAGCGGAAATCGTTGCCCGTGCAGAAGAACTCCGCCGAACGGCGCATACGGACGGTTTGCCGCAAACATCGGTGCCGGTCAACAATATACCGCCGTTCAACGATACACAGCCGATAAGCGGCGCATCGGCAGTCGATACATTACCGTCGGCGTTTGCTCCGGTGAACAATGCCGGTTCGGTACCGGTGCCGGTCTTTGTACCGCCGCAATAAGAAACGGCAAGAATTTTTAGATATTGTCAAAACACTGAAAGGCACTTCACGAAAAGTGAGACGCTCAAACCGGCTCCAGTATATCCTATCACCGAAATGCCATTTCTCAAAAATTGCCGTTGCGTAATTTTTTTTCACCACTTTCGGCAATCGTTTTCCCTTCGGAATTCAATCCGATAGGCGAATTCGGCGGCACCGCTGATATTTACCTGCCGATATAACAGCCGGTCATCAGTGGGGGGTTGTGTCAGGGATTTGTTGATTGAGTCGTCGAAGTCCCTCATTTTTCTGAATGTTAACGTTCATTTCAATTAATTTATAACACCACCCTTTCTAATAGGGAAAATTTGTATCTTTGTGCAAACGCTGCTGTATTTTGCAACATCGTGTCTGCCCTAAGACCGCTTTAAGTACACGCAGAGCGGTCTTTCGTCTTTGGCACGCTTTGTGCTTATCTACTCTGATAGAGGAATAAAATGTATTCCCAAAAGCAAATCTAATATAAGGAACACAGATATGAAAATGCCCAATTTCCCATTAGCAGCATTGGTATTGATGACATTGACTTTGAGTACATTTGTGAATGTATCGTATGTTACCGCAGATACGATTTCGGAGTCAATTAAGCCGGTTCTCTTTGCTCTCGACACAGGTGATGGTTCTGCACCGGAACTATTGTCTTTTGACAGCAGTGCAGAAGGCGACTCGCAAGCCACTTGCAGTATGACACCGAACGGTAACGGAACGCAGCCGATTATTGAACTGCCGCCCTTTGAGGCAAAACCCGAAGAAGTGCCGTCCTACACGCCGGATATGGCTTCATCGCCGTATCCTTCGCAGTTTTCGAGAACCCCTCCCAATTCGAGGTTCCCAGAACGTTCCAACATCCCTAACTATCCCGACACGCCGTTTGTCAACGATTCTGACAATCCGCCTATCACTTCGGCACCGGAACCGGCAACGCTGCTGATAGTTGGTTTGGGAGTGATTGCGTTAGCCGGCGGCGTTAGCCGCAGAAAGCGGTAAACAGGGAGCATCTACCTACCAACCTTTAAGGTTTTATAGCCGCTAGTGCATTGCGGGGTTTAATACCATACCTGTCGTTTGACTTTTCCTTTTCATTCAGACACTACCTACGATGGCTGCCCCGCTCTTTCAAAAACAAACCAATCTCGCC
This sequence comes from Planctomycetaceae bacterium, assembly GCA_031289675.1. Taxonomy (GTDB): domain Bacteria; phylum Planctomycetota; class Planctomycetia; order Pirellulales; family Thermoguttaceae; genus WRKP01. The sequence goes on from JAITOZ010000090.1 coordinate 4,461, forward strand.
AAACACGCGGAACCCAACAAACTTGTTGATTGAGAAGCGTTCCGCATCATCGACAGCATCTCGTTTAGAGAGTTTCTCGGCATCAATATTCACTCTATCCTTCCCGATGATTCGACCCTTTGGAAATTCTGCGGACACTTGAAAAACGCCGGTCTTGATGAAGTTTTGCGTTCCTTGACAACGAGCCGACAAAAACAGCCGCAGAAAGATTGAGCAGCCCGGATGAAGAAAAGGGACGAGAATCACTTCGGTTACAAAAATCACCGTGTTCACGGATTCTTGCCTGATAAGTATGCGGCGTATGCGGATAGTGCTGTTTTTTCGGCGAATGTTGCGTGTCTATAAAGTAGAGGCTATTGGGGACACCTGAAAATGATTGAGACTTCCGTTTTTTGTTTTAACGTTCAAGAGTCGGAAACTTTCGTTCCCGGCTCTTGAACGCACACCGTCGGCGTTGCGGTTAAAACTATTCTCCCTTTTTCGCACCGGCTAATGCCGTGTAGAATTTGTAACGCTCGGCTACCTCTTGCTGCGACTGCGTTATCAACTTCTCGAATACGTCCGGCTTGGAACGCTTCAAAACCGCAAAACGATTCTGCTTCTCCTCGAAGTCCTTTATCGTTCCCTCCGGTGCCTTTGACGCAACCTCCAACGGCTGGTTCTTGTTCGGGTCATAAGTGTAAAGTTGCCAGTAACCGCACTTCACCGCTTCCTTCTGCAACTCCAAACCTATCTTCATATCCGACATTCCGTGCGCAATGCAATGGGCGTACGCAATAATCAACGATGGTCCCGGATAAGCCTCCGCCGCCCGAATCGCCTTAATAGCGTGAGCCGGATTCGCTCCAAGCGAAATCTGCGCAACAAAAACGTTACCATAAGCCATCGCCATCATTCCGAGGTCTTTCTTCCGCGTCGGCTTGCCGCCCGCCGCAAACTTCGCCACCGCTCCCTTCGGAGTCGATTTCGATGCCTGACCGCCGGTGTTGGAATACACTTCGGTATCCAATACCAATATGTTCACGTCCCGACCGGATGCAATCACGTGGTCAAGTCCGCCGTAGCCGATGTCATAAGCCCAGCCGTCGCCGCCGAACGCCCAAACACTCCGGCGTACCAGCGAATCCGCAATAGAAGACAGCGTCATACCGGTCATCATCTCATCGCAGGAACAACCGCCTGCTGCCGAACATGAAGTAATTTTCGCTTTCAGTTCGGCAACCCAGATACGCTGTTGAGCAATTTCGGCTTCCGTCTCCTGTTTGTTGTTCAGCAGGTTATCAACGAGTTCCGCTCCGATTTTGTCGCGCTTCGATGTCAGAATCTCTTTGGCGAAATGATTTTGCTGGTCAACTGCCGCCCGAATTCCGAGACAAAACTCGGCGTTGTCTTCAAAGAGCGAATTGCACCAAGCCGGTCCGCGTCCATCGGCATCCTTCGTGTAAGGCGTTGTCGGCAGATTGCCGCCGTAAATGGACGAGCAGCCCGTGGCGTTCGCTACCAGCATCCGGTTGCCGAAAAACTGCGTTACCAGTTTAACGTACGGAGTTTCACCGCAGCCGGCACAAGCACCGGAGAACTCAAAGAGCGGCAGCAGAAGTTGCGAGCCTTTGACACTGTCGGCGTTGACCTTCGACCTGTCCGCATCGGGAATCGACAGGAAAAAGTCCCAATTCGCCCGCTCGGCTTCGAGATGGTCAATTTTATTTTCCATATTAATCGCCTTGCGTCCTTCGGCATCTTTATTCTTGGCAGGGCAATTTTGGACGCAAAGTCCGCAGCCGACACAGTCATCGGGAGCAACCTGAATCACCGCTTTGTAACCGGCAAAGTCTTTCAGATTGTAGTCTTTCGACTTGAATGACTTCGGAGCCTTGTCAAGCAAAGCCGGTTCAAATGCTTTGTAGCGGATTGCCGCGTGCGGACAAACGAGCGAACACTGAGCGCACTGGATACACACATTGGAATCCCAGACCGGAATCTCAATAGCGATGTTCCGTTTTTCGTACTGCGATGTTCCCGTCGGGAATGTACCGTCTGCCGGTAAAGCACTGACGGGCAAATCGTTTCCGCGGGCTGCCAGAATTTCGCCGAGAATGTCTTTGACGAACTTCGGCGGATTGCCGACCGTTCCTGTGTGCCGGTGAAACTTCGATGAAGCCGTCTTCGGGTACTTGACTTCTTTCAGGGCGGCAACCGAAGCATCAACTGCGGCGTAATTCTTTTGAACAACCGCATCGCCTTTTTTGCCGTATGTTTTTTTGATGGCGTGCTTGATATGGTCAATCGCTTCTTCGGAAGTCTTGAAAAGTTGCGCTAACTGAAAGAAGCAGGTCTGCATCACCGTATTGAGGCGGTTTCCCATACCGGCTTCGCGTGCAACAGTAACGGCATCGACAACGTAAAACTTCGCCCCTTTGTCAATGATTTCCTTCTGCAACTCGGCGGGCAGATTGTCCCAAACTTCATCAGGTCCGTACGGCGAGTTGAGCAGGAACGTACCGCCTTTGACCAGCGGGGCGAGCATATCGAGTTTTTCGGTGAACACGAATTGATGGCACGCCACGAAGTTCGCTTTGGTAACAAAGTACGAACCTTTAATCGGGCGCGGCGAAAACCGGAGATGCGAAATCGTTACCGAACCGGCTTTTTTCGAGTCGTACTCAAAGTAACCCTGTGCGGACAGATGCGTGTTTTCGCCGACAATTTTTGTCGTGTCCTTGTTCGCTCCAACCGTTCCGTCGCTGCCGAGTCCGAAGAACAGACACCGCGTAACATCGTCCGCCTCGGTCGAGTAATGCGGGTCGTAATCGAGACTCAACTTCGTAACATCATCGTTGATGCCGATGGTGAACTCTTTCTTCGGTGCTGCTTTGGCGAGTTCATCGTAAATCGTCTTTGCCATTGTCGGCGAGAATTCCTTCGAGGCAAGACCGTAACGACCGCGGATTATCGTCAGTTTGCTGCCGGTGTAAAACGATTCGAGAGCGGCAACGACATCCTGAAACAGCGGTTCGCCGGGTGCGCCGGGTTCTTTCGTGCGGTCAAGGACGGCAATCTTTTTCGCCGTTTTCGGCAGAGCGGCAACAAAGCGTTTGCCGTCAAACGGACGGTACAGATGAACATTGATGAGTCCAATTTTTTCGCCCTGTTTCTTAACGTGGTCGAGGTATTCCTCAATAACGCCGGTCGATGACCCCATTGCAACAATGATGCGGTCGGCATCCGGTGCACCGAAGTAATCGAAAACGTGATAAGCCCGACCGGTCAATTCGGCGAACTTGTCCATTTCGCTTTGGACAACACCGGCAACTTCGGCATAAGCGGTGTTGCACGCTTCACGAGCCTGAAAGAACACATCGGGGTTCTGTGCAGTCCCGCGCAGGAGCGGATTATCGGGGGTCAAAGCCCGCTTGCGGAAGTCGGCAACCGCTTCCATATCGAGCATCTGCTTGACAACATCGTCAGAAATCGGTTCGATACGGTTGACTTCGTGCGAGGTGCGGAAACCGTCAAAGAAGTGCAGAAACGGCACTTTCGTTTTATATGTGGAGGCGTAGGCAATCATTGCCATATCGTGGGTTTCCTGTACGGTTCCTCCTCCGAGGAACGCCCAGCCGGTGCTTCGGCACGCCATAATATCGCCGTGGTCGCCGAAAATGGACAGGGCGTGTGTTGCTACGGTTCGGGCTGTAACGTGAAAGACGGTTGGAGTCTGTTCACCGGCAACCTTGAACATAATGGGAATCATTAACAGAAGTCCCTGCGAGGCTGTGAAAGTGCAGGTGAGCGAGCCGGCTTGGAGTGCGCCGTGAACGGCACCGGCGGCACCGGCTTCGCTTTGCATTTCGACGATTTGGGGAATGGTGCCGAAGATATTCTTTTTTCCTTTGGCAGCCCAGTCGTCGGCGAGTTCGCCCATCGTGGAAGACGGGGTAATGGGATAGATTGCCATCACTTCATTACAAGCATGGGCGACGAGGGTGGTGGCTTCATTCCCGTCGCACATATAAAATTGACCTTCGCTCACGATAATCTCCTCAAATTGTTGGTATTGTTTTTAGTGAATAGTGCTATGATACACGATAAAATATGTTTTGCAAGAGTACGTCCATAGGAGTCGCCAAAGTCACCCTGTACGCCGGGCGGTTTGTGGTACTGTATCTTGCGTAAAATCAATTTTTTGAGAGAAATACCTCCTTGATGTCTCTTGACAACAAAGACAAGGATACGGATAATAACGGGAGTTAGTTCAGTAACCTATATAAGCGAGTCTCTCTATGCCGATGAAACGCCGTCAATTTCTGCAAACTGTTTGTGCCGCTGCGGCGGTGCCGTTTTTCATTCCCCGTTCGGCTCTTGCCGATGTCAAAACAAAACGTCCCGGTGCGAACGACCGAATCGGACTCGCTGGTATCGGTGTCGGACGGCAAGGCAGCGGCGTGTTTAACAAAGCCGCCTCCGACCAGCGGACACAAGTCGTTGCCGTTTGCGATGTGTTCAAACCCCGTGCGCTGCAATTCGCCGAAAAATATAAAATCCCTGCCGCCGATGCCGCAGCGGATTACCGCAAAATTATCGACAACAAGAATGTCGATGCCGTCGTAACAGCAACGCCGGAACACTGGCGGTCGCTGATTTGCGTCAATGCAATGCTTGCCGGAAAGCATCTGTACGTAGAGAAACCGATTACGCTGACCGTTGAAGACGGTATTTTAATGCGGAAAGCCGCTGCGAAAACCGGCATTGTCTTTCAATGCGGTTCGATGCAGCGGTCACTGACAGCGAATTATCTGGCGTGTCAATTCATTCGGGAAGGAAACATCGGTAAAGTCAAAGAAGTCTATGCCGGCGGTTACGAATCGCCGTGGTATTATGCAATGAGCGGCGAAACGGTTCCCGAAGGTCTCGACTGGGATTTATGGTGCGGTCCTGCCGGAAAAGTGCCGTTTCATTCGCAACTGTTCGTTCCGCGGGGAAAACCGGGCTGGATTTCGTTCTGGGAATACTCCGGCGGAGAAATGACCGGCTGGGGAACGCACGGCTTTGACCAGATACAGTGCGCTCTCGGCAAAGACGATACGGGACCGGTCGAAGTTATCGTTGAAGGGAGCAAACTCGTACCGCCTGTTTGGAAGGAGCCGCAGGAGAAGAAAATCGGTGATGCGTTTTGTTCAACGCCGAAACTTTCGTACCGTTATGCCGACGGGACGATAGTGAAGTTGGACGACAAGGCGAACAAAGGCGACCGCGGCGGCGGAACGTTCATCGGTGAAAGAGGGACGGTGATTATTTGGCGCAACAAGTGGCAGGGAGTCGGCGATATGGAAGGTGCCGTCAAGGAGTATCAGGAAAAGCATAAAGACGTGAAACTGCCCGGTCATACAACGGATTGGATTGACTGCATCTACAGCGGCAAACAAACGATTACGCCGTTGGAGACCGGCATCCGCACGGCAGAAATCTGCCATATCCTGAACATTGCGAGATACGCGGGACGCAATCTGAAATGGAATCCGGCGAAAGAAGAATTTACCGGCGATCGGACGGCGAACAAATATCTCGCCCGTCAGCACAGCAAGGGTTTTGAACAGCCGAAGGTCAATGATGCGGACGAATCAGAGCCGAGGAAAGAACGGAACCGTCCGTTCCGCCGCCTTCCCCGACTGATTAGATCTGCCTAAGAGCGGGCGCGATAGTTTGCATAATTTAGGCAAAGTAAAAAACTGTTTTTTCGCCAATTTTTGATCACTAGACTTGTTGCGTAACATAAAATTCGTTATAATGCTTGTATTCTAGCATTTTCCCGTGTTTTAATCAAGGAGGATTTCAATGTCGAACCGTTATGAAAATTTGAAGAAGTTAGATGACGCAGCGTTCAGACGCGTCACCGGAACGAAGCGGTGCGTTTTCGATAAA
>JAITOZ010000116.1 GCA_031289675.1 Planctomycetaceae bacterium
ATTGTCCGCAAGATGAAGTCGGAAAAACTGCCGGCGGCAACGATTGCCAAACTGACCGGCTTGTCCGCAGCAGAAATAAAGCGGTTAAAGTAGTCTACTCGTCACTAGCCGCTCGCCACACCCTTATTTTCATTTTTCCGCCCCCTTAATAGTAATGCGTCTCCAAACTCTTACCCGTATTCCCTTAATTTACCAATAAGGGGGAAACAATGAAGGGGTAATCTGTGCTATTAAGGGTACCGGAGAAAAATAAGGGTTTCGGACAAATGAAAACCTTATGTTCAAAAAATTATTGTCAAAAAAAATACCCGATAAAGTTTTACGCACCCCAAAAGAGATTGCCTTATCTCATTTTGTGAGAATAAAACGTTTGTTCCGATAAATCCGGTAAAAATGTTTTTATCTTTTGTGTTGCCGCAAACAGTTTGTCTTGATGTTCGGGCGGCGTTTTCCGAAAAAATGGAGAGGCGGGCTGCTTCCGCATAACACCGTTTCGTTTTCCTCTGCAATGAAAAAAAATTCGACTCTTGCTGCCGTCCTGTTTGCCTTCGCCTCTGCCGTTTATGCAGGCGATTGCGAGACCGGTACTCCCGCTCCGTGTGATAATGTGTTCTCGAAAAACAATAAACTCGGCATCGACTTCTACGGCTGGGCAATGACCGGTATCACAACGAACAATCACGGCTCTGCCAACGAATACGGCAGCGGCGCACCCTACGGATATAACCGGCAGTTGACACCGCAAGGCGGAAACTCATACGTCCTAATGCTCGAACAACCGTCCGAGTGGAAACTCAACCAACTCTGGGTCGGGGCAAAACGCGACCTCAAAGATACATTAGACTGGGGCGGACGTGTGGACTTCGCTTACGGTACTGACCTGCGCTATGCCCGAAACTGGGGCGACCAATCGTTCGATTACGATTGGGGCAGCGGTGATTATTACGCCTCCATCGTCCAACTGTTCGCCGTACTCGGTACGAAAAAACTCAACGTGCAGGTCGGAAAATTTGCCGGCAGTTTCGCTTATGAAGGTTTAGCCGCCCCGCAGGAATTTTTCTATACACACGCTAATATCTGTTACGGAAGACCGCTGACAACGTCCGGTGCAATGGTGCATTGGAAGCCGAACGAAAAATGGTCGTTCTCCGGCGGCTGGACAGCCGGCGTGTTCAATAGTTTGGAAAATCCCTACGGCGACAGCGCATTTCTCGGTAAAGCAACATATCATTTTAACAAGAAAGCGGCATTGACATACAAGGTGTTTTACAACGACAAAGGTTCCCGAAGCGATACCAATATCGCCGCAACGGATTGCTACAATACGTTAATCTTTACGTATAAAATCAACAAACGCTGGTTTTATATGATTGAAGGAGCCGTTGTTGACAGCAAGACTTATAACAGTACCGCAAAAACCGGCGGCGATGCCTGGGGTTTCAATCAGCACCTGATTTATACGGTCAACGATAAATTGTCTGTCGGCTTGCGCGGCGAGTTTCATCATTCACATAATTCGATGTTCGATATGGCATCGGTTTCCGGCGGTGAGGGCGGCGATTTGTACGAAATCACGCTGGCAGCGAATTACAAGATAACGGAAAAAGTCCGTTTCCGTCCTGAAGTCCGCTTTGACCAAGCCGATTACGCCAACGGCTTTTTGCCTTTCGGCAACAGTGATTCGGGCAGCCAAATCAGCGGCGGCTGTTCGTTTGTCATCGAATTTTAATTATCCGCAAATGCCCTGGTACGATGACGGATTACAATTTGAGTGTACCGTTTGCGGACGCTGTTGCGGCGGCGGGTCTGGTTATGTTTGGGTCACGCAGGACGACATCGGCGCAATGGCAAAACATCTGGGACTTGTGCCGCTTGTCTTTGAACAGGCATTTGTCTGGACGGTCAGGGGACACAAACGGTCGCTTAAAGAATATCCGAACGGCGATTGCGTGATGCTTAGCGAAAAGTCCCGCGGCTGCAAAGTGTATGAACAAAGACCCGTGCAGTGCCGGACGTGGCCCTTTTGGGAACAAAATACGGACATACCGGCTTCGTGGAAAATAACCGCCAAATTTTGTCCGGGCTGCAATCGGGGCAGACTTTACAGTGCCGCAGAAATTGAAGAACGGCGGCAGCAGTTTTAATGTAAATGAAACGTTGGTATGGTTATTTACCGCTCCGGGACGATGAAAAGTGTTACGCTCATTGCCGATGATTTATCCGCAACTGACCGGCTTGGTCAGTTGCTTGCGGAGCATTTGCCGCCGGGCAGTGTTGTTTCGCTGGTCGGTACGCTGGGGGCAGGCAAGACGACGCTGGTACAGTCAGTTGCGCAGCATCTCGGCATTGACCGTTCAGAGGTGTCATCGCCGACATTCGTTCTGATACACGAGTATGAGGGCGATAAGCCGGTCTATCATTTTGACGCATACCGTCTTGATAGCGCGGAGGCGTTTAGTCAATTAGGACCGGACGATTATTTTGAGGGTGACGGCATATCGTTTGTTGAATGGGGCGATAAATATCCTTCGGTTCTGCCGGCAATGTATCTCGAAATCCGCATCGAAATTCCCGCCGGCACGGATAAACGTTTCTTTTGTGTCACCGGTTGCGGCGGTTATGCAGAGGTCATCAGTACATTACGCAGCATTTACCAATCACACGGCATTTAACAAGGCATCACGCGCAGGTTTTTATGTATCATTCCGTCCTATTGGCAGGAGGCATCGGAAGGCGGTTATTCCCCGAAAGTACGCCGTCGCACCCCAAGCCGTTTCTGGTCTTCGAGAATAATCAAACGCTGCTCGAAACATCTTTCAAGCGAATGTTGCCGCTCGTGCCGCCGGAACGGACTTGGATTATCACCGCAAAAGCGATGAAAGAGCGTGTCCGGTTGCTGCTGCCGGACGCAGCGGAAGAACAAATCCTTGCCGAACCCGCCGGACGCAACACGGCACCGGCTATCGGCTGGGCTGCCGCCAAGATACTTGAAACCGACCCCGATGCGGTGATGTTCGTTTTACCGTCAGACCACGTCATCAAACCGGAAAATGTTTTTCGCCAAACACTGCAAGAGGCTGCCGCATTGGTTCAATCAATGCCGGAAATGCTCTTGACACTCGGTATCAAACCGGTCTTTCCGGCAACATCTTACGGATACATTCAAAAAGGAGCGGAAATAAAAGACGGGGTATTTTATGCCCGCAAATTTTGTGAAAAGCCGCCGTTACCGCAGGCGGAAGAGTATTTTCAGTCAGGGCAGTATTTTTGGAATGCCGGTATCTTCATTTGGAAAGCCCGAATGATTTGGGATTTGCTGCATCGTTACGAGCCGGAAATCGGTCAACGGCTTGATGAGATGCGGGATTCTTTCGGCAGTAACGATGAAGCAGCCGTAACCGAAGAGTGTTTTGCGGCGATGAAGAGCATTTCGATAGATTATGCGGTGATGGAGCGTGCGGAAACGGTCGGCGTTTTAGCGACTTCGTTTGATTGGAACGATGTCGGCACGTGGAGAGCGTTAGACCGGCTTTATGCCCACGAGCGTGATGCCGACGGCAATATCGCCGTCAACGTCAAAACGGCGGCGGTGAATTCGTCAAACTGTACGGTGCGCGGTAATGAGGCGAATCGTCTTGTCGTGCTGGTCGGAATACACGACACGGTGGTTGTTCAAACGGACGATACGGTGCTGATAATGAAAAAAGACCAGGAAGAACTGTTGGGGAACTGCTTCAAAGAGTGAAAAAGCCTTTACACACAAAAAAAAAAAGGAAAATTGATCAAAGCTGGCAATAGTGCTTTGTTCTCCGCTTCCGGCGGCAGTAAAACATCTTGACCTTGCGGTGCCGGTGTGGTATAATTGCCGCAGATACTCTGTTGCCGGCGATGATATTGCAGGCGGTTACGATGAGTTTATTAAGGCATTTCAATTCCAGATACCCGCAGATACTCTTTGTCGTGCTGGCGTTCGTTCTGATGAGCGGTGTCAGTTACTGGTATATCGGAGTGATGGTGCGGAGACAAATCGATACCAGCGGAAAGGAAATCCTTGCCGCCGCCACCGCCGAAGTCTCTATGTTCTTCGCCAGCAGCGAAGGAATGCTCAATCTCTTGTGTCTCGCCGCACAAGATACCGTCAAAAGCGGCGACAAAACATATCACGACAAAATCCAGGCAATATTCGCTAACTTCGACAATTGGGCAACCGAACATCGGCACATGCTGGCAATGCACTCTGTTGCCGTCATTGACGGGATTTATTACGACAGCACCGGTTGGCAGCCGGATAAAGATAAAGATTTTTCCCCTGAATCGCGGATGTGGTACACCGGAACGGTGCAAAGCGGGGAAAGCATCCACTATACTCCTATGTACAAAATGCTCGCCACCGGAGAGAATGTGATAACGATTGCAAAACAGATATTTGATAAAAGCACCGGTCAATCCCGCGGAGTCATTGGGGTTAGCATCGAAATTACCGTATTGGAAAAATACATACGAAATATACCGTCCGTCGAAAACGCCTACGTCTGCATTACGGACCCTGAACTGCGGCTTATCGTTACGCCCACCAAAGAAAACCGTAACAAAAAGATAATAGACTTACGCGGAGGAGAAGTTACCGTGGCGCAGCAAATTCAGAAAGATGACTCCTTGACGGCATTCCCGTATATCAGTTTCGACGGGAGAAAAAAGGTGCTTTACAGCAACCGGCTGGAGAACGGCTGGTATCTGCTTTCGATTGTCGCAAGCGGAACGCAGCACGGGCGGGTACAGAGAATGCAGTACGTCATCGTCGCTCTCGGTGCCGTCTGTATGTTCGCTTTGTGCGGTGTCCTTATTATGATTAACAGGGCAAAAGACTATGCCGAAGAAAAGGACAGAAGTAAATCGCTCTTCCTCGCCAAGATGAGCCACGAAATTCGGACTCCGATGAACACCATTGTCGGAATGTCCGAGTTAATGTTACGCAAAGGGACAGAACTGTCTCCCGTGATGCAGGAATATGCGCTGAATATCAAGCACGCCAGTACATCTTTGCTGGCGATTATTAACGATATTCTGGATTTCTCCAAAATCGAGGCTGGACAGTTTGAAATTATTAACGTCAAGTATCATCTTTCCTCGCTGGTCAACAATATCGTCAATATGATACGTTCGAGAATGAGGGAAAAGTCGCTTGACTTTTTCGTCTATCTGGATTCCCGCTTGCCGAATATCCTTCTCGGCGATGCCGTAAGAATCAAGCAGATACTCCTCAATCTGCTCTCCAATGCCAGTAAATATACGGACAAAGGCTATGTTTCGCTTTCTCTCTCCGGTGCGAAAATAGACGACAGTCATATCGAAGTCACGCTGACCGTTTCGGATACGGGAATCGGCATCAAGCCGGAAGACCAGCAGCACATATTCAGCGAATTTTCCCAAGTCGATATAAAAAAACATTTTGGGCGCGAGGGAACCGGACTGGGTTTAGCCATCACGAAAAATCTTGTTACCCTGATGGGCGGCACAATAGCGTTTAACAGCGTTTATGCAAAAGGTTCGATATTTACGGTAACGATTATTCAATCCTTTGAGCAGGAGGAGCCGGTCGTGTGCGTCGAGAACCCGGAAGATAAATCGGTGCTTATCGTGGAGAACAGACCAGACCATATCAAGGCAATCGAAGAAACCTTTGAAAATCTCGGTATCCGCCGTGAAATTGTACCGGATGCGTTTGCCTTTACCGGCAAATTACAGACCAATAGATATTCTCATTTGTTACTTCGTCCCCGCATCTATAAAGATGTTCAGGAGGCGGTGAAAAAAACGGCGAATAAGTCGAAGACGGCTCTGCTGATAGATGATGTCCATTCAAATTACAATAATGATTTGCCTCTGCTTTTGCTGCCTATTTACTCGCTTTCCATTGCCAACTGGCTCAACGATAAGTTGTGCAGCGGCACGCTCGAAGACGACCAGATTCGTATCCAGTTCAAGGCTCCCGATGCAAAGGTTCTCGTCGTGGACGATATACAAGTGAATATGAAAGTTGTCGAGGGATTGATGGCGGTCTATGAAATGCAGATGGATTTTTGTACAAGCGGCGAGGAAGCAATCCAACTCGTTCAGGAAAACGACTACGACCTTGTCTTTATGGACCACATGATGCCCAAAATGGACGGCATCGAGGCAACGGTGATTATTCGGAAACTGCCGGGAGAAAAATATCAAAAACTCCCGATAGTTGCTTTGACCGCCAATGCGATGGCAGGAATGAGGGAGATGTTTCTTCAAAACGGCATTGATGATTACTTGCCCAAACCGATAGAAATACTCAAACTCGATGCGGTTCTCAAAAGTTGGATACCGGAATCGAAACAGGTACGAACCAATTTGATGTATCACTTCGACACCGCCGTATTTTCACAGAGCATACCGGGCGTTGATATGCAGAAAGGAATAAGGCTGTCCGGCGGTTCACGCAGCCGGTATGCGGATATAATGAAGATATTTTCTTCGGAATCGGCAGTCAAAATAGAGACGATACGCAGTGCGCTCATTATTGCCGATTGGGCTTCCTATACAATCAACGTCCACGCATTAAAAAGTGCTTTGGCAAACTTGGGAGCGGTTGAATTGTCTGCCCGTGCCGCTGACCTTGAAGAGGCGGGAAAGGTGAACGATGCTATCACCATCGAAGCGGATACGGAAATGTTTCTCATCGACTTGGAAAAATTACGGCGATCCTTGTTGCAATTCCTTGATACGCTGGCAGATGATACCATAACGGACAATGCCAATGCCCTTGAACACTTAAAGTCTGAATTATTGCAACTCAAAGAGGCTGTGAGTCTCCTGAATGCAGAGACGATGAATTCCATCCTAGACAGGCTCAAGGAAAAGGAGTGGAGCCGAAGTGTGCGGACTCTTCTGGACAAGTTGTCGCAAAACATATTGCTTGCCGACTATGATGATGTTGCCATTTTGATAGACAGACACCTCAGCACCGGGCAAAACGGATAATATGCCGGCCGTTTAATGTCTCCGCATCATTGAGATTATAAAATAAATGTCCGTAACCTTTGCGGTTTATCCCGGTTCGTTTGACCCTTTTACGCTCGGACACCTTGATGTCGTGCAGCGGGCGGGTGCGCTTTTCAGCAAACTCATCATCGGTGTCGGTATCAATGCGGAAAAGCAGCCGCTTTTTTCCGCCGAGGAGCGTGTCGAGTTGATTCGGCTTTCGACTGCCCATCTCCGCAACATTGAAATCGTTACTTATCAGGGACTGACGGTCAAATTCGTTCAGCAACTTGGGGCGAAGATAATGATACGCGGAGTGCGTCCTTTGACGGACATTGCGGCGGAATTGACGATGATGATGGCGAACCGCCGGTTGGCTCCCGATGTGGAAACGCTTTTTATGGTTGCCGACGGCGATTTGGCGCACGTTTCCAGTTCGCTTATCAAGGAAATTGCTTCGGTTGCCGATGAGACCGCCTTTGCCAACTTCCTGCCGAAACCGATTATCCGCAAGGTTATTGAGCGGCTTAATAAAATGGATAATTGATATAATGGAGAATTGACAGTAGAAAAAATCAGGGAAACGCACCGGTCCTTACTACGCTTGCGCAACTAATTCTTCAATTCTCAATTTGATACGTCTATCCGCTTAACTTCGCCAATGCAGTGGGGACGGCATCGACGCAGCGTTGGGCTTCGGCTTTGAGTTGCGGATACACTTCGTTTACCTCTGCTTCCTTGCCTTCCTTGCCGGCAAGTTCGATGGCAAAACAAAGTTTATGCAGTGCCGCTGCACCAAGAACACCTGCCGTCCCTTTGAGACGATGACCGGCTTTGCTGACTTGCAGCAGATTTCCGCTGGTGATATTCTCTTCCATTTCTTGGGTGTCGGCGGGAACCTGATTAAGAAATTCATCAAGAACAGCAGCACCGACAGCAGTACTTCCGCCGCACTGTTCCAAAAGTATGTCCATCGTGAAAGGGAGAGCGTCTGCACTCATTTGCGAAAACTCCTAGTACCTTGTTCCTGTGGGATGATTTGTAAAATTACTCAAACATAGACTCTTTACGCACAGTATTTTACCTGCGAAAAAAGATTTTGCAATAGGCGGACGGCACTTTCCTGAAATTTCGGCAATGATACTGTTGCCGCTTGAAATCCGTTTTTTTGTATTTTTTTCGCATTGTTTCGTTATTTCGCTTTCCCCAATAAAAGCCAAAATGACAATAATTTTCAGTCTATCGGCAAATTTTTGTATTGCCGGTTTATTTTCTGCGCCAAAGGACATCATCAGCAATGCCTAACGCTGCTTTGGCAGCGGAAATATCCTTGATAAAACGTTTCGCATCTTCTGGATAACCCGCCGTCGGCTTCAAGCCGGGGACGTGTAAAAGCCAAAATGCGTTAAACATTTTCATTGCCGTCTCACGCCGGTATTTCGAGACCATCGAAGCAAGAGCGACCGGCAAATGCGATTCGCCTTTGGCAATAAAACGCCATTCTGTAACATTATTATCTGTAACATTATTGCCGTCATCAAAACGATAAACGCTCTGTTCCAATGATTCCCGTAACACATTGACAAAGTAACCGGCAAAGTGTTCTGTCAGTAAATCCAGATACCGGTTTCTGCCTCCGTGTTTGTCGCAGAGAAACAGTTGCCGTACCGGTCTCTTGCCGCTGCACTGGTTTTTTGCCGCTGCGGCGGCTAAACGCATCGTCTCTTGGGACAAGAGCGAACCTTTGGAAGCGTACCGGTCAAGCAAAACATTAAACTCCGCCGGCTCGATGATTCGGCTCTTGATGTCCAGCAGGCGGACTTTGTAATCCGATAAAACATCGCCGAAATTTTTTGCCAAAGCGGCAATACGCTGTTCCTGCAAATCGGGCAATTCGGGGCAGGAACCGATATGACGCAGCACCGCCAGAACGTTGTTTTCTAATACGGACAAAGACTGTCCGCCGTGATAGATTTTTTTGGAATCGGCGATGAGTATTCCGGCATCTTTGAGCGGAGCGGCAAGGAACGTCAAATCTTCCGCCGGTGTTTCCCAGACGGTCACCGTAATCACCAACGGACCCAGATTCGGACCGTAACCCGCTTCATCAGTGCCGTAAATGTACATTGTGTTAAGGGAGGGGCAGGAAGTCATTCGGCACACTATCGAAATAAATGAGTCGGAACCGCTGCTCAATTTGAATTACGCCGCAAGTTCAAACTTAGTCTGTAATAACGCAGACGTTCTTTTTGTTACGCCAGTTCGGACGTTTCTTTTTCTTCGCAAATGTGTTATCCGTAAACATTTTATCCGTGAAAGCGTTTTGCAGATGCTCGACCTCCAGCGTGTCGTTTTTCGTGCAGGTTACAGAAAGTATATCATAGCGGACAGCGCATGTGACCGATGCAGCGATGTATTTTTCGGTTAATTTCAGAATTCGCCGGCGTTTTTTCCAAGTTACGTACTCATAAGGTTTTTTGGGCGACGTGTATTTTCGGGTTTTGACCTCGGCAACGATGAGTGTAGTTCCGTTGCGGGCAATGATGTCCAGTTCGCCTTCTTTGAAACGGACGTTACGATGTAAAATACAATAACCTTTCTCTTCCAAAAAACGAACTGCCGTCTCTTCACCGGCGCGTCCCAGAACATCTTTGGGATTCATCGAAACGCTGATGCGGTGGTGACGGCAATAATACTGTTGGAAATGTATCAGTCCGATACGTTTCGCAATGAGTTTTCCGGCCATGTTGTCAAGAACGGACAGCACACACCGGCAGCAGCGTTTCAGATAAGCAGATAAAAAGTACATTGATGTCACACGGCATTGACGGGAACATTTATCTTTCGAGCCGGGAGATTTGTCATTATGTTACAGGAAACCTCTAAAAACCCAATATATCGCACAGAAAATCCCCTATTTTTCAATCGCAAACGAATGCAAAGGAGGGTTATTAGCGGTTCCCAGCAGTCTATTTTTAGTGCATCGCCATGCCGCCGCTGACATCGACGGTTGCGCCGGTCATATAACTGGCACAATCGGACACGAGAAACACTGTTACTCCAGCAATTTCATTTGTCTGTGCGATACGTCCAAGCGGCGAACGTTTGTTAAACTTCTCCGGTTCGGCTTCGATAAATTGAGCGATAATTTTCGTATGCATAATGCCGGGTAAAACGGCATTGACCCGAATACCGTCTGCGGCAACTTCCAACGCCAGCGACCGAGTAAAACCAAGAATACCGGCTTTGGTCATATCGTATGCTGTTTTACCGCTTTGCGAACCGCGCAGAGCCGCCTGCGAAGAGATGTTGACGATACTGCCCGGTGAGCGGCGTTTTTTCAAACGCCGTACCGTTTCGCGGGAGACGAGGAACGTTCCCTGCAAATTAATGGCGGCACAGCGTTGAAACTCGTCAAGGGTTAAATCTTCGCACTTCGGATTCGCAACGACAGCCGCATTGTTGACGGTGCTGTCCACTTGACCGAGTTCCGCTTCAATTTCATCGAACATTTTTTGGACTTCGTCTTCTTTGGAAACATCCGCATAGACGGCTAACGTCCTCACGCCGTAGGTCTTTTGCAGTTCTTCGGCAACGGTTTTTGCATTGGGATTAGCAACATAATTGAGGGCTACGTTCGCACCTTCCTGAGCCAATACGGTCGAAATAGATATGCCCAAACCGGATGAGCCGCCGGTAACCAGCACGGTTTTGTTTTTTAAGTGTAAATCCATTTTGCGGTGATGATTTTGTTACGGCGACGGAACGGCTTCTCCGGCATTGTACCTTATCCGGCACTGATTGTCAAAACTTGTTCAACAAATGCGTAAAAGACAGGCAAGAGCCTCTGTTTTTATGACAGCACAGCCGTCAATTATTTTCGTTTTTCAGGGGGCTTTTAGTTGCGGTTGTCAGGTCGGGGGCGACCCGCCGAAAATCATTGCTTTCATTTTTCTCTGCCGAAGGCAACGCCCGGAGGGCATTTTGGCGTGCCGTCTTTTGCGGTCGGAGGCGGGACGACCACAAAAGAAACATAAGAAAATGAGATTTTGGGATGGAAAAACCCCATTTACTAATGTTTTAGCCGTCATTGACGGTGCGGCACGCCGCCAGACACTTCGGTTTTTCATCTTTTCGCGGTAAAAAAGTCCGATCCCTTTGGAAGAATGCCTGGCTAACATTCTTCTTGACGATTCGTTACAGATAATTGATAATGTGAAGTGCATTAGTCATCAGTGACACCAATAAATTATCGCTATCAATAAATCATAGCAATTCCCGGCGATGGCAAAAAAAGGTAATTTCCTCGAAAATCTCCTTCGGCAAGGCAAAATCAGTGCTTCCCAAGTCTCCGAAGCACAAGAGATGGCGGAATCGACCAACATTAAAGTTGCCGATGCCCTCGTGAAACTGGGTTATGCCGATGCCGAAACGGTAACGAAAGCCATTGCCGAAGAATACGGACGAACTTATGTCAATCTGCAAGGAGCCATTATTCCGCCGGCGATTGTCGAACTAATTCCCGAATCCGTTGCCCGCGAAAATCAAGTGCTGCCGTTCGCCACCGACGGCGATACGCTCAAAGTGATAATGCGGGATCCGAACGACATCGAAATTCTCGACAAACTCCGCTTCATCTTGAACCGTCCGATAGAACCGATGCTCGCTTCGCCGGAATTGATTCAGGAGTCTATCAACCGCTATTACACGCAAAACATCGGGGAAAGTGCAGATTCGCTCATTCAGGAAATGACGGATACGCAAATCGACTTTACCGCTACCGATTCCTATGGTGCTGCCGGCGGTAAAAATGCGGCAGACAGCGATGCGCCGATTGTCCGGCTTGCTAACCTGATGGTCGAAGAAGCCGTCCAACTTCGCGCTTCCGATATTCACATTGAACCGTTTGAAGACCGCGTCCGTGTCCGGTACCGTATTGACGGGGCGTTGGTTGAACGGGATTCCATTCCAAAACGGCTGCAAGGTTCCATTTTGTCGCGTTTCAAAATTATGGCTCGGCTCGATGTTGCCGAACGGCGGCGGACACAAGACGGACGTATTAAATTGTCCATTTCCGATAAGGAACTCGACCTTCGGGTCAGCGTGGTTCCAACGAATCACGGTCAAAGTGTCGTGATGCGGATTCTGGACAAGGACAACATTCGTGTTAGTTTATCGCAACTTGGTTTTGCGGATTCCGATTACAAAAAGTTCAACACGCTGATTCGCCGTCCGAACGGCATTATTCTTGTAACAGGTCCGACGGGGTCGGGAAAAACAACAACGCTTTACGCTTCGCTTAACGAATTGAATACGCCGACGCGCAAGATTATTACCGCCGAAGATCCGGTGGAGTATTATCTGCCGGGCATCAATCAGGTTGAAATCAAGCACGCCATCGGTTTGGATTTTGCCCGTGTTATCCGGGCAATGCTGCGTCAGGCACCGAACATTATTCTTGTCGGCGAAATGCGGGACTTGGAAACGGCACAGATGGGTATTCAGGCATCGTTGACAGGACACTTGGTATTTAGTACGCTGCACACGAACGATGCGCCGGGGGCGATTACCCGGTTGGTCGATATGGGAGTGCCGCCGTATTTAGTGTCGAGTTCGGTTATCGGCATTATGGCGCAGCGTCTTGTTCGGACGATATGCAAGAAGTGTGCGAAACCTTATACGCCGGCGGACATTGAGTTGCAGGAGGGCGGAATTACGCAGGAACAGGCGAAGACGGCAACGTTTAAGAAGGGGGCGGGCTGCGGAGCGTGCAACCGGACGGGGTATCGGGGCAGAATGGCGGTATTTGAATTGATGATGATGTCGGCAAAGATTCGGGAGATGACGTTCCAGCAGGCGAGTACGGTCGAAATCCGCAAAACCGCGAAGGCGGAGGGAATGTCAACGCTGTTTATGGACGGCATCCGCAAAGTTCTGAAAGGACAAACGACCGTCGAAGAAGTGCTGCGTGTGGCACGGGAAGATGAAGAGTAAGACGATGGCGTTGCGGTACTGTACCTCGGCGGTCTAGAGTCCTATGTGTTCAAAAAGATGTTGTATTGTATTTTACTCGGATTATTATTACTGTTTTTTCTTGCGCTGGGGGCGAGGTCGTTAAAATCGTTTTCACGCCACAAATTAGAGGAATTTTGTAAACAGCGCAGGGCAGACGCAAGGCTGAAGGTTATTCTTAAAAATTATGACCGCGTTGCTGGTGCCGTTACACTTGTCCGTATCATTGTTTCCAGCGTCTTTATCGGTGTTATCGTACACCACATACCGCAGGTTTGCACCTTCAGTTCTGCCGCAGTTTTAATCGGCTATTTGTTTCTCTTTCTTACGGCGGTGTTCTATTTTCCCCGTGCGGTTGCCGGTCTTTGGGGGACGTATTTTGTTTATTTCACTTGGAAATTCTGGCATTTACTCGCTTTCCTTGCCTCGCCCCTGATGCTTATTGACCGGTTTATATCTGTGTTCTTCCGCCGGCTTGCCGATGCCGAAGAAGAAACAGACGAAGA
Source organism: Planctomycetaceae bacterium (assembly GCA_031289675.1). Taxonomy (GTDB): domain Bacteria; phylum Planctomycetota; class Planctomycetia; order Pirellulales; family Thermoguttaceae; genus WRKP01. Next base: position 13,530 of record JAITOZ010000116.1, read on the forward strand.
CGATTTTGAGGAGGAAATACGGACAATCGTAACCGAAGGACACCGTGAAGGACTTCTTGAAGACGATGCGAGGGAAATCATTGAAGGGGCAATGAAGTTGCGGGACGTAACCGTTTCAGAAGTAATGACCCCCCGCACGGATATGAAGTGCATTGCCGACACGCTGTCTTGGGACGAAATGCTGCAATTCGTTTCAACATGTCCGCACAGCCGGATACCGGTTTATAAAGAAACACGCGACGACATTGTAGGTGTCCTGCTTACAAAAAATCTATTACGTGAATTGGCTATTCCCGATGCTTCGCAACACCGGCACTGGACGAAGCTATTGTCCGAACCGGTCTTCGTGCCGGAAACGAAACCGATAGATGCCTTGCTTAAAGAATTTCAAAACGTCAGAGGTCATATCAGAAACGGACATTCTACGGAATCAGGAACGTTCATTTCTGCCCTGCCGGGGCACTTGGCGATTGTTCTGGACGAATACGGCGGCGTGGCGGGACTTGTTACATTGGAAGACTTACTCGAAGAAATTGTTGGAGAAATCACGGACGAACACGATACCTTGACGGTCGAGGCGGAAATTGTCCAAATGACACCCGGCATTTACAATGTTCTCGGCAAGGTGCGCATTGACGATCTGAACGAGCGGCTCGGCTTGCATTTGCCGGAAGAAGAAGATTATGATACAGCGGCGGGCTATATGTTCTCGACGCTCGGACATATTCCAGAAAAAGGTGAAAGTGTGAATTACGAATGGGAGGGGAAAGCAATTCTTCTCACTGCTGTTGAAGTCAATAAACGCCGCATTGAAAAAATCCGCATTGAGGGTATTGACAACGGATAACGGATATTCGACAATAGGACAAACTCTAACCCTCCCGTCTTGCGATGAACTGGCTAGAACAATCCGAAAATGTTGCTGTTGCTGAAGGACAATCCCAGGATGAGTCTTGGATTTCCAGCGACAGGTTTGTGGCTCAATTCGATGGTGCTGTTGACGACTATCTCAACACACTGATAACCGAGGCATTGAAAGCCGGAGCGAGCGACTTTTTCTTCACGCCCCGCGAAGAGACGGTGGATATTGCCATCCGTTCAATGGGATTGCTGCGTCCGTGGGGACAAATCACCCGTGATTTTGGTCTTCGGCTCATCGCTCACCTGAAAGTAACGGCAAATATGGACATTCTCCGGTCGTTTCATCCCCAAGACGGACGTATCCGGTTTCGCTTAAAAAACAGTGGAAGCATAGACTTGCGTTTGGCAACACTGCCGACGATAGAAGGTGAAGATATGACTCTCCGTATTCTCGATAGCCGGAATATGTTGACGGTAGAGGATATCGGTTTTCACCGCACCAATTATAAACGTCTCTACGACATTGCCAGTCAGCCCGGCGGACTTATCCTCGTTACCGGACCGACCGGTATGGGGAAAACAACGACGCTCTATGCCGTTCTGAAGCACCTCAACGACGGAACACGAAAGATTCATACGCTTGAAGACCCGATAGAATACACACTTGACGGTCTGCATCAATCGCAAATCAATCTGTCGCGGGGAGTGGATTTCCCTGACTTGTTGCGGGGCATTCTCCGTCAGTCGCCGGATGTGATTATGGTCGGCGAAATCAGGGACAATGTTACAGCCGACATTGTTGTTCGGGCGGCGAACAGCGGTCAACTCGTTTTGGCGACTTCACACGCCCGTTCAACGGTCGAAGCCTGTGAAGCGATGCTGTTTCTCGGAGTACAGCCGCAGTTCTTCGCCAGTTGCCTCCTGGGCGTGGTAACGCAGCGGCTTGTCCGCAAGTTATGTCCGCAGTGCAAATTATCGCTGCACGGCGAACACGATGACGGACAGAAGCAGATGTACGTTCCGTGCGGCTGCCCTGATTGTAATCACAGCGGATACAAAGGGCGGATTGCCGTCGGTGAAGTTTTGAAGGTTTCGCAAGACCTTGAAAAAATGATACGGGAAGGGGCTTCGATGTATCAGATTCATCAGCGGGCGGTCGATGAAGGGATGGTCGATTTACGGACAGATGCGCAGGACAAGTTAGAACAAGGTTTGACGAGTGTGGACGAAATTCTTCGGGCTGTACCTGGTCAGTTTGCGGACTATAACGTTCAGTAAATAGAAAACCGCAGGCAGATAGAAAAACGCAGCGCAGCGGGAATTTGCTTAAAGCCTGTTACGGAAAATACGCCGATACGTTAATTTTAATGATTAGTTTCCGTACCTGCTGCCCTTGCGTTGTATGCTTTTGTTCGGCGTGCATTTGCGGACGGTGAGCATCCTGCGGATAAAACAAAGCAAAATAATCCGGCACTGCCGAGAAACGCACCAGCGGACTCAATACCGGCAAGTTTGCTGCGCCGCCCGCCTTGCAGAAGTCCGCCTTATAAAACTGCACATCTGCCTCCGCATCGTAATCGGTCTCCGGCTCTAATGCAACTGCCGGAAAAACATCAATACATTCTGAACCGGCAAGGACGATTTGAATGTCAGCGTATTTCCGATGGGCTTCAATGCGGCAACCGCTTACCGGTTTCGTCTCATAAGTTTGAATTCGGGCAAACACTTTGCGCCCGTCCAGCGGGTATTTTCCGTCAGGAATGTCCGTATCGAGTTTTTCTATAAACGGCATTACCGCCTGATAAAGTCTTTTCGGAAGATATTGAGGTAATGCGGTAAGAGAATCTGCAATCATTTTACTCTTGTCCCGTTCGGGCTTTATTCCTATACTCCGCTGCATTGTACTCTGCCCGGCTGCGGAAAACAATGTTTGTCAAAATACAATGATGTTTGTTCAAATGCAATGCTTGCTTAAAATAAAGCGTCTTCATTTCTTTGCGGGTATTTTTATCAGTTATGTCTGTTGCGCCGCTGCATTATCGGCGCAACCGCCGAACGGGAACATTTTCAACGTACCGGCACAGAGAGAATTACCGGCTGCATTGTCTATGCCGCTGCCGGAGGAGACCGGTTACGCTCATTCGCCGCTTGCCCCCGCCAATGATACCGGTGAATTATATCTTTCGAGTGTGCCGAATGACCATCGGCAGGGAATGTTTCAAAAAGTGAATTTCAATGTTCTTTGGGTACCGTCAAGCGGCGGCGGTAAAGGTTTGGGAATGACCGAACTCGACATCGCAGCGACATTCGCGCTGCCGCTGCCGACTCCCGATTCGCCTCTGGTTATCACACCGAGTTTTAAGCCGACATTCTTTGATGTCAAGCGGGGCAGCAGTGAAACGTTTTACACGACCGGCGTGAATTTCCGCTGGATACGTCCGGTTTCTGCGAAAAAACTGACGGCAGACCTCGGTGCGGGTGTCTTTTACAGCGGCGATTTTAAGGCAACGGGACGGGATGCTATCCGTATTCCGGCACATCTTGCGGGTATTTGGGGCTGTAATCCGCGTTTGAAAATCATTTTTGGTGTTGCGTATCTCGACCGGAAAGATTCATACAACGTTCTGCCGATGGCGGGACTAATCTGGACACCGCAGGAAGATTTGAGCGTTGAACTTGTATTTCCGCGTCTGCGGATTGCCGAACGCATTAACTGGTTCGGTACAGCAGATAATCCGGTCAAAGCGGATTGGTTTTACGGAGCGTTTGAGTTTGCCGGCGGTTCGTGGGGGTATGAACCGCTTGCCGGTATGGAAACAACGCTTGATTACCATGATATGCGTTTACTCATCGGTTTGGAACGGAAAACGTCGTGCGGTTTCACGTGGGGCTTGGAAACAGGTTATATGTTTGACCGGACATTAGAGAGTTACGCCAGCCGACTGCGTGCCGCCGACAGTGTTTTCCTGCGGTTAAGAACAGCGTATTAGTAGTTAGTAATTAGCGGCGAGCGGCTAGTAAATTGATAATTGATAATTAGGACACGATTCTACGCATAACCCTTATTTCCATTTTCCGACCCTTAATAGCAATGCGTCTCCAAACTCTTTACCCTTATTCCCTTAATTTACAAATAAGGGGAAACAAATAAGGGGAACCTGTGCTACTAAGGGTAACGGGGAAAATAAGGGTTTCGATAATCGTCAATAAAAACAACAGCGTTATTATCGCCGGACACCAGAGAGTAAACGCTCTGAAAGCACTGGGGATAACGAAGGCTCCCATAGTTCTGTGTACCTGTACCGATTCTTTTGAAATCGCAGTTCCAACCCCTCAGAAACGCCGCACCCGCCATTTTTTGTCCGCTATTTCGCCCGCCGCAACAGTATACTATCAACCGGCTTGCGCTTTCGGCGCAGTTCTGTTTCCGTCATTGACATTTTGGTCTCCGTTTGTTACGGCTGGGTACTAATGCTGAACGCTTCGCTGATAATCGGCAGCGATACATTGTTGTACGAATCCAGTGCCGTTATCCGTGCTTTCAACTCTTTACCGGCTGGTAAATCGTTAAAAGACACCGTCAACTCCTTCGGCGTTTCACTGTTGAGATAAAACTGCGAAAATTTGCGGAAAGAAGCAGCCGTTTTATCGCCGTCCGTTATCTCGACAAGATAACGGAACACAACCTCTTCGTCCGAGGCCTGCGGAAATGTTACTGCAACTTCCTTGCCCGTTATTTTCGTTACAACTTTGGCATCCTTCGCAAACTCCGGCGCAGGAAGACCGCTGCGGTTTTTATAATTGAAACGGCTGCCGTCGTGCGGCGCCTCCGCAAGCCAATTCGGCAATATCTTTTCGTTACGGTAAGTGTCCCAACGCTCTAATTCAACATCACCGTTAGGTAAAACGTTGACAATAATTCCTTCTGTAACATATTCACATTTCGGAGGATGAATTCCTTCATCAACGATTTTCGGCTCTACCTCGCTGTATGTCGTAGAACCGTCATTGACTGCCGTAAATTTGTCCTGATGAATCGACCGGGGGTCGCCCAGCGGAAAATGCGAATGACCCGAAAAAATAATAACCTGCGGATATTTATCGAGAACGGGCGTAAAAAAGGGAATTCCCCAGCCTTCCGAAACCTTTGAACCGTAACAGGTATTTTGCGGCGGAATATGCGTAAAAACAAATATCGGCTTGCCCGGATATTTTTGCGCAGCATCGGCAAGACTCTCCGACAGAAACTTTTTGGTATGCGTACTATACTCACTCGGCAAGTATCCTCCCTCGCTGATGGTAATGAACGGATACCCCTTAACGGCAATGTATTGATGCAGCGGTTGTTTCACCTTTTCCTTAAAAAGTTCCTGATTCTGCATAGAACCGTCGTGGCTCGCTGCCATCATAAAATACACGTCCATTCCTTCGGGAACATTGCTTTTATCGCCGAAAACCGATACGAGTTGAGCAAATTCTTCGGGCTTGCCTTTTTCAGTTAAATCGCCGACGACAAAGACCGCATCAATTTTCGGCTCTTTACTCAACAGATTTTTTAATGCCTTCGGAACTTTGACTTTTGCCCCTTCGCCGCGGTTGTTTTCAAAATGCGTGTCTGATATAACCGCAAAGCGGGGCAGCGGATTTACCTCTTTCGGAAGCGGAGTCAAATCAATTTTCCGGTAAAAGAACTCTGCCCCTTCGGATTGAATCTGAATCCGTCCTTTTTGCGGTTTCACATTGTAAGCGTGATTGACAAACTGACCGTTAAGATAAACGTCGAGAACGTTCCCTTTCGCAATAATTTTGACCGTATTCCATTCACCGGCAGGCTTCTCGATTTCATTTTTGTTACGGTATCCGGCAACGTCCTTTTTATTCGGGCCGCTTCCGAGCCGATACAGCGGCGGATGACCGGGAGTGTAACCGGTGACTTCGGTTCCGCGGGGATTATATACTTTGCCGATAACGGTCGTTTGAATCGAAAAGTTTTCATCTTTATTGCCGGAGACGACGTAGAAGTCGCCGGTTCCGCCCTCTTGGACTTGGATTTCGATGGACTTCATCCAAACGCCGGCGTAAGCACCGTCTTGTCCTTGCGAATGAACGAGAATTCCGCTGTCAAATGCCTTGCCTTTTTTTCCGCCGTAAGAATGTTCGCCGGTTTTATATTCGACTTCCAAAATATAATCAGCATATTCTTCATTAGTGGTGATACCGCCGTGTTCGGTACCGGAAATGTGAATTGCCCCGTTTTCGACAGTGAACACTTTGTCGGGGTCGTTATTTTTTCCTTTGGATTTCAGGAACGTGTACCAGTTGTCGAGATTCTTGCCGTTAAAGAGGTGTACAGTCTCTTGGGCAAAGGCGGAAGCAGTCAGAGCGAAAAGCAAAACGGTAACGGCAATGTGTTTCATCGGTACTCTTGGTTAGGTGATGCGGACAGCGGATATACTAACTCAAACAAGGAGGAACGTCAAGCAGATGCCGCAAACGTTCAGAGACGCTATCGCAAGGTAGCGAAATGTCTGCCGTCTTGCGGACAAAACCCGTCCGTGCTATACTTGACAACTCTCGTCCATACAAAGGTTCTAACCCCACAAAGCCTAATGAGACCAATTTTGTGTTTCGCGTTCATATTGTCCGCTGTTTCGGCGTTTGCTAATCCTTACGATGACGAAGCAAAAGCGAAAATGGCGATATTAACAAACGAGGCGGAAAACACAGTTTCCTGCTCGCCGGAAAGAGCAAGAGCCGCCGAAGCACTCGGTTATATGCGCTGTACCCAAGCCGAAAATGCACTCATCGCTGCGTTAAAAGATAAAGACGCAACCGTCCGCCGCAACGCTGCACTTGCTCTCGCTTGGTGCGGCGGAAAGGAAGCATTAGTACCCTTAACAAAAGCATTAGACGATACCGATTGGACAGTCCGGCAAGCCGCTGCGGTTGCACGCGATAATTTGACGATGCCCGGCAATGTTTTAGAGGCAATCCAATCGGACGACCCTTGCGAAGCCGCAAAAGGATTTCGCTCCGCCGGTACAGCGGGTCTCGATACAACAGCGGTGAAAATCATTGCAGAACGTTTGGATTATTGGGAAACGAAAGCCGCACTACCGACAACCCCGACTCAACAGTACAGCGATGAAAAAGTATGTGTGCAAACGGCTCTGCATGTTTTGGGACGCTCTAAGTTGCCGGAAACGATTGATGTGTTATGCAAGTATCTGCGTAAACCGCAATGGACGCGGTACGCTGCCGATGCTCTTGGCGAATTGGCAAGTCAACAGAACGTAAACACCGGACAACAGGCGGTAGAAGCATTGTTAGACGTGTTTCCCACGCAAGCACGCCGGATTGATAACCAAAAACTGGCGGGAGAAAAAGTGATTTACGCACCAGCAACGTATCCGACCGACATCCCGCATCTCGATGCCCGTGACCGAATTCTTGCCGCCCCCTATTTCATTCTGTTTGCCCTTTCACGGATTCCGCTTGATGACCCGCAGATAAAAAAGAAGTTAAAACAAATCGCCCCGCTCATCGCTCAACAGATTCCGCTGGACATTGACAGGTTAGTGTATTACGAAGAAGAACCGTATCAAAAGATTTTCCGGTATGTGCTTGAATGCAGCGGAGAAGCGGACAATTTCATTGAACACGTCTTGAATGTTCTTGAGAACAAGGATGTAAAACCGCAAGCGGTCTTCGCTGACAAGTTATCCGCTGACACCGTGCAAAGTCCCGTTCTGCGCGGACAAGATGAACCGTTTGCAATCAGTTGCGATGTCAGCGGTTGGAACGATTTGTATCTCGTTGTTGATCCCGTTGACAATTATCAGATGGACAGAGCCGATTGGGCGGATGCAAAGTTGACGGACATCGGCGGCAAGCAGGTTTATCTCGATACGCTGAAACCTGCCGGCAATATGCAGCAACACGATAAACTGCTCATCAACCGCAGCGCAGGGTTTCCCGATTTACGCATCGGCAAACAGCAATTCTCACGCGGACTGCATACTCACGCAGCGAGCATCATTCATTACAAACTTGACGGCAAGTACAAGCAGTTCTTCGCTCAAACCGGCGTTTGTGCAAGTCGCGGTGCGGGAGTCGGTTCGGTACGCTTTATCGTTTCGCCGAAGGAAGTTGCAATCATATCACCGGACAACTTGCCGACCGATACATCGTTCTGTTCCAACGTTGCCGCAACGCTCTGCCGGAATTCGAAATACATCGACCGGCTCGTTCCGCTCTTGGAACATCCGAATCATTGGGTTCGTATCAACATAGCGAAGACGCTCTTGTTCATCGGCGATAAGCGGGCAGTCAAACCGATGCGGGATATGTTAGCAGCATCGAAACGTGAAGCCGACTTCGGCGAGTTCGCACCGCCGCCGTTCATACTGTCGAAACAAGGACAGGGCGAATTCAACGACCTCACGCCGCGCTATCGGGAAGCGTTAATAATGTGTCTCGGCAACTTCCGGGATAACGAATCCGTTCCGCTGCTCATCAACATTCTCAACGATGAGAACAACTCGCTCGGTATCCGGCATCGTTCTGCGCTGGCATTGGACAAAATTGCAACGCCGCAAGCATTGAAATCGTTGCAGCAGGCGGAGCGGGACAATCCGTTTCACAGCATCCGTACAACTTGCCGCGAAGCCCTTTGGCGGCATAACGTTGAACCGTTGCCCCGATTGCCCGCCGCAACCGTCCGGGCACCGATTGTCAATGCAGGCGATATTCCCAAGAAAGCAACGCTGTTCGTGTTTATTAAGGGCAACATCACGCCCGATAACAATCCGTTTCAGATGGACGGCTGGCGGCAAGCGTATATGACGACCGACAGCGGACCAGTTTATCGCCCCGGCAACAATCTCTATGTTCTCGATATTGATTCAGCGGGGGCTAAAGCCCGCCCGCTAACCCATTTCACGGACGGGTATGTTGCCGATTGCGAGGTTTCGTTTGACGGAAAGACCGTGTGGTTTACCCGCCGCGAAAAAGACTCGCCGTGGTATCATATTTTTCGAATCGATGCGGACGGTAAAAATTTGCAGCAAATCACGTACGGTAAGTTTCACGATGTTCAGCCGTGCGAATTGCCGAGCGGACGGATTGCGTTTTCCTCGACCCGGCTCGGCACGCGGGATGAGTATCACGGTTATCCGGCGACGGGTTTAACGACGATGTCGCCGGACGGTACGGACATACAGGTTGTCGGCTTTAACTTCGGTCGGGACAGCGAACCTTCGGTTGCGGACACTGGCAACATTCTTGTCACGCGACTGGAGTTGTTTTATTCCCGAATGAAGACGGAGTACAATTTGTTGTCGCTGCACCCGGACGGTACGCAAGCACAGACGCTTTACGGACCGGAGCGGCGGGCGTTTTGGCGGGGCATCAACGGCGGTTATACCGGTTGGTTTGCCGGCGGCATGGCTGGCGGACGGCATCGGTTGTTAAGATTGACACAGCCGCAGCCGTTTGACGGAAAAGAGATTTTAATGACGACTCCGGCAGGTCCTGTATTGACGGAAGGGCGGTTCGGCGAAAAGTTATTGCGGAAGGATTTTTTACGCAAGGGCGGCAACGACCCTTGGGTGATTACAACGGCGATTCGCCTTGACGAAAAAACGCTTCTCGTTGCGGCGGGAGAGAAACCGGGAGCGGAAGAATCTGCTGTCCGTATTGAGAAACGTCAATTTCCGGCGATGAACAATCCCGGCGGCGGCGTTGCGTTGGGGATTTACACGATGGAAGTTGCAACAGGCAAGTTGACGCTGTTGTACGCTGACCCGCAGTATTCCTGTTTTGAAGCGAGGGTGCTGCATCCGCGGCGGGTTCCGCCGGCGGTGCCGGAAGACCCGGCGGTGCGGAGTTCGCAATACACGGGAACGCTGTATGTGCAATCGGTGTTTAACACGCAGGAACAGCGGGTGAAGAAATCGGGACGGTTGTTGCGGGTTGTCGAAGGCTTGCCGCAGGTGACGCGGCACGCAACGCATACGATACCGAAGGAATTCGCGTGGAAAAATCACGGCGGGGCGTTTGGACGGGACTTGGGAATTATTCCGTTAGCGGCGGACGGTTCGTTTGCGATTGAAGTCCCCGCAGACCGGTTTATTGCGCTGCAAGTGTTGGACTCGGATAGAAACGTTGTCGGCAATCAGTTGATGTGGATGAACGTTCGTCCCGGCGAGAACAAGGGCTGTATCGGTTGTCACGAGGTTCCTGATACGGTTGTTCCGCCGAGGCAAGCATTAGCAATGCGGGCGGAGCATCCGAAGGTTTTACCGTTTGGCGAACCGATGCAGTTCCAGGCGAAGGTTTGGTTCAAGGGACATCTTGAAGACGAGCGTGAGGAGCGGCAGCGGACGGTGCAGTCGGCGAATTGGCTGGCGAGGTGAACCCGTCTTCGCTCATCGGCAGCGTTAAATCACCGTTCTTGTGCCTGTGCAAGACAAACGGAGAGCGGGAGAAACAGTAAAAACGGCAGGAGAAATAAATTTTTCTGCATAAAAACTAGGCTTGTGACCTATAATACAGACGAGGACATTCGCTATCTTGCGATAGCGGCTCTGATGAGCGTATCAATTAAATTCCCGTTTTCATCTCTATTGTCCCATATCGTAGGGAAAGCAAAGTGCGCTGTGGAGTCTCATTTTACGTTATCCGGTAAGTTCATTATTCTGACATCTTTTTCCCGTTCCTTCGGCGTTACTTTCAATGCGGTGATTTTGCCGTTTTCCAAACGCCCCTCGACAACCGTTTGATACGGAGCGTGCAGTTTGAAATCGCAGTTCCAACCTTTCGGAAACGCCGGAAACAAATCAATTTTCCGACCATCGCACTGCATTACAAGGCTCTGCACTCCCTTCGTCAAAATGCCGCCGTGGTCCTGGTCGGGAACCCAATCGTAATTCGGTCCCCAAAACACCGGAAAACGAGCCTTGCTCCGCCCGCCCTCATCCTTCGTCCTCGCCCGCTTGAGCAAATAAGCGGCGGCTTCGTCTCCCAAACCAAGATACGCCATCACAACATCGTCCTGCCGCCAGCCAAACGCCCCTCTATACTTGCGGTGTTTGAGTGCTTCAATTCCCCATTCGACATTCGGACGGTCGTACGTAAACTGCCGGAACGGAAACACGGCGTAAAGTTCCGGGGTTTCACTGTTCTGCCTTCGTGCAAACCGTTCTGCCGGTGCCAGCATCGGCTTGCTTTCGGGGGACGGCGTTGTCGGAATCGGCGGCAATTTTTGTTTCAACTTTTCGGTAAAACTTTTCGTTTCTGCCGTCAACAATTCTGCCGGCAGCCGCTCTATCTTTTCAATGACACCGTACAAACCGGAAAGTTCCGTCATCGGATTGGTACAGTCCCACCACGTTTCAGCCGCCTGCGAAGGATACATTACGAGTTTGCCGCTTTCGTTGACGGAATAATGCTTGTCAAAAAACGTCAGGATTTCCGCCGTAAAAGGAATGACCGTTTCCTTCAAAAAGGTTTCATCGCCGGTGTATTCGCCGTATTCCAACATCATCAAGGCGAGTTCCAGACCGCCGACCCACTCGTATTTGTGATAACCGTTTTTCTGCAATTTATCCTGCCGCTGGTCATACGGCTGCCATGCGTATGTTTCGAGAAAAATATCCCCCCAGAAATAAAGACACTCCGGGTAGTACGCTCCGCCGTGTCCAAAATACTTTTCTGTGCGGTATTTGCACAGCGGCAGCATATCAACATAAGTTCGGAAAAGCGGTTGAAGCATTTCAAAGTCTCCGGCAGCAGCCATTGACACGTACGGAAGCCGGGTATTTTGCCACCAATAACCGGGTCCCCATTGCCGGTAATCTGCCCTTCCTTGTGCCGGGACGGTAAATATCGAACCGTTAAACTTTATCGGCAGTGTTCCCCGACCGGCACACGCTGAAACATAACGCTGCAAAGCGTAACATTGCGTCAACTGAAATGTATCTGCTGCCTTGCCGTCTTCCGCCGTAAGATGAATCCAAGAGCGGTTCCAGAATTCATTCCACCATTGTTCGTGCTGCGCTTTGCGTTCATCGAAGGGGACTTTTTGCGCTGCATCGAGAATGTTCTGCGTTTCACTTAACCAGTCTTCTGCCGCTGCCGGATGTTTCATATTGACGGCAATTTCAAAGCGGTGTGCTGTTCCTTCGGCAGATTGTAACGTTTGATTGTCAATTTTTTTTGCGTGTCCGCCCCGAATGATTGCGCCGAATGTCCGGTGTAAAATCGGGTCTTTGCGTTTGAACTCGTCAAGCCCCTGTATTTTAGCGACAAGTTGATACGGCTTCGAGTGTATGTTCCGGTGATACCAGCCGAGTCCGTCCGGCAGATTCAAAATTGTGTCCGGCTCGATTATCGTTTCGAGATTATCGTATTCCGGCGTTTTGAATGCGTTACGGAAATTCTGCGACTCGTAAGAAGAGGCTTTGTAGGAATCACTGCACACCGTTTCCTTTTCCGGTATCGTTTCCCTTTTTGTCCGCCAGATTTCGGCAAAGGCGGTTGCCGCTGCCGGTTTCGCTGCGGCTGCTTCAACAACAATGACGGGACGGTGAGCATCGACCCAAAGACGCAGCGAAATATCGTTTCCCGATGCGGTTTGATACTGTGCTTCGAGAACGCCGCGCTTGGTGTCGAGAGTCTGTTTGAAGTTGGAAACCGGCTGCATAGCAGCAGGCTCTCTACCGCTATAATAAACCGGCTCTTTATTGTCAAGAGAAATTTTTACTGCCCCGATTTTGAAGAGTTGTCCGTTTTCATCAACGGAGTCGATTCGGGAAATGTAGAACTGCAAAGTCCCGTATTCGTCAATCCAGGCGTTCAGTCCGACCTCGCCGTTGCCCAGCGGCATTGTTCCGTTCACGTCTTTGCTCGGCGTAGTCCAAACGACTTCATACGGCGAAACATCGGCAGCGAAAACCGAACCGGCGGACAAAAGTACACAGCAAAACAGTTGGAGTCTTTTCATCTTTATTCTTTCATTAGTATCTTGTTATTCCGGTATCTTCGTCAAGGCACACGCAACGTCAAACTGCACGGCGGTTTTGTCGTGAACGGTTACCCTGACGTGAAAGAAATACACGCCTGCCATTTTGTCTTTGAATTTTGCCTCCATCCAAATGGTATCACCAGGCTTAACCATCTGCTTGAATTTGGTATCACCCATTTTGGCAACGACCGGAAAGCGGTCTCCAAACTCATCGTCCTTAAAGATTTTCCGCAGCATCAAGGCTCCCGCCTGCAACGCCGCTTCGCACTGTATCACGCCCGGTACAACCGGATTGCCGGGATAATGCCCCTGAAAGAAAAATTCATCGCCGGTAAAAGTCTTTTTGCACAATATACGCTTACCGTCATATTCAACGATTTCATCGACGAATAAAAACGGCTCACGGTGGGGTATCAGGGCTTTGACTTCATCGAGTTTATCCAACATCTCATTCCACTTGCGGCTTCTGCGTCCGTTTTTTTGTTCTGTCGTTGTTTCCAACGAATTCCAGTACGGCACGCTTTCCGGCATCGCCCAAACGGGGCTTGAAAAGTTTCAGTATCCGCGTGTAACCGCCGCTGCGGTCTTCAAAACGCGGAGCAACCACGTCAAAGAGAATTCTTACCGCCTCTTTGTGATTGCCGATAATTTGCAGCACCCGCCGTCTTGCCGCAAGAGCCGGACTTACGGCTTTATTCCATTCCTGCCACTGTGCGCTTTCACGCCATTTCTTCCATTCCGTAGAATTGCGGGCAGCCTTGGTTTCCAAAACAGCGGCGGCGTTAATATGTTTCTGCGCCTTTTTGGCTATTGTAATGCACTTTTCCAAAAGCGGACGGACTTCTTTCGCCTTCGGAAGCGTTGTGATGATACGTCCCTTTGTTTTAGGGGCATTATCATCGTGTTCTGCATCCCGTTCGGTCAGCAAAATCGAAACGATTAAATTTTTGAGCAAAGCCCGCTGATGACTCGGATTCCTGCCTAATTTTCTGCCTTTGTTTAAGTGGCGCATTGTACTACCTATTCTTCGATATTGGGACTGCCGTAATCTGTCCGGCAGTTTAACGTTACAAACGCATACCGAGCCGCAAGCCCAGTGTTGACAATTTTTCTTTCACCTCGTTGAGAGATGTTTCACCGATGTTACGGAAATCCCTTAATGTATCTTCGGATAGTTGAACTAAATCCCGAACCGTCTTAACGTTGTTCTCTTTGAAACAGTTGACGGCACGTTCTTTGAGACCTAATTCGGCAATGTCCAGCACCAGTCTGGATTCGACTATCGGGTCGATCGTTACACCGGAACTTGTTTTGGCTTTGGCGAAAATAAACTGGTCTAATCTGTCGTACTGAATGAACGGATTCAGATGCTTGCGGAAAATCTTTGCTCCTTCAACGAGAGCGATGTCAGGTGCAACCGACCCGTCCGTCCAAATTTGAATCGTTAATTTATCGTAATTCGTTTTTTGACCGACGCGTGTTTCATCTACGTCATATTGCACCCGTGTAACCGGACTGAACGCTGCGTCAACCGGTATCACGCCGATTTCTCCGCCCCGTTCGTGAGCCTGCGCCAACTGTTCTGATGCCGGTATGTAACCGCGTCCGTTTTCAACAACCATTTCGAGTTCAAAAGGCACATCATCTGTCAACGTGGCAATGTGGTGATTCTTTGAAATGATATCAACAGACGAATCCGGCGTAATATCGTCGCTGGTAAGAACACCTTTTGTTTTTTTCGATAAACGCAGCACCTTCGGTCGGTCTTCACGCAACCGGACGACCAAAGATTTGACGTTGAGAACAATTTCTGTAACATCTTCCAAAACGCCCTTCAAGGACGTGAACTCGTGAAGAGCGTCTTTAACTTTGATGCTTGTTACAGCACTGCCTTCGAGGCTTGACAACAATACTCTCCGAAGACTGTTGCCGACTGTATGCCCGAAACCTTTCTCAAACGGTACGACGACAAACTTGCCGTAGGTACCCGTCAGGGTATCCTGATCACAAGTAACTTTACTAGGTAACTCTAAACCCCGCCACCGAATACGCATATTGAACCCTCCGAAAAAATGCCTTGAAGAAAACCGAACCACTCCGACGTTCCAGACGAAACATTACTTGGAACAAAGTTCTACTATCAATGCTGTCTGCACCGGCAATGTAATATCCTCTGCCGTTGGAAGTCTCATTACGACACCCTTCGGAATTTCCGCATTGTCGCGATACAGGAAATCCGGCACATCCCGCAACCCGTCATCAATAACCGTTTTCACCGCTTTTTTACTCTTCGGTTTGTTCTTAACGGTAATCGTATCGCCCTGCCGAACGAGATAACTCGGAATGTCAACGCGCCGTCCGTTGACCTGAATGTGTCCGTGAGTCACCCACTGCCGCGACTGCGGACGGGATGCCCCGAATCCCAGCCGATAAACGATATTATCTAACCGGCGTTCGAGCAATCCCATAAGATTGTCGGCGGTATTACCCTTGAAGCGGCTCGCAAGGTCAAAGTATTTACGAAACTGCTTTTCCAGAACGCCGTAATAGTTCTTTACTTTCTGTTTTTCACGAAGGTGAATACCATAATCGGTCAGTTTTCCCCTTCTGGCACCGTGCATCCCCGGAGCGTTAGAACGCCGGTTAAACGCACACTTCTCGCCGTCGCAACGGCTGCCTTTCAGGCTGAGTTTAACGCCCTCACGCCGGCATTTCCTACAAACTGCTTCTGTATTTCGAGCCATTATTGACCTAAATTGTTCTAAAAACTTTTTGACCTGATTTTATTTTTATGCGGTTAGTATTGAAAGCAATGTGCTAGACCCGGCGGCGCTTTTTCGGACGGCAGCCGTTATGCGGAATCGGCGTTACGTCTTCTATGGATTTGACGTTCAAGCCGGCCTGCTGCAATGCCGTGATGGCACTTTCCCGTCCGCTTCCCGGACCGTTCACCTTGACATCAACGTCCTTCATTCCGAATTTCATTGCCTTCTCAGCGGCTTGTTGAGCAGCCATCTGACCGGCAAACGGGGTACTTTTGCGGCTGCCCTTAAAATTGCAAGTGCCGCCGGTTGACCAGCACAGCGTATCGCCCCGCGTGTCGGTAATCGTTACCGTTGTGTTGTTGAAAGAAGCCTTGATATGCGCAATACCGAACGCAACACTGCGTTTTACTTTACGCTTTTTAACTGCCGCTGCTTTTGCCATTGAAAACTGTACTTTTGAAAACGATAACCCGATGAATTAAAATGACCAACGACTAACGTAAGTCCTTGACTCCCTTCTTTCCGGCAACTGTCCTTTTCGGACCTTTGCGGGTTCTTGCGTTCGTCCTTGTTCTCTGTCCGCGGACAGGCAAGCCTTTACGGTGCCGGATTCCTCTGTAACAGCCGATTTCACGCAGCCGGTTGATATTTTGAGCAACCTGACGGCGTAATTGCCCTTCAACAGTATATTCGTTGTCAAGCAGTGACGCAAGACGGGCAACATCACTTTCGCCTAATTCACGGGCAATAGTTGTGCTGTCAATACCGGCTTTGCGGCACAGTTCACGGGCTGTCGCCGGACCAATTCCGTAAAGATAGGTCAGCGAAATAACAATTTGCCGATTATTCGGAACGTCAACACCTAACAGACGGGGCATTATGTTTCTCCAAAAAAAGTTAACAAGCCGGATTAACCCTGCCGCTGTTTGTGGCGGGGATTGAGACAAATCACATAAACCCTGCCCCGCCTTTTGACAACTTTGCAGTTTTCACAAATCCGGCGAACGCTTGCTCTGACTTTCATACTATAACCTTTTGCTGTAACTTTTTATTTCAGCGGAACTTACCGTTTCAGAGAAGCCTGCTTCGATGAAACACCTCCCCCAATCCGGCGCAATTGTAACCGAAAAGTAAATTTTTGCAAGGGGGCAACAGAACACATCACCCGCAAAGTCAACTTTACGCCCCAAAACACGTAAGATAATTTTGTTCAAACCGTACACAAACGAGACGCATTGTTCAGTACCGACTTCAGAACCGTCAAACCGTCATCGTAAGACGGCAAAAAAACAAAAAAAAGAGCCGCTGTCTTGCGGCGGCGGCTCTAAAGAATATCACGGAATATCACGCCCTAATCGCCGGCTTTTTTGGCGGGTGCGGGCTTGCGCTCGGTCGTCTTTTCAGGCTTCTTGGCAGGCGTTTCGCCGGTTTTTTCGGCGGGTTGTTTTGCCAAAAGTTCCTGTAATTTT
>JAITOZ010000125.1 GCA_031289675.1 Planctomycetaceae bacterium
GAGGTTATTGATGCGGTAACAACTGTGCTGCAAGGTTCGACCGGAGTTGACCGCAAGCAGGTGGGTTTGACAAACATTAAAGAAAAAGCCAAAAAAGCCATCAATGATGTTCTCAGTACTCCCTTAGTCCAGGAAATACTGACACAAGACCCAAGTCTTGAACAACAATAGACGGCGGCAGCAAGATGTCCGACAGTGCGTTAGACCAAAACGAGATAGAGTGTCTTCTTGGAGGAGGGGGAGGCAAGACGGTGTCTCCGCCGGTGCGGTCGAGTGGTGCCGCAGGCAGTAGTTCTCAAATGCTGTATTTTATTGTAACGTTAACAACTTCAGAGCCGCTAACGCAAGTTAACGTATTCAGAAAAAAAACCGCCGTCTTACGATGACGGCTCTGAATGATTGCCAGACATTCTCCGTCGGCTGCTGAACTTATTCGTTTTTTTTATGTTCCTGCTGCAAATAATTGAGTATCAACTCCGGCGGATTGTTGAGCAGTTCCTCTTTTTCTTGCAGCGTCAACTCTGTGAGCGTGCCGGCAAGTTCTGCTTCCTGACTGAAACGCAGGAGTTCCGAAACGACCGGCGAATCATCAAGCCGCTCTTTCAGTTCCGCTATTTTTTTTATCTTTTCGTCCACCGGACACGGCTTGCGGAGTTCCGTCTTTTCATAAGATTGCAGCGATTTGAGCCAAAGATAATAATTTTGTAACGTTAATACAACCTCGCTGCTGTTGCGTGCCGATTCAACGGTAATGTGCATATCACGTATTTGTTTTTTACGCTGGTACGATAAGGCGGAAAATTTTTTCAACTGCGAATCAAGTATCGGTGTGTCCGCCTCGTCTGCCTGTTTATGAGACAGACTTTCCCTTTCCGGCAGGAAGAGCCGTTTTTTTGTGAGAATTTGCAGGAAGTCCGGCGTTTCGTCAATCACTGCCAGATACATATCGAGACGCTGCACAGCACGGTAAAAAAACGGGTCGTTTCCTGATGCGAGACGGATTCCGCACACAAAGGATACCGTCAAGAGAATAATAAGCGTAACAGAAAAGGAAAAGACGATACCGCAGCGGACAAAAGCCCCTGTATGGCTGCCGGTATTCTGACCGAAAACATCCCCGCAGACGGCAAGAGTCATCGTCTTTGCAGTCAGTTGCGGCGAAGGACTTTCCGCTTCGAGCAAATCGAGACAATGCCACGTCTGTGCCAGTACGTCTAATTGTTTCTGCAATGCAGGTTCGTTTTGCAGGCGCTGGTCAATTTGCCGACACTTCTCCGGCGGCAATTCCCCGTCGAGATATTCAATAAGCAGTGATTCATCAGATTCGGTCATCGCCCGTTCCATTGTAACGTAAATCGCTGGCAAATCTACTGCGATGCTTTTTTGAAGGGGTTATGCGGCAGCGAGACTATCGGTGGGACTTCCGGCAAATCCTTAATCGCCGCTATCCGCCTTCGGGCTTTTTCCGCAAATTCCGTTTGAGGATATTCCCGGATAATCCGCTCATAACAAATTTTTGCACTGCCGTAACGGTACTTCTTGACATCATAAAATTGTCCCTGCATCCAAAGCCGTTCTGCCTCTTTGACCAATACGCCTTCTTTCAGTTCAACGATTTCGTTTTTCGATTCGCTGTCCAGTTCCGAACCGAATTGCCGTAACGTTATTTCGGCTAACTTGCCCGCCTCTTCTAATGACTTACTCGGATGCTCCGCTCCCATATAGGCACGTGTCCGGGCATATAATTCATTCTCGTGCGCTTTGGCTAAATGCTTTGAAAGCGGGAAATTTTCCCGCAAGTAACAATAATAATAGGCAGCCTGATTGTAATTATCGTCGCCCTGATATTTCCCCCGTTCCAGATATGCCGTTGCCAAAGCCATCACCGCATCGTCCGACACAGGACCGTTCGGGTCGTTGATAAATACCGTTTCGTAACATTTTTTTGCAAAACCGAAGGTATCATACTGCGGCAGCGATTTATCCGAAAAATTGAAACCCGATGCTTGCCGCTTGGATTCGCTTTCCCAGTACCGGGCAATTTTGAACAAGCGGCGGACATCGATATCAACGTGTTTGGAGTGCTGATATTTTATCAGCAGTTTTTGATACATTGTCATCGCCTTCGGATAATCATCGGCAAAGAAATAACATTCGCCGGCGAGATGCAGCGCATCTTCCTCAATAAGCGAATCAGGAAACCGCTTCGCCGCGTCAGAAAAGAGTGTTGCCGCCTCCCTGTTTTTTTTCTTGTCTTGCAGACCGGGATTAGCGAGCAGGATTTCCCGTCCCTTTTGAAGTGCCGCCTTGGCTTTATCTTCATCGGGACCCAAACCAGCCCAATCACGGAATTTTGTTGTCAGGTTAATCGGGTCGAGAACCGACCAGTCGAAGCCTTTTTCCTCATCCTTTTCCCAATCAAATTGCGGCTCGTTACTCATCGGCAACGGCGGCGATGAAGCATATCCGACCTGCTGAATGATAGTTTGTTCGAGGTCTTGTTTTTTTTGCCGGTTTTGGAACGGACCGTTCCACGGACCGAGCGGCTTCGCAACGGCTAACTTCGACGGCTGTTCTGCCAGTTGCCTGATAGGTTCGTAGTCAACAGTACCTGCCGCTGCGCTGTATTGGGTTCTATCGTCTTGGGCAGCACTGCTCGAGGGCAGCAGTGCTGCTTCGCTATGGGGTTCCAATGTAGGCACTAACGGCGGGGCGGTTTGTTTCTGTAACAGAAACGGGTCGTATTCTCCGGCTGCCGGCGGAGCATTGTCTGCAACAGGCTGCACCGCATTGCTTGAAAATAAATCATCAGGAGTCTGCGCCGTAACAACGGAAAACGCCGTTAACATAACAGTAAGACTGAAAACGGCGGCAATACTGTTTTGGGTGCGGATAATGCAGTACATAGTTCGGACACCCGCTTGGGATGTTGACTTGCTTTTCGCCGTAGATTAGCGGTTTTTACCGGCTGCGTCAAGAGCGCAACTTTCCCGTTTTAACTTGTCCCAAAACAAACGACTCAAGCGGACGTTTGATTCGGGTGTACCAATGTTCCTCTTCGGGATGAATCGGCTTGACGAGAATAGTAAAAAGACCGGCAAGTTTGCCCGCTAATAAGTCTGCAAACACTTGGTCGCCTACCATTGCCGTTGTCTTGCGGTCAAAGTTCATCGTTGTCAATGCCGTCTTACAGCCGACGGGCAGCGGTTTGAGTGCCGGTGCAACAAACGGAACCTGTATCAATTCGGCTATCGGTCGAATACGGTGCGCTTTGCCGTTCGATAAAATACACAAACCGATTTCTGCCCGCTTCATTGTTTCAAGCCAATGGACAGCCTCCGGTTCCAGAGAATCAGACTTGTAACGTTTCAGTGTGGAATCGACATCAAGGAGCAGTGACCGGATACTGTATTTTTGTAACAATTCGGGCGATACTTCCGCAACGGATTGCAGATAAATGTCGGGAGTCAATAGGGACATTTTGAGACGATGTTGTTTATACTGGTGTCTATTGAAAATTGGTTTATTGATTGTACAGATGAAAATTTTCGGCGAGGAGGGATCGCAGTTCTGCCTTGTACTTTTTCCAGCATCGGAAAAAGTTTTTGACTATGCCTGTAATAAACACTGTAAAAGTCTTCAAACTTTTCGTAGTATTTATGGCTCTTGCCTGGTATCTCACGTCTTTTTTAGTAAATTTTTGACGATATTGTATAGATTTTCTTTTCGATGATTGAAATGGAACTCGGACTCTTGTAAGTGTAACATAAACATTTGTGAGGCACAACCGTTAAACTTTGCGAGTTTTCTTTTGGCAATCCCAAGCGGCGGTCAATCTTGCCGGCCGTCGGTATGAATGGCCGAGCCGGTCAGGATTCGTCCCTAAATTATAGGCATCAGAGCATCCCTGGAACAATTGTTACAAAAACTTTACCGCCGCGTTGCAAAAGTCCGAACACCGGCGTTTTACCGGCAGCACCGCGACCGCGTTTGCCGCGGACTCGTTTCGCTCCAAAATAACTTTCATCGAGTTCAAACTCACCAAGTTCTTGTTGAGTTTCTTTCAATCTTTGCGCAAATATCCGCTCGCGAATATCCTGATAATAGGGAATCAACCGTGCGCCGATTCACGCCAACGATGACAGCGGCAGAGACCGCCGCAACGGCGACTTTCGCCTTGAACGCCGAAGAATAACTGTTACGCTTCTTGCCCATAAAAATGAACTCCATAAGGTTATCTATCCCAATATTATACCTTGTTCAACTGTCCAGTTTTTTTGTATCACTACTTCCTGTCAAAAAATTCTTGTCCGTCATCTTTGACTCAAAGCAGATGAACCTATTGAAGCGTGATGCATTGTGTATCACGGCAGATTATGCAGAAATACTGCGTTGCAGTGCAGCAACGATTCGGCGGCGGTTTCCGCTGCTGGTAAATAAGCGGAAAACAATTCTTTGTTTTAGGAGTTTCTTACACGGCAAGCACTATCCGTTCATTTTTAACTCCTGCTGTCCGTCTTTGTGAAGCCGCCAGCAATCGGTTCCCAATCTTTCGGAAATGTCTTCCAAAACGTTTAAAATCGTTTGGTTTTCCGGTGTCGTGCCGTTCTTCAGCAGCGGCATAATTGCCGATACAATGTCCGAAAAACTCGCTCGTTCGCACCGTGTCAGATAACTTTCAAGATAATACTTAATACGGATATTCACATTTATATGCGACTTGAAACCTCGGCTTTCGGGAATTGTATAAACATTCAGCGATTCATTGAAGCCGAAATTCTGTAACAAAAATGGACGGAAGTCAGAATACTCCTTTGCCAAAACATCGAGAAAGCCGATTTCTTTGCCCCGTAAAATCAAGTCGTGAATGATTTGGTCTATCGTTGCTCCGTTGAACTTCGCAATCGTTCCCTCGACCGTCTGAAAGATAAATTCCGTGATGTCCGAACCAAGATTGACTTTCATCAGCGTCTTCGGATTACGGACTTCCCGAAAATTGATAATCAACTGTCCCGATAATACCGGCAGTGTTGTCCTGATGGGGATGCTGCCGCTTCTTGAAACTCGTTTGTCCGTTCTTTTGCGGCACCGCACCGATATATTCAAAGCCGCAACTCTCTGCCGTATCGACTAAATGCCAAAATTCCGGGTCTTTATAGGCGAACACAAACGACAGGCTGCGATTGTATTTTTACGTTCTGTAGTCATCAATTAAATCCTCCGCTCATTATGAGCAATACAGTGTTTGTTAATCGGACAAGTGGTACACTTCGGCATTTCGTGATTGAGGCGAAATGTTGTCTATTGTGTAACGAACAATTCCCGCAGTTTGGCAATTTTGACTGCCTTTGGCGGCAGTGAAAGTATCGGTCTGTCCGGTTGATTTTTAATGATTTCAATTTTGTCTTGAACACTTACACTGTCAATTCCGTATCCGATAGCATCCCAACCTTCGGTTTTTTGTCCCGCAAATAATTCAATCCGGCTAATATTGCCAAAAAGTTGGACTATCCGGTCTCGAACAATCGGCGGCTTTTCGGAATGTCCCAACCGTTCGTGCATTAGGATTTGCGGAACGGTTTTGTCAACGGACTTGATGTGTCCCCGCATCCCAAGCAGGCAAATTTCGATATTGGATTTTGTGTAACTACCCATACCGTGTAAGGGCTTGCCGTCTTTTCGGATTTTAACCCACGAAAAGGCACATGTCTTATACTTGAAGCCCCACGCTTGCATTACCTTCATTGCTTCTGGTAGAGCCGGCATTGTCGCCCACAAAAACAGCGCACAATTTTTATCACGCAGTTCTTTCACGTTCAGTGCGCATATTTCATCGACCGGCATTGTTTCATAGTGTTTTTCCGGCGCAAAATGTCCGCCCTTTTTTCCCGTTCCCCAAAGATAAGCCCACGGCGGGTCAGCGTAAATGATTTGGTACTTCATTATAATAAAAAACTGCTGCAATGTTCTTTTCGTTATAAAACTTTTTTAACGGAATTTTACGTTCGATAATCGTTAATCAAATCTTGCCGTTCATTATTATGAGCAAGGCAAAGTCTGTGTATCGGACAAGCGGCACACTTCGGGTTTTCGTGATTGAGGCAATACTTCGTACCGATATGAATTATACCGTCATCCAAATCGCCGACGGCATAATCCGTGTTTATCAGCAGCGCATTCGGTATCCGCTGCAATTCTATTGTTCGCTTGCGTTGCCCAAAAGACATTTTCATTACTTCAAGGTAATGCTGTCCGAACTCACTCTCCGGCGTAATCAATGCCGGTTTAGTGCCGCGGATATTGGTAACCCGCAAATAATGCGTCCCTTTTTTACCGCCTCCCAACTGAATAATATCCGCCTTCTGATAATCCTCCATCGTTGCAAGTTGCAGCCAGAAACCGGTTCGTAACAAAATTCGTCCGACATTACTGTCCAATGGCAACTCGTATGAATTTTTGCGCCACGCCGTATCATTTCGTTTTGCAAGTCCAAATGTATGAACATACCACTTCACGAAAAGATGTGCCGCCTTATCGCCGATTGCTTTTCCCAATCCATAACGTTCATTATCTTTCATTTTTTGGCTCATTACCTCTGCCGAAGTAAAACTTTCAAGATGCTCTACCAACGGTTCTAACGATATTTTACCTGTTTTCTGTAAATCTTTTTCCAGCAAATACGGTACGGCAAGCGGCACACCCCAACGATGAACCGCATAATTCAACACCTGTTTAGAATCGTTTTTGTCAATCCGCATCATGTTGAACTTGTTAGCATTGCTTTGATTTTCCTCCGCCCAAATCGGCGCATAAATCTTCTTGACTGTTTCATGTTTTTCAATTAGGTCATCAACGGCAATACCTAATTCCCGAAAGAAATCGAGCGGCTTATGTAAAAAGCGAATTTCCTTTTCATACAAACTGTTGGTTACTTCCGTCAAAAAACGGCGTACTCCTTCGATATGCGCTCCTTGGTCTAATACGGCTTGCAAAAAAAGAAACCGCGTTAAGATTTCGCGGCGAGTCCACAATCCGTCATTTTCTGACAACCTATCAAGAATAAGCTCGCCGTTGTGAAAGTAATGCCGAAATGGAAACAATTCAGCAAGCAAAGGCGGATTCGGATGTTGCTGTCCGACTTCCGCTATTTTCGTTAGTAGTGTTGTAAGTTTCTGAACGTCAATCATATTAAAAAAATCCTGCGAAAACAGGTTCAGGCGTTGCTGCACAATTCGTTTTATCTTTAATCCGGTATTGTCCGGTCTCCAATCGTTCATTGATAAAATCGTAATACTCTTTAACGATTTCAAAGCCGATATATTGCCGACCTTCCATTTTGCCAACGACCGCAACTTGTCCTGAACCCATAAACGGGTCAAGAACCAAATCGCCTTTTTCACTGGAATACGCTAAAATCTTGCGGATAATTTCAGCAGGCAACTTCGTCGGCGTTTTAATATCGCCGTTCCAGTATTCCCGATTGATGACCCACACGTCTTCACGGTCAAGATACGACAACGAACTGCCGTTTTTTCCTTTTTCGCTTTTATCGAAGCGCGAATAAGGGAAGAATTTACGTTTTTTATCATCGAGACAAACATACAAACAATGATAATGAGACGTAACAAATTTTCGGGACGTTACTACGCCGAACTGATATTTCCAAACAAGGTGATTGACCGTGATAAAACCAAGTTCGTCGAGTGTAATCAAAATATCTTTGAGATTATTCCAACCGGAAAAGACAAACATCGAACCGCCGGGTTTGAGAACACGTTTAACTTCGCTCATCCAGTTTTCGGTGAACGTCGAATAATTATTTTCGTGAATTTCATTGTAGCCGTCAAGAACCCGTGAACCTTTGCGGTTGTAATTTTCCTTCTTGGACTTAAATTCAATGCCGAACGGCGGATCGGTAATCACGAGGTCAACCGATTGCGGCGAAATTTGTTTCATTCCTTCGACACAATCGGAGTGATAAACCGTATTATGTATTTTTTGCATTTTGTTTCTAATTTTGCAAGCGCATACCCTGAAACCCGCAAGCATATTGTATAACGGTTCCCTTTCGGGAAACGCAACGACTCTCTTACAGTTTTTTCGCGCCTTCCTCCGTTTGTACGGGGCGGTATTGGAAGTCCGAGTCTAAAAACTTGCGATCTGAAATTGTCAAAGTTATTTTACGGCAGCGGAAAGGGAATTGCAATAAACGGGGAACAAAACGAAGCCGCGGGGCAGTTTCCTTGCGAATGTTGCAGCACGGGCAGTGGCAAAGAGCAGATTATCGTTACAGGAACAGATACAGCGTTGCTCCACACCCGGAAAATGCGGCATTTTCCTGCGCCGGCTTGACCTGTACCGGAAGAGAGGATGCCTTTTTACTCGCCGCTAACTAGGGCAACACGCACGCCGATGCTGTAGAACGCAAAGCCAGACGTGATGTGACGGCTCCGATACGCCGACCGGCAAAACTCCGCACCGCTGAACCAACTGCCGCCGCGGAGCACGCGGTTACTACCGGAAGAAGCACCAATTGGGGCAACAACGGGGGGAATAACAGGGGCTGAAGCCCTCTCGCTAACGTTATTCACGCAACTCATAATCGCCGTAACAATCGGCGCACCATTCAAACACATTGCCGTGCATATCATACAAGTTCCAAGCGTTCGCTTTTTTCATACCGACTTCGTGTGTTTTGTTATTGCTGTTGGAATTATACCAAGCGTAGTCCGACAACATAGTTGTCGGCTCTCCGAAACAGCACGCCGTTGTGCTGCCCGCCCGACAAGCGTATTCCCATTGAGATTCGGTCGGCAACGCAAATTTGTAACCCTTCGGCGCAGCGTCAAGGACGTTTAATTGCCTAACAAAATCCTGACAAGCGTGCCAATTAATACGTTCCACTGGTAACTTCGCCTCCTTGAAGTGACTCGGATTACTTCCTGTTACCGACTCCCACTGTTCCTGCGTCACTTCCGTTTCGGCAAGATAAAAGCCCCGTGACAACGTTACCGGATGGAGTTGTTCGTTCCGGTTTCTGTTCGCTTCCGATAACGGCGAACCCATCGTGAACGTTCCTGCCGGACACCAACGAAAACGCCATTTTGCATTTTTGATGGTCAATTCCAGCGGGTCACCCGCCTTGGGGTTATCATCGGCTTGGATGTATCCGATATTGTTGTACAGAGCAAGTACCGTGAAAGACAAGGAAACCGCAAAAGTGATTAAAAACTTACGGGCCGGCATAGATAATTTGCTTAAACAGGGCGTGGTCTCTGCATCATTTTAATCCGTTTTTTCAGAGCAGTCAATAGTTTTGCTGGCAGATATTCAGAGCCGCTATCGCAAGATGAAAAAAGAAAATGATAATCGCGAAGGCGCGAAGAAAACGAAGAATAGGAAAAAACATAGAAAAAACTCTGCGGTCTTCGCGCCTTCGCGATTGAAAAAACGCTTAGGGAACAAGTCTATTAAACGTTACGAAAAGTTTGAGGATTTTTTGTCAGTGTGCAAGAAATTTTTTCGATGCCGGACAAAGTACAAGGCAGAACGCTCTCTCTCCTCGCCGAAAACTTTCATCTGTACAAAAAATCAATAAAACCCAATTTTTCAATAGACAACATTTTATCCTACCGAGAGGCGGTACCAAGAAGTCCTTCAAGACGGTCGCAGAAAATCGGCGATTTTGGTCGTATGCAGCATTGGAGACATCGTTGTAAGAGTTGTATTTTCGTGCTCTACAAAAATGTCTCCGTTTCTTTTATGGCAACTTACCGTATTCCCGTGAGTAATACAGGGCCGCCCGCTGCTCTATGCGCCGACGGACTCACTGTCCTTGTTTGACATTTAATCCCGCCGCCGCAGCGTCAACACGCACTAGTATTCCTTTGCGTCAATCCAAGACATCAGTTTACGCAATTTTCTGCCGACATCTTCAAGGAGATGTTCCCGCTGAATCGCCCGAAGACGCTTGAAACGCGGGGCATTGACCTTGTTTTCTAACAGCCACTCACGGGCAAAAGTACCGTCCTGAATCTCGCCGAGAATCTTTTTCATCTCCTTCTTCGTCTCGTCAGTAATTATTCGGGGACCGCGGGTATAATCGCCGTACTCCGCCGTGTTCGAGACACTGTAACGCATATAATTCAGACCGCCCTGATAAAACAAATCAACGATAAGTTTCATCTCGTGCATACATTCAAAGTACGCCATCTCCGGCTGATAACCGGCTTCGACAAGCGTTTCAAAGGCTCGCTGAATCAGTGCCGAAACACCGCCGCAAAGAACAACCTGCTCGCCGAACAAGTCCGTTTCCGTTTCCTCTTTGAACGTTGTTTCAATTACACCGGCACGCGTCCCACCGATACCCTTTGCATAAGCGAGTCCGATTTTCCGCTCTGTATCGCCGGCTCCTGCACCCAGCGCAATCAGACATGGAACGCCGCCGCCCTTTTCAAATTCGCTGCGGACAAGATGACCGGGACCTTTTGGGGCAATCAAAATTGCCTTCACGCCTTCGGGCATATTAAATTGTCCGTAATGGACATTGAAGCCGTGTGTTGCCACAATGACATTCCCCTTTGAAAGGTTCGGACGGATTTGTCTTTCAAAGATTTCGCCTTGCAGTTCGTCCGGCAGTGCGAGGACGATGACCTCGGCACTTTTGACGGCTTCTTCTATCGGAACGGGCTTGAATTGATGCTGGACGGCAAGGTCGTAATTGGCGGAGCCTTTGCGCTGTCCGATAATGACATCAAGACCGCTGTCCCGAAGATTTTGGGCGTGAGCGTGACCTTGTGAACCGTAGCCGAGAACGGCGATAGTTTTGCCTTTCAATGCCGAAAGGTCGGCATCTTTATCATAATAAATCGTTGCAGCCATTGGATATGTTAACGGGGTTAAATGTTTGTACTCCACATTATAATGGACAAGACGGCTTTATGTAATGGGGTATTCCCGCAACTTTTCGATTTCTTCGCCTTCCGTAATTCCCGCTTTCCAGCCTTCTGCCCTTGCTCCGTTCATTCTTGCCGCATAAAACACGAGCCGCTCCCGCATTTGCGGTACATTTTCGACTTGGATTTCTGCGTCAGTGACCTCGCCGGACTTCGTGTTCATCTTGACATCGAGAAC
>JAITOZ010000153.1 GCA_031289675.1 Planctomycetaceae bacterium
TAGTCGGAGCGGGACCGGCAGGAGCAACTCTCGCCCGTCTGCTTGCCGGACGCTGCCGGGTTCTCCTGCTCGACAACGGACACTCGAAATGCTGCGGCGGAATTCTTGCTCCCGAAGCACAAAATATATTGGCAAAACTTAATCTGGCTCTGCCCAGAGACGTTCTCGTTCATCCGCAGCCGATGAGCGTTGCCGTACTGGATTTCGATAACGGGTTAAGCAGACGCTTCAGCAGGCGGTACGTCAATATCGACCGGACATTGTTTGACAAATGGCTCGTGTCGATGATACCGGACAGTGCAGACATCCGCCGCAATGCCCGATACCGGTTTGCTGAAAGAACGGATGCCGGTTTCAAAGTGTATTTTACACAAAACGGTGAGACTCAAAGCGAAGAAGTACAGTATCTTGCCGGTGCAGACGGGGCTTTTTCAACGCTGCGGCGGGAATTTTTTCCCAAAGCCCCGAAGCCGAAACAGTATGTTGCCGTACAACATTGGCACGATATGAGCAAAACCGATTTGACCGACGTGCCGATACGTTTTATGGATGATTACACGGGCATTTTCGCCTCGTCTCTAACCGATTTTTATGCGTGGACGATTCCGAAAAACGGTTATTTGATACTCGGAGCCGCATTGCGGCTTGGTACATCTGTTTCCGGCAATATCAACGGCACTATGGCAGGAACAATGGAGAGGGTTAGGCGGCAATTAGAATACGGTTACGGTTTGAAGTTGCCGCAGCCGCTGCGCCGTGAAGCGTGCCGGTTGGTTCGTCCGCAGCATTTTTCATCTATTTGTTTAGGGACGGAGAAGGTGATGCTGCTCGGCGAAGCGGCGGGGCTTATTAGTCCGTCTTCGGCAGAGGGTATCAGTTCTGCCCTGATTAGCGCCTATCATTTAGCGGAGACATTCGGCAATCATCGCGGCGGTAATAACTGTGATGGATTCCGTCTTTATTGCCGCCGGATGCGTTGGCATCGTCTTTCGCTTTATCTGAAAAACCTGAAATGCCCGGCAATGTTTAATCCGCTGTTACGAAAATGGGTACTGCTGTCCAAAATCAACCCAATGCGGGTTAGAGAACAAGCCGAATAAATTGCGGGACAGGGATTCGAACCCCGACTAAATGGTTCAGAGCCATTCGTGCTGCCTTTACACCATCCCGCAAACGTTCAATCAGCCAGTTCAACGCCCGCCGTCCCTTCTTCAGTCGGTCATTGTATCCTAAAATTGTCCCCCGTCAAGTGTTTGCCGAGCGTCATTCAGGCAAAGAGCAAAGCCGTTATTTGCCGGCGGTGCAAACAGGAAAAACAAAGAGGCGGCTTAGCCCCCCGCTTTTTAATCGTTCATCGCATCCCGCTGTTTTTTGCCGCTTCTCTAACCTGCGGGTTTCTCGACTCGCCGGTCAGGTAGTTGTCCAGGCGTGCCGATTCAAAAAGATTTTCATAATACATCGCTGCCGCCATTTTTTGCTTCTTCTCAAAAATGTCCGCTATCAAGTCTGCCCTGACCTCGTCTATTTTCGTCACCGCCGGCTCGACATATCCAAGACAATACAAAATAACCAAAGCCTCGTCCGACTGAACAATTTGCGACATTTCTCCCGCCTTCAAGGAAAAGGCTTCACGTTCCAATTCCGGTGCGCCGCTGTAACGTCCAATCGGCGGAATCACCCCCCTCGCTAGTCTTATGTCAGGGTCAACCGCATACTTTTCTGCCAAATCGCCGAAGTTTTCCGGTGTTTTCTGTTTGTTCGCCATATCCCAAACTTCCTGCGCCCGGCGATGGTCTTGCGGTCCGAACGAAACGGCTAAACAACGGACTTTTTTGCCGAAATTGGCATCAAAAGACCGCTGAACGTCTTCCTGTGTTACCTGCACGCTCTTTTGTGTCAAACGTTTCAATGCCAACACCGGCACGATGGTATGCGTCCGATAGACCGCTGCCGTTTGACCGCTTTCCTCTGTTGCCCGTTTGAGCCAAAGTTCGATGTCGGGCGAACCGTTCTCTTTGAGCGGCAAATGTTTTACCGCCATCTCCCGAATTTCGCCGTCAATGTCTTTGTCCGTAATCTGAATGTTTGCCTGCCGGCAAGCCTGCTCGACTATCAGCCGGCTTATTATATCGTTTAATACATCCTTACCGTGTTTCCGCAAACATAATTCTGCAAGTTCGTTTCGGCTGACCGGTTTACCATTGACGATTGCCGCCGAAGAAGCGTAAACACCGGCATTTTCCGCCTTGATGTCTGTTCCGAAAATAATCTGAATTTTTGCGGCGTTTTGCAGTTCCTTGTACACATCCTCGGCAGCACGGCGCAATTTTGATTCCCGCAGTTTCATTATCAACTGTTCCCGGACGGCTTGTTTGTCAACGTCCTGTGCCGGAATGTATTGTTCACATTTGAAAATCACAAACTGTCCCGCAAACATTTCGACAGGATTGGAAATTTCGCCGGGTTTCAAGGCGAACACTGCTTGCTCGGCAACGGTCGGAAGCGTAAAACGCCGGACGGGCTGAATCAAACCGCCGTAAGCCTGACTGACGGGGTCGATTGACCGGTTCTTAACGACATTCACGAAAGTATCCGGCTGCTGCCGCAGTTCCTGAACTGTTCGGTCGGCTTCGGCTCTGGAACCGAGAACGAGTTGCCGAACCTGGACGGCAGGTCCGAATTTGGACTCGTATGCTTCGTTAATTGCATCTTCGGTGATATTAAGCCGTTGTCCCGCCAATTTTGACAAAGCGAGTACCCGCCAAACGGTATCGTGCCGATATTCTTCTGCGGAGACATTCCGCTGTTCTGCGAGAAGTTGCAGAAACTCTGCCGAAGACAATTTGAACGTTTTGGCGGTTCTGACGATTTCGGCATCAATTTCTTCGGCGGGAATACGGATATTTTGCCGCAGACATTCGTTTTCGATAAGGGTTTTACCGATTAAATCCTGCAACACGTCTTGTCCGTACAGAAGGAGACATTCGGCGGCGAGTTGCCTTTTGGTGATTTTATCACCGTTGACTTCTGCTGCTAATTCGGGCGTTTCAACTTTGACAGCGGGAGCGGGAACATCCGCAGCGCAAGCAGTAAGCACGCTAACGAGCAGGACGAAGGAACAGCACAGTATTGTTTTTACGGGCTTTTTCATTGCCGTTTTTCCTTATGTAACCGGTTTGAGGAGTACCCGGTGCATAGTATTTTTTTCGTCCGGCGGAGTCAAGAGCAATAAAAATGACAGGACGGAGAGCAAAGCCGCTCTTTGCCTCACATTTATCGTTGCACGGTACGTGACTGACGACCAAACTCAAGAGCAAACGCAGAACCGCATAAAATACAAGAAAGGGATACAAAAAGATGCGGAATGTCCATCGAAGCAACACAATCGCGAATTGAAACTTTGTACCAAAGAACAAAGGCAATTTGCTGATGTCATTGTCCGGCTCATAATCATTTTCAAAGTTTTACCGCCAAAGTTTGCGGTCGAGCGTTCGGTACGTAACCGCTTCAAAAAGGTGCATCGGCGTAATGTCCGGCAAACTCTCCAAGTCGGCTATCGTTCTCGCTATCCGAAGTATTTTGTCGTGCGCCCGTCCCGACAAGCCGAAATCCTCCATCGCTGTCTTCAGTAACGAGTGTCCTTGTTCACTCAAAGCACAATACTTTACGATTTCACCGTGCGTCATTTCGGCGTTGTCTTTTGTCTTGCTTCTGGCGAACCGCTGTTTTTGAAACTTGCGTGCTGCTAAAACCTGTTGACGCATTGCGGCACTCGACACACCCGGTGCGGCAGCCGATAACTCCTCGTATTTCACCGGCGGCACTTCGATATGAATGTCAATGCGGTCAAGCAGCGGTCCGCTGATGCGGTTCATATAACGTTCAATCTGATTGAACGAACACCGGCACTCTCTTCGCGGGTCGTTTCTGTAACCGCAGGGACACGGATTAAGTGCTGCCAGAAGAATGAAATTTGCGGGAAACCGGCTTGTATGAGCAGCACGGGCTATCGTAACATACCCATCTTCGAGCGGCTGACGCAGCACTTCAAGCGTTTGCCGGCTGAACTCCGGTAACTCGTCAAGAAACAATATCCCGTTGTGTGCTAAACTGATTTCACCGGGCTTCGGCGGCGAACCTCCGCCGGCAAGTCCGGGTTCGCTAATCGTATGATGCGGTTCCCGAAACGGACGAACAGCAATCAGCGGCTTTTCTTTCGTCAGATAACCGAGAACGCTGAACACGCGGGTTGTTTCCAATGACTCTTCCAGTGATAACTTCGGCAGCAGCGTTGCGAAACGTTTTGCTAACATCGTTTTACCAGTCCCCGGCGGTCCAATCATCAGGAGATTATGCCCTCCTGCGGCGGCAATGGTCATCGCCCGCTTGGCGGTCTCCTGTCCTCTGACATCAGCGAAATCAACATCGTACGCGGAGACATCCTCGAAAACATTCAAATCGACCGGCGGTTCGGCAGCAATATCGATTTGCCCGGTCAAAAAGGCGGCGGCTTCGGTCAAAGAGCGCACAGGGAAAACATTGAGTCCCTCGACAACGGCGGCTTCTGCGGCATTTTCGGCGGGGAGTATCAGTTGTGTGATACCGAGTTCTCTCGTTGCTAACGTCATCGGCAAGGCTCCCTTAACACTGCGGAGAGAACCGTCGAGAGCCAGTTCGCCGACAACAGCGCAGCCGCCAAACCGGTCGCCGGAAATTTGCCCTGTTGCCGTCAGAATGCCAAGGGCTATCGGTAAATCAAAACAAGATGCCTGCTTCGGCAAATCGGCAGGAGCAAGATTGATAATATTTCGGGCGAGAGGAAAGACGTATTTGGAATTCTCGACAGCCCGCTCAATACGATAGACACTTTCCCTGACAACGGTTTCGGGCAGACCGACAATAATGGTTTTTGCTTGTTCGCTTTCGGCGCAATCGACTTCAACCTGTACGGGAAGAGCCTCGATACCGATGAGCGAAAAAGCGTTGAGTTTAACAAACATTGAGTTTAACAAGCATAACGCCGCTTATTGTACCTGTAATACAGTATAATTCAAGTGAACGGCAACGGCTCCTCTGATAACGGTTGCTTGCGCTTCATAGTATATGATATAATGAAGTTACAGATAGACCAATAAGACGGTAAAAAAATGTTCTTTTTCAGCACTTCAAAAACACAGTCCCGTACCTCCAAAGTACAGCCTTCAACTTGGACGAAAACGATTGTCGCCTCAATGACCAGTTACATTGATGCCGGTTCCATTGTTGCCGGAGCCGCCGGACTCACGCTTTGGGAAGCCTATCTCGGCATGGATACGAATCGAGTCGGTCTGCTCAATGCGTGCAGTTCTAACGCACTGTCCGCCGCCATCGGGGCATTAATCGGCGGACGAATCTGCGATTTGTACGGACGCAAACTCGTTTATACTTACGACTTGCTTTTCTACATATTCGGGATGCTTTTCATCGTCTTCGGCGTGAACTACCCGATGCTTTTGACCGGTTATATCATCGTCGGTCTCTCCGTGGGAGCGGATGTTGCCGCCTCGTGGACGCTCATCGCCGAAAACGCCCCTGCCGAAAACCGGGCAAGGCACTGCGGCACCGCCCAACTGATGTGGGCGTTGGGTCCCGCAGTCGTGTTGCTGCTTTCGGCGGTTGTCAATTATTTTGGTTTAGGATTGCTCGGCAACCGGTTAGTATTCGGACATCTCATCGTCATTGCCTTTATCGTTTGGCTGATGCGGCTTCGGATGCCGGAATCAGAAGAATGGATTGCTAATAAAGAAAAGGAGAAACAACTAATCGCTTCCGGTGTCCGGCAAAAAACGAGTTACTGGGATTTGTTCACAAACCCGGTCAACCTGCGGGGAATCTTCTTGCTCATCGGTGTGTATATGGTATGGAATCTTGCTGCCGGTACCGGCGGCGGTTTGCTGCCGTATATCTATGAAAAGGCGGGCGGTGTCAGTACAACAACTTCGCAAGTGCTGACCGCTTTATTGTTCGGAACTTCCTGTTTCGCCACGCTCTTTATCTTTATGACATTAGCGGATAAATACAGCCGGCGTTTGATTTACTGTATCATTGCCTGTTTATACATTGCCGCTTGGGGCTTGTTCCTTTTGCCGAAAGAATATCTCGGCTTGACGGTCTTTGTTGCCGGTTCCATTTTGATGGGAATTAACAACGGTTCCGGTCAACAGGCGTTTTATCAAATGTGGGGGGCGGAAATGTTTCCGGCGCGTTACCGGGCAGCGGCACAAGGCTTTTCGTTCTTTGCCGCACGGTGTTGTTTGAGCATTTGGCTTTTCATCGTGCCGCAGATTATCGGCAAACACGGCGAAGGAATGGGAATCGCTGCCGGGATTCTCGTAACGTTTGCCGCAATCAGTATGCTCATCGGAACAATCTTCTGCCCGAATACTGCCGGGAAAACACTGGAACAGATCGAAGAAGAACGTTATGGGGAAAGGTAGCGGGAAATGGGGTGAGAGTTTTCAATGCGCTTTGCGTTTTAGCCCGATAGGGCGGTAAAGCGTATAGCATTATGGCGCAAGTCCTATAAGCAAGAGTTTCTCGGCACCAAAGTCTTGCCAAGGTTGCAAGCCTTATAACGGTTTTTTATCGCATTAGCGGGACTGCTATAGTGCAGGATACCCCCCTCACAGGGTTAATGGTAAAACTTACCGCTCGCAGTTTTACCTCCTGCGCCTTTGTAACCCTGTACAAAACAAATCGAAAGGCGGAGTTCTTTTCTTCAATAATCGGCATAATCCAAATAATCTTCGTAATCGGAAAATTTTCTGTATTTTAACTAATCCTTTTAATCAGAAAAGACGATTTAGCAATAACGAGGATTGGGCTAAAGCCCGCATTACCCCCTAAAAAAACCGTTTCCCCCAGCAAAAAATGTCCTACGGCTTGTACATTTCGTCCGAAGGTGCTATGTCCCAGGAATACCGGATGCAGACGATTGCGAATAACATCGCAAACCTTGAAACGCCCGGCTTCAAACGGGAAGTCGCTCTCCAAATGGCTCGGCACAGCGAATCCGTTGCCATCGGCGAAATCGACTTCGGTACCGGCTTAATGACGGACATCGGCGGAGGCGTTCACACTATTGGGACACATACCGAATTCAAGCAGGGACCGATAATGCCGACCGAAAACAAAAACGACCTCGCTATCGAAGGCGACGCTTGGTTTCGTGTCAGGGATTTAGCCAATGGAGAGGAATTTTTGACCCGCGCCGGCAACTTTCAAACCGACCGCAACGGCACTTTCGTTTCCGAATGGGGACGCAGCCGGTTCCAACTCCTCGACATTGACGGCGAAGCCGTTAACCTGCCCGACCCTAACAGCAAAACCTGGCACATCACCGATGACGGCGTGCTGCACGATGTCGGCGTAGGACGGCTGCAACAGATTGCCCTCGTCAAGCCGGACAACCTGAAAAATATGGTCAAAGTCGGCGAAAACGTGTACCGCTTTCACGACGTACCGCCGGGGGAACTCGGTTATGCGGATATTCCCGATGCCGAAAGACCGGCAATCCGGTCGGGACACCTCGAAATGTCTGCCACGAACCCCTCAACGGAAATGATAGAAATGATAGTTGCATCCCGTGCCGTCGAAACAAACGTCAATATGATGCACACTCAAGACGAAGCAACCAGTGCTTTGATAAGTCAAGTGCTGCGGGTTGCGTGAGGAATTGAGAATTGAGAATTGAGAATTGAAAATTGAAAATGGGGATATGCCGGAAAAGCATTACGGCAAACTATGATAATATCCGCTCTGCAATTCTCCATTATCAATTAAAAAACGCTGCCGGACGTTATTAAAAGCCGGAATAATCCGATAACTTAACCCCCAAAATAACAATGCCTTTTCAAACGATTTACACATCCGGTACGGGAATGTTGGGTATGGAGAAAAAACTCAACACGATTTCCAATAATCTGGCGAACGTAGAAACGACAGCGTATAAGAAACAACGCTGCAATTTCGAGGATTTATATTACGACAATCTCCGCTATCCGGGTTCGCAGGACATTAACGGCGAATTTACGGCAACGGGAATTGCCATCGGTGTCGGTACCCGTGTTACAAGTGTTCAATCTGACTTTTCGCTCGGTTCGATTACCGAAACGGGCAGAGATTTAGATGTGGCGATTGCCGGTGAAGGTTTTTATCGATGCACAGACCCGTTCACCGGCGAATTGTTTTACACCCGTGCGGGCAATTTCAACGTGAACTCCAACGGCTTGCTGGTTGTCGGCAGTGCGCAGACCGGCAGACCGGTAGAGCCGCAAATCACGGTACCTGACGGCACGGAAAAAGTGCAAATTGATGACAGCGGTATCGTGTGGGTTGCCCAAAACGGCGACGTGCAGGAATTGCAGAACATCGGTCAGATTGAGTTATCAACGTTCATCAATCCCGAGGGTTTGCTGCGTGTCGGTGAAAATATGTATCGGGAAACGGTATCCTCCGGTGCGCCGGTGGACAATAATCCGGGCATTAACGGTACGGGAATGTTGAAAGCGCAGCATTTAGAAATGTCGAACGTCGCTCCGGTGGTCGAATTGATTGATATGATTACCTCGCAGCGGGCATACGAATTAAACAGCAAGTCCACACAAACCGGCGACCAGATTTTGCAAACAGTGATAGGAATCAAAAGGTAATTGAGAATGGATAATTGATAATTATCAGAAAACGGATACGGTAACGGTTTAGGTGTGTACACCAATTCTCCATTCTCCATTTAATAACAAAGAAGACTACAATGAAAAATAATTCTCCATTCTCCATTATCAATTATCAATTCCGCACCGCCTTGATGCTGTTGGTTATTGCTGCACTGTCCGCAGCGGCAAATGCCGCAGAGATACGTTTCAAGTCCGCACCGGTTATTCCGAACGGAAGTCTCGTGGTACTCGGCGATGTTGCGGATATTATCGTTACAGCAACCGCTGAAACACAAACATCCGCCGAAGAGTTAAAACAAACGATTCTCTTTCCCGCTCCGCCGGAAGGTACAGAACGGATAATCAGCCGCCAGGAATTACATTCAATGCTTCTGCAACTCGGTATCAGCAGTGTACATCACCGGATTACCGGCAGCGGCAAAGTTACCGTTACAAGTAAATCGGGAACGGCATCAGCAGTACCGGCAAAGAAACAGTTTGTGATTCAGCAGGCAAATTACATCGAGACAAATGTTCAACATAACGTTATTCCTGCCGTTTATTCCGAAGCCGAACCGAAAATTGAAGGCAATTTTATGAAAATGCTCGAAAAGCAAGTTGCCGAAGCGTTAAATATCTATCTGAACTTTACGAATAAAATCGACAAATCGTGGGAAATATCGCTGAAACTGACTCCCGACCAAGTCAAAGTGCTGGCATCAAACGGACAGATTAAGGAAATCACCGGCGGCTGTATTCCGTTTCTCGGCATACAGCAATTCACGCTCAAAATGCAGACCAATGTTACGGTCAGTGTCGAAGCCGAGATTAGGCTGCCGATGGAAATTGTTGTTGTACGCCGTCCGCTGCCGAGAGGACATATTGTAACAGAAAATGATTTAATGATGAAAAAAGTCGATACAGCAATGTTTTCCAACGGCAGGGGCGATGATTTTATCATCGACATCAATGAAGCCGCCGGAAAAGAAACGCTCAAAGCCGTAATGGAATTGAATCCGCTCACGAAAAGCGTTTTACAGTTGCCGGTGCTGATACGCAAAGGGGAAATAATCACTGTCCGGGCTGTGAATCACGGCATTATTGTACGAACGGAAGCAACGGCTTTGCAGGACGGCGTTTTAGGCGACACGATTACCGTAGAAAAAATAGATGCAGCGCCGAAGGCGTTAATTCCCCGCAGCAAAAACAAGAAAGGCAGGGACGAAGCGGTCACGTACCTCGTCCGGGTTTGTGCGCCGAAGACCGGTGAAGTTTATGTTAATTGAGAATTGAAAATTGATAATGGAGAATTATCGGAAAACGGATACCGTAATGGTCTGGATTTGTCCCCTAATTCTCCATTATCAATTTTCCATTATCAATTTTCAATTTAACAACAAGGTATTGCAATGAAAAACAATTTTTCCTTTTCCATTATCAATTATCAACTCCTTATCTTTGCTGCGTTATTGACGGCGGCAGAGACCGCTGCGGCGCAGTCCGGCGGTATCGGCGGGGTTACGGCTTTGCGGACACCGGACGGCAAGCCGGTACCGATTTCACAGGTATCCCTGACGTATCAGGCACCGGTAAGACAGAAGGTTTACGATGTCGAAGACATTGTTCGGGTTCACGTAAAGTCCAACTGGACGTACAACAATACGGCAAATAATCAGCGTAAAAAGAAAATCGAAACATCGGCAGAGATAACCTATTGGTCAAAGATTACGGGTATCTTTAATTTGCCGGTGCGGTCGCAAGATACGGCTTCGCTGCCGGCACTGGGCGGGAAAATCGACCATAAAACGCAAAATCAGGGTAAATTAGACCGAACGGAAAAATTGGATTTTGAAATTGCCTGCCGCGTGTCGTCTGTGATGGACAACGGTAATTTATTTATCGAAGGAACGCAATCGACACAAATCGGTGAAGAGGGCAAGGTCATTTACGTCGGCGGCATTATTCGTCCCGATGACATTAAGCCGAACCATACGATTGAGTCGGCGCAAGTCAGTGCTTTAGAAATCAAAGAAGTTCCCAGCGGCAACGTGTATGATACAGCCCGCCGTCCGTGGGGAACGCGGCTGATTGAACAGTTGAAACCGTTTTAGCGGAATTGAGAATTGAAAATGGATAATGGAGAATTACGGAGAAAACGGAAAACCGTAAAAGTTGAGGGTGTATCGGAATTATCCATTTTCAATTTAATCAGAGGAACAATAACAATGAGCAGTAATTATCCATTATCCATTATCCATTATCCATTCCTTATCACCGTTGTTGTATTATTGACAACGGGCAGTCTACTCAACGCTGCATCGCCCCGCCTCGAAGATTTGGTTCGTATCAAAGGACAAGAGACGACGACGATTCGCGGCTACGGTATCGTCAGCGGCTTGAACGGCACCGGCGATGACCCGAAGTCGTACAGTCCGCTTGCACAGGCAATCCTTCGGCAGTTTGAACGCAGCGGGATGGCGGGAGCCGGTGAAAAGGGCATCAGCACTTCCAGAAATAACGCTCTCGTTGAAGTTACCGTTACTATACCGGCAAACGGCGGACGGGACGGCGACCGGCTCGACGCAACGGCAGTGGCGGTCGGCAATGCGAAAAGCCTTACCGGCGGAGTGTTGTCCTCGACAGCACTTGCCGCAGCGGTTCCGCACAATGAACAAACGCAGACGCTGGGAATGGCTTGGGGTGAAATCACTATCGAACAACAAGGTGCGCCGAATGTCGGGCGGATTAAAAACGGCTGCCGGCTGTTCGGCGACTTTACAAATCCGTACATTAAAGACGGCAACGTTACGCTTGTGATTAAGAAAGAACATACTGACCCGCGGATGGCGGTGTATATTGCCGATGCGATTAACAGCGACCCCGAAATCAATCAGCAGGGAATTGCACGGGCGATTGACTCGCATTTCGTTGTTGTTCGGGTTCCGCAGCAGTATTTTGCCAATCCGATGGAGTTTATTTCCGAATTAATGTCTGTCGAAGTGCTGCAAAAACGTCCGGCTCTGCCGCGTGTTACTATCAATGAGCGGGTCGGAGTGATTGCGATAGACGAGAACGTTGAGGTGAAGCCGACACTGGTAACACACCGGAATTTCGTTGCTGAAATTCCGCCGGTGTTGCAGCCTGGCGAGCAGGAACAGATGCCGCGTCAATTTGTCGATATTGATACACCCCTAAAATTACGGCAGATGAACGGAGAAAATGTAACGAATATGAAGTTAAAGTCGCTACAGGCTTCGCTTGATGCTCTCCGTGCTGCGCCGCAGGACGTTATCGAAATCATCAAAATTCTCAAAGCACAGGGAGCAATCATCGGCGAAGTCGTTTTTGTCGAGTAACTTTCTCTATTATCAATTTAATAAAATGAACACTATCTATACGAACACGGCGTTTTCGGCATCTTATGCGGCGAGGTCTTATGCGCCGTCTGATGTACGTCAACCGGCACTGACGGCTGAATTGGATTCCTATCAACGCTCAGACGGCAGTGTTGCGACCCGCTTGGATAAGATTGTTGCCGACCCGCAAAAGCCGGAACCTGTGTTAGAAGACACCGTCACTTCCGGCACGACAGAAGACCCGCGTTTTCGGGAATTACTTCACCAGTTTGTCGGTCAAACGCTGTTTGGACAGATGTTGAAGTCGATGCGGGCAACGCAGGAGAAGAATCCGTACTTTCACGGCGGACGTGCCGAAGAAATTTTTCAAGGACAACTGGATATGCAGTTGACGGATGAGATGACAAGGGCAAGTTCCAAAACGATAAGCGAGCCGATGTACAAGTTAATGACAGCGAAAAAAACAGTCGTATGAGCGGGAAATGGGAATCAAGGAGTTGAAAAAGTTAGAGTCCGCTTGCATTTGCCGCCGACATAACGTAGCGGTGATTTTGTAACACATAACAGCGCAAAAACGTTGCGAGAGAAGAATGCACCTTACATAACCGGAAGTTTCATCATACTGCACTTTCGGCTATCTCATTGTTCTGGAGACCAGCGAAGGCGGTACGCCTGTAAAAATAACCCGTTGAGATTGAGATAGGACAGTTCAGTCTTTGTTGCCAAGACGGCGTTCGCTCAGGGCTTGACTTTGCGGGAAACTTTCACTCCCTTCTGCGACGCGCCGGCAGGTTACAACCCTTATTTTGACACAACACCCGCTAACGCCGCACGGGACAACAATTTGCCCGCCTCTCTTGCTTTTTCGATGTCTTCCGGCTTCGGACGGAACTGTGACGAAACAGAATCCGCTGCCTTTGTCCAGCCGG
The DNA here is from genome assembly GCA_031289675.1 of Planctomycetaceae bacterium. Lineage (GTDB taxonomy): Bacteria > Planctomycetota > Planctomycetia > Pirellulales > Thermoguttaceae > WRKP01. The sequence continues at coordinate 12,979 of JAITOZ010000153.1, forward strand.
TTTCCTCAATCCATTTTTCAAGCAAAATAACACCGGCTTGCGCCCAGCCGTAGGAGCCGAATGCCGCCGCTTTTTTCGGTGCAAATTTCAGTCCGCTCAAATAAGTCAACAAACCGCCCATCTGCGGCATCATTTGCATATTCAGTGTTGCCGAACCCAGCGCAACTGCCGCCGCATCAAGCATTTCCGCTGCAATACGCGTCATCGAAGTCTTCCGAACGTGCATCAGTTGAACATCAACTTCATCCGATTCGGACATCGCCCCATCAAGAACGCCTTGAGCCAATGCCGCCGTACTGTCCCACATCGAGTCGAACACAATCAACACTTTCGGGACATATTTTCCGCCAGCCCAATCTTTGTACGCTTCAACAATCCTGCCGATGTTCTTACGCCAAATCAATCCGTGCGAAGGCGCAATCATCCTGACGGGCAGCGAGGATGCCGCTTCAAGCGTCCGCTGTACCTGCTTGCTGTACGGCGTTACGATATTGGCATAATACGCCTTCGCCTCCTGCATAATGACGGATAAATCGTACTGGTCATCGAAACGCTCTGATGTTGCCAAGTGCTGTCCGAACGCATCCATCGAAAACAAAATCTGTTCTTCGGGAATGTATGTGAACATTGACTCGGGCCAATGCACCATCGGCGTATTGATAAATTGTAACGAAAATTTTCCAAGCGGAATTTTATCGTCCGGCGTAATAATTTGTATCTTCCAACGGCTGATGTCGAAATAACCGGCAAGAGATTCCAGACATTTTTTGTTACACAAAAGCACTGCATTCGGCAATGCCGTCAACAACGCCGCAAGTCCGCCGGCGTGGTCGGGTTCGGCGTGATTACAAACAACGTAATCAATCTTCTCCAATGCCGTTTTTTCAGCAATGTTTTGCAGCAACTGACTGCTGTAAGGTGCTTTGACGGCATCAATAACGGCGGTTTTCGTATCCCGAATCAGGTACGAATTGTAGGTGGCTCCGCGGAACGTATCGAAACTATGAAAGTCCCGAACGTTCCAATCGACATAACCAACCCAATCTATGTTCTCTGCGAGTTGTGCGGACATCTGTTGTACTATTACCTTATTATATCATCAATTGCGTGTTTTCTCAGCGGCGGAGGTTCTGACGGCATTTTTTCGCCGGGATTTGCGGCATAAAACATAATTGCCTGCCGGCGCATCAGTTGTCCCTGCCGGAAATCCTGATACGTATCGAATTGCACCGGTTTTGTGAATGAGGACAAATTGCCTGCCGACAAAAGCCGCAGTGTTTTGACGAAAAGCGTATCCTGCGGTGCTTCTGCCGTTAGAGATTCAAAGTTGATAACGGCACCGACGGGCGACATATCTTCGGCAAAAAGAAAAAATCCGTAGAGCGACGTTGCCAAAATAAAAATGGCAACACCGTTTCCCGCCTTTTCCAGACCGTCTGCAAAATACACTTTTACTCCCGACATTGCCCGTGTACAGCCGTCCAAAATAATCAGTGCTAGGAGAAATATCAGCCACAGAGCAACACTGTCGGCATAAAACATCCAGCCGGGAAGTTGAAAGCAAAGCAGATAGGAGACATCTTCCCACCAGCCGGCGGCAATCAGTGCGGCAAACCACACACAGCCAGCTGAAACGAGGTTCCCCCAAAGCCCTTCTTTCCAGCGGATACCGTACATTGCCGCATAAATGACGAGCGGTACAGCGTATCCGTAACAAACAAAAAGGATTCCGGGGATAACTTCAAACATTTCTCTAACAGATATTTTTTAACGCCTTACATATCACCGCCGACGAAAGACGGCTGGAAAGATTCTAGCGGATTCATAAAGACATTCAATAGGCAACGATAAAAAAATTGGGGGAGTCCGCCGGACACAGCAAAGGGAGAGGAAAAATTAAGCCGGTCAGTCCGCCATTTTATTCACGATGCCGGCGAGCAGTTTTTCGGCTTCACTCTGCGTCAACACCGCCGTGTCATAATGTACGCACACCGACATCCGGTTCGCATACGTTAAAACACAAACGCCGAGCAGCGTCTGCGGACGAATCGGCGGCACCGAAGAGACCGAGAACAATTCCAAATTATCGCCGAGTTGAATCCTGCCGTCTTTTTTTGGGAACGGTAATTTATCAAAAAGAACGCCGATATTAGAAACCGTTGCCGTCGTCCAGCACTTATCCCTGCGTATCATTTTCGTAAAATTGCCGAAGAGACACCGGTAAATCCGAAGCCCGTGTATCAATGCTAAACCGAGATGACACCGCTTAATGTACTGCATTTCCCGATGAATTCCGCACCGAAACGCTTCCGTATCCGTTATTTTATACGTCTTGCGGTCAATGAACACCATACTGACAATGTTTGCCGCCGGCATCAACCGGTCTCCGTCCGTCCGAAGATTCGTTGGAACCGCAATCCGCCAGTATCCCGCCTGCGCTGCTTGATGAGCCGACGCTGCCGCATTGCAGGTATCGAAGTTTTTCATCGAAAGAAAAGTTGCAGCAAGAGCGGCATCATTTAACGTCAAGCCGGCATCTCTTGTCCGTCTGTGTATCTGCCGCGTTTCTTGTTCGTCAAAAACTTTACTGACGGCTGCCGGAAACAAACGGTGCGGCTTTGGCGCATCAAGAAGCACTTTGACGGGAATAAGCGGACGGACACGGTTAAAGAAGAACATCCAAGCCCGTGTCAGCCCCCAAAATTGTTTCGGAAAAATACGCAGCCACGCTGCCGGTGTCAATCCGTATTTTCCCCGCCGATTCAGCAATTCCGCCTTGACTTCTTCCCGCCGCACATCGGTATCAAGCGTTCCTTGCTGCCGTGCATATTGACAAAAGATGTCCTCGATAAACCGGAATGCTCCGGCAGCATCGCAAGCAGAGTGATGTATCTCAACGGTAACCTGCGTC
>JAITOZ010000175.1 GCA_031289675.1 Planctomycetaceae bacterium
CGGCGTAAACCGCAAGATGAAAAAGGAAAATGATAATCGCGAAGGCGCAAAGAAAACGAAGAATAGGAAAAGAACGTAGAAAAAACTCTACAGTCTTCGCGCCTTCGCGATTAAAAAAACGGTTAGGGAACAAGTCTAATACTTGATATGTCATCGTTGATGTAAGCGAAAGTCCCGTCGTCGGGTTCCGATAGAATGGGTGAACGCAAGAATAAAAATGTTCAAGATAATGGCACATCCCTTCCGCAACCGGCGAACGACTCATCTCGCAAAAATGACCCTAATCGCCGGTATTATCAACGCCAATAACGGATTATAAGTTACGCAACAAGTCTAATGAAACGGCGTAGAATCGGGAAAATTGCAGCGTTTAACCGGTTGTGGAACAAGTCTATTCCTTTTCCTGTGAAACAGTCCGTATGCCGGTTGACAAATTTTGCCGGAGTGATAGAATTCGCGGCGGTTACGATACTTTCCGCTATTCAGAAAATTGAAACACGCCAGAAAAATGAAACACAGCCCGCTCTTCCTTGTTCTTTCGATGCTGCTGTGCGGCAGCACTTTCGGCGACGACACTTTGTCCGCAGCGGCTCCTTCGCCGGTTTACACCGAACTAAAATCGGACGGCAAACTGATTGCCGAATACCGCTATGCCGATGCGCCGTACAAGCCGTACATCGTAACGCTGCGGACACCGTCGGGGAAAAATATATTGCGGGATGCTCCGCACGACCATAAGCACCATCACGCTTTAATGTTCGCTCTGGCGGTCAACGGCACAAACTTTTGGGAAGAAATCTCCAATGCCGGTAAAGAAATAACGAATGACATTGCTGTGCAGCCGTCATCTCTGAAAAGCGGTCTTGTCTGGCAAAATGCGGCCGGTAAAGTGCTGCTCAAAGAAGACCGGACGATTTCTGTTACGGGAAGTCCTGAAGTAACGCTGCTTGATTGGCAGAGTGTTTTGAAACATCCGACAGATTTACCGAACGACCCGCCGGTTGACTTTGACAAGAGCGCACATCATTATTACGGTTTGGGAATCCGTTTTGACCAATCAATGGACAAACAGGGCGTATTTTTTAACAGCACCGGCAAAAACGAAGGTACTCTTGTGAGAGGCGATGAGCGGCTGACTCCGTGTCATTGGACGGCATGTACGGCGAAGTTGCACGGCGAATCAGTAACCGTTGCTGTTTTCGGGAATCCGAAAAATCCTGTGCCGACATTAGCGTTCACGATGGGGGATAGGGTCGCTCATTTTAAGTACATTGGTATCAGTATGAACTTTCACCGCGAACCCCGGCAGATGCAGCCGAAGGAAACAATGACGTTCAACTTCCGCGTTGCCGTCTGGGACGGTGAAGTCTCTCCCGAAACGGTTGAAAAGGAATATCAGAAGTCCATCTCGCCGTAATGTACCGTGTCCGTTTTGATTTTTTTGTCAAAAGAACAAAGTCATTGTTCTGCGGTGAGTGTCAAGTTTTCGCTGCTGTATTGACCCGCCGCTAACCACTCGTCACTCACCACTGCTGTATGCTTTTTTTTTCCGCTTCTCTTGATTACCAAAGTGCCGGCGAACAGGGGATTATCCTTGATATTTCCGTTCAGAGCGAGCCTTTTCTTTTCGGTCTTTGGACGTTTGACGTTCAGGCGGGAAAAAAAACGTTGAAACCTGCCGGCGATTGGACGGAAATTTGCAGCCATCGGGCAAAACAATGCGATTATCGGGAATACGATTTACTGTTGGACGATGATTACCGCTTGCAGCGGTTCGTTCTCCTTGACCGTAAAGACAAGGTAATGCTGCTTGGTGATACTGTGTTGTACACCGGTACGGCAGGCAGCAAGCCGCCGGGCATATCGTACCAAACGGTGCTGCATTACTCGAAAAAAACGAAATATCGGCTTTTACCGCTGGCATTACCCTGCGGTGCGGCGGCAAACTCTGCTGATTCTGCAAAATTTTGCGCAGCGCAATTCTGCATCGGCGGAACATTAACGAACGAAAATTCGCAAATTGTTCTTCGTGAGCAAACAGCAGGCGTATCGTTGTTTGCTCCGCTGTTTTTTGACTTGGATGCTCAAAGATTCGGCAGACAACATTTTTGGCGGCACCTGACGGTCGGCGAAGACCGGCAGCGCGTGCCGGACGATAAAGCCGCCGGATACCGTGTGCAACTTGGTAAGGAGCAGTTCCTGATTTACCGGTCATTGACACCGCCCGCCAACCGTACGGTACTGGGGCATAATCTTATTGACGACTTTTGTTTTGCCCGTTTTTCGCCGGAGACGGGAACCGAACCGCTCATAGCGGTACAAGGAAACGACGGGTAATTTGATATTAACAAACTGATATTAACAAACTCGCCGTCCGTCACTCCGCAACTAACTGCCAGCTATGCCTTTTTCGCCTTTTTCGTACGAAAAATTGACGACCAAGTCTCAAGAGGCACTCCGCTGCACAGGAAACTGCCGTCAAAACGGGAATCCTGAAGTCGTACCGATACTTGCTTAAATGCCCTGTTGCGTGATGAAGAAGGAAACGTCCGTTCAACAACGGGCAGCGGATAGGGATTGATAATTGCTTCTTTCGGATATTGCGCCGAAATGACGGAAACCAAAGAGAGAAACAGGAAGGAAAAAAGAAAACCTTATTTTCCTTTTCCGCCCCCTTAATAGTAATACGTCTCCAAACTCTTACCCTTATTCCCTTAATTGACAAATAAGGGAAAGCAATGAATGGCAACCCGTGCTATTAAGGGTACCGGAGAAAAATAAGGGTTTCGGACAAAGGAAAACCTGATGTTCAAAACCTTATTGTCAAAAAAAGCAAAAAAAATTCCAGATTTCGCTTGACATTTGTCTGTTGATAGGTTACAATTCTGGTGACAGCGGGGGTACTGTGCCTCTGCGAGAAACTGCCTTTTGAAAAGGAGAATGCTATGTTTACGTTTCTGTTAGCGCAGCAAAGTGCTGCAAAATTGACCTCACGTAAGTGTAAGAGAGAGAGA
>JAITOZ010000076.1 GCA_031289675.1 Planctomycetaceae bacterium
ATCCATACGTTTGCTGACTCCCGAAACGGGCTGCCGCCCATCGCCGTTATGAATAAAGGCGGTATCCAACTCTATCTGCTCCCCTATATGGAACAGAACGCACTGGCGGAAATCCTGAACTCCCCCAGCCCCCTCTCCGCAACAAACATTTACGTCGGCGACGGTGCAGGAGGAATGACCGGTGCCAGAGCCGGTGAATTAAGAATGAAAGGCTTGCTGAACTTTCCCAACTTTTATTTCGGCGGACGCTATATGGATGCCCTGCCGACAGAAACACAGGAACTGTTCAGCAGTATTACCGCCTGGCAATGTCCCAGCCGGACAAGTAAAAAATTCATCGGTAATCCCAAAAATGCTGCTGGAGAACCCATCTGGACAGGAAACGAGTACTGGCCGCATTCCTGCGGTCCCACCTGTGCGTATGCGGCAATCATCACCCGCGACTGGAACAAAGTAATGTCCGACCCGCCGTTGGGAGCATTGGCTAAGTACGGAACAGCACCTGCTAGCACGGGCGTTGCGGACGACGACAAGGATATGCTGTATGCCTACGATTACACTGCCGTCGGGCTGCCGAATGATGCTTACGGCGGCAGCGGTGCTGCCACAGACTGTTGGAGCAAGTTAGACCAGTTCAATGGTGCTTTGCGTGCTGCGGACATTCAGTTCGATTCAACTTATGTTCCAACGGGTCTCGATGCAATCAGAGGTTCGGGATGCAACTATTGGGAGAATTCGGCAGGTAATTTCAGTTCCTGGGGTTGTCGCGATAATTTCGGTTACTGGATAGACGGGTCAAGCAACACTATTGTGATGGGCGAGAAACACATTCCGCAATATGCACTTGACCCGCCGATGTCGCCGAGTCACCTGGTCAAATGGAACGGCGGTATCGGTGCGTTCGGAACAGCGGAAGATAAAGCTAACAGCGGTACATACTTTCCCGCCCAGCAGTATGCGAACATTGGAAGGCTGATGGGACCGACAACGGAATTGGCTCGCGGTCCGCAGGATGACCGCTGCAATAACTGGACAGACCAGTCCACTGATGTTGCCTATCCTGATATCAACAAGATTGACCCTGCGGATGCGTACTTATTCGGTTCTGCTCATACGGGCGTAGTGAATTTCGTTGCCGGCGACGGTTCGGTTCATTCGTTCAGTGTGGAGACCAGCAGTAACATTTTGTATGCGCTGGGGCAAGCCGACGACGGTGTCCCCGCAGCGATGCCGTAAGGAAATAGTGACGAGTGGTGTGTTGTGAGTGGCGAGTCATTCGACCTGCGGTCGCAACGGATGATTCGCCGCTCACTTCCCCGCATCTATGATGCAGGGGCTAAACTTGCTGCTCGCCACGCATCACTAACTACTTATTACCTATTACAATGAAACATTACATAATTCTCACGCTATTTTTAGCGTTGCTTACCGCCGGCTGTTCTAACCGTATCCTTATCAAGGGGACGGTTACTTATGAGGACGATGGTTCGCCGGTCAGACACGGGATTATTCATTTCGACTCTGACAAGGGGAGTTATTCGTCCACGTTTACCAACGGCAATTACAAGACCGGCGGGGAAAAGAAAGTGCAGGGAATTCCGCCGGGTCAGTACACGGTTTGGTTATCGAATGTTCACGATTCGACCGAAGAGGGCGGTATTGTACGCCGGGTGTCGAGTGAATTTTGTTCCCGCAAGAATTCGCCTTTTGCGTTTGAGGTAAAAAAAGGCGGACCCAAACGTTTCGACCTAAAGGTGACAAAACCGGCAGAATAACGAAAAGAGCAAAAAAAGGAAACGCAACAGTTAGCAAAACAGCTTCGCGGGGTACTTCTAAAAACCGCGGAAGCACAAAGACACGGTTTTTTTATTCGGCTTGTTCGGTAACTGAAAATTGGGCAGTTATCGAATAGGTCTGATGTTTCCCTACAATCATCGCGGGGCTTGTACTCCCTGCTCTTGTAATTGGTTCAGTCTCTCTGTCCCCTTCAAGCAGAAACCGGTATAATTAGGACGATAAGACTTGTGTAGATTTAACGTCCACACGCCCTATTATCAATCAAAATGTCCTACGAACTCGTATTTCCGAAGCGTGTTGTTTTTGGGGTCGGTAAACGCCGGGACATCGGGGCTTTGTCCAGACCGCTGGGGCTTCGGGCGGTCATTGTTTGCGGTTCCCGAACGCTTGAACAAAACGGTTTGCTGCGTGAAATCATTGCCAATCTTGAAGAGTCCGGCATCTCCATTTTAAGTACACAGACCATTACACACGAACCGGAGGTATCGGATGCGGACGATCTCGTTGACCGGCTTCGGAGTTCGTTTATGCCCGGCGATTTCGTCATCGGTTTCGGCGGCGGTTCGGCGATTGACCTTGCCAAAACTGTTGCCGCTTTATTGCCGCAGAAGCCGAATTCCAATAAAACCTTTTCTGTCAAAGACTATCTCGAAGGTGTCGGCAGCGGTTTGACATTAAAACAGTTGCCTCTGCCGATTGTTGCTGTTCCAACGACCGCCGGTACCGGGGCAGAAGCGACAAAAAACGCCGTCATCGCCTCGTACGACCCGCCGTTTAAGAAAAGTCTTCGGGACAATGCGTTGATGCCGAGTTTGGTGGTTGCCGACCCGGAATTGACAATGTTTTGTCCGCCGAAAATCACGGCTGCTGCCGGTATGGATGCGGTAACACAACTGTTAGAAAGTTACGTCAGCAAAAAACATCAGCCGGTAACTGATGCGCTTGTGGAACAAGCGTTGCCGGCGGCAGTGAAAGCGTTGACTGTTCTCGGCAAAACAGCACTCATTGATTGGGGAGAGAAAGAAATCCTCGCAGAGCGTTCGGCAATAATGCACGCTGCTTTGCTTTCGGGGATAGCGTTGGCGAATGCCGGTTTGGGAATGGCACACGGTATTGCACCGGCATTAGGTACGCACTGCCGGATACCGCACGGGACGGCGTGTTCGCTGCTCCTGCCGATAACTCTGCGGACAAATGCCGATGTTTGTTTGGATCGCTATGCGAAACTCGGGCGGCTCGTTATCGGTTCGACAAATTCCAGCGGCAATCGCGTTTCAGACGAAGCGGCAGCGGAACAATTAATAAGTAAGATAGAGGAGGTTTGCGAAATACTGATGATGCCGAAAACGTTGACTGAAGCCGGTGTGAGTGCGGACTTGATACCGGCACTGGCGGCGGATTCGCAGGGGGCGAGTATGTCGGGCAATCCTAAAACGCTGACGGCAAGCGATATTGAAAATATTTTGCGCAAATTGGTTTAGGGGACGCATATTCTTTTTTTATTCTTTCGTGAATGTCTCATCACGCCGTTTGGTTTGATAGTGTCGGCTTACCGTTTCAATTGCGGACATAGTATTTTTGAAGAGCCGAAATCGCAACCAAAACGGCTCGTGCCTTTGGCGGCGATTCGTTGCGCGGCGTATGGTATCGTTTCCGTAAATTGCGTTGAAGTTTCGTCCCCAACGTGTTAGAATGTGTTCATTGAGCCTTTAACTTTGCTATCAATAACCGATGAGACACATTGCCTTTTCCGTTCTGTTTTGCGTTTTTGCCGTCTCCGTACAGGCAGAAGACATCACGCTCTCCAACAATGCTGGCGTAAAAGTTACGCTGAAAAACAATACAACAAAACAGGGCTGCACCGGCTGGGTACTCGATACTATCACGTACCATAACAAACCCGTCGGCAATCCGCTCGGCTGCCTGCTCTATCCGCGAAATGTCCAAACAGGCGAAAGTTTCGGTATCGGGGCAAATGAAGCGAAAAAAATTGACGAACAAACTGCCGAATTCACCGGAGAAACGAAACTCTACAACGTTCCGCTCACTTTTCGTTACAAAATAGCCGTCGACAAAGACAAGCCGGTCATTTCGCTCACGCCCTCGTGGAAAGTTGCCAAAGACGTACACGGCTGGGAAATCGGAACTCATTTTTGTAACATTAACGCCAGCGAAGATTGGCGGGTACAAATGTATCCCTTCGCCGGAAACAGCGAACGCCTCGATCTCAATCCGATGCGGTATTGCGGCGTGCCGGGTACATTGCTCTACAAAAATGACCTGTCAATGACCGTTTTGTTCGCCATCGACAGCCGTTCGGATTATCTGAATCCGACATCGTGGACAGGCGGTACCCGGTTCCTCTTCGATAACAAAAAGATGCCGCCGATTTTCTTTCATTGCGCAGGAAAACTTTCGGCGTGCGTTGATTATGAAATGCCATTACAATTATTTCTCGACGATACCGGCACGTTCACAACAACGATTACCAACATCGTCAAAAACTGGATGCAGGCAGTCGATTACAAAGTCGAACCGCTCCAAGTCCGCACGCCGCAGGAAGCATTTGATTTAAGTGTTACAGGACGTAAAGCAATGCCGATTTACAATGCCGGCAAGGGTTACGAACATCACGCCGGTACGCCGTTTATTTACGTCGGTAACAATCCGTACATTGCTTATTACGAGTATTTAACGTACTGTCTCAACGGTGATAAAGTTTGGCGGGACATAGCGTTTGAACAGATTGACTTCACCATCAAAGGTCAAACGTCTGAAGGGTTTTTTCATACCTCGTACAACATCAAAGACCGGGGCGGCAGACCGGAACAAAAGACAGGACAGTTTTGCTCTTGGGATTGGGGACACAACGGCTATAAAATAGATATTAACGTTTGGGCTGCCCGATACATTTTGCAGACGTGGCAGAAGGTGAAGGAGAAGGAAGGCATTGACAAAAAAGAGTGGTATGATGCAGCGATGAAGTCGCTGGATTGGTGTATGAAGCAGCAGAACGAAGACGGCGGTTTTCCGCAATGTGTGCATATCGACTCCGATTCGACTTACGGTGTTTCTTGGAAGCCGGGCAAATCGCAAAGCGTTGTGAGCGGACGGACGATGGATGCTCTGCCGATTATTGCGAAAATTACGGGCAATGATTTATATTTGAAAAAGGCAGAGGAGGCGGAGAAGTTTATGCGGGAGAAGGTCGAGAACCGTTTTTGGTACACGGGAATGCATCCTGATTTGCCGCCGGAAGATTTCGAGCAGGACAGTTTGTATGCGGTCGTGGAATATTGGCTTGACAAGTATGAGCGGACAAAAGATGCGGAGGCGTTGGAACACGCGGCGGCAAATGCTTATTTAGCGTTGTTGTTTTGGTGTCCGAAGCAATTGAGTTGGGTTACGAAGCCGACGCAATGTGCGCATAGTGAGCAGCAGCATTACAATCAATATTCTGTTTATTGTTACGGAAATAGGAAGGTGCAGTGTTTGGACAAATTATTTAAAGCAACGCAAAATCCGCTCTTTGCGCAATTGCGGGACAGAGTGATGCAGAACGTTTTCTTTACGCAAATCACGGAGGGAGCGTATAAAGGAGCGGTTTATGAGGCGATATGCGACCCGTGGCTGGAGCGGAAAGGCAACTTTGATTTTACTCGCGGCAGGAACAGTCCCTACACCAGCGAACTCGTTACCGATATAATGATTCAGTTAATAGAGATGGGACTGGTCAAATAGACGGTTCGGTTGTTTGCATTGCATCTCAACCTGTTACTTTTCGTTACAATTTATAATACGATGAGAAATACCCTGCTCGCCCTTTGTGCTGCTGTTTGTTTGAACGTTTCTGCCTTTTCGCAGGAGAATACGGCAAATGTTATGCAAGCCGATTACGCTGCCATCAACGGTGCCTTCTCCATCAATATGGTTGCTGCCGATGCCGATAATCCGGCAAAAGAATGGTCGTACACACCAAAAAATACAACCGTCATCGGCGTTCCCTTCACTCCGTCGCCCGTCCAGGTTACATTCGACGGGGCTATCTACACACGGGATTCCGAGTTGTTCTTCTTTTACGGCGAAAAACAAAAACCGCTGTTCGCAGCACAGAAAACATTTTACCAAGGCTGGATTCCGATTGTCCAATACGATTGGACAGAAGAGCAAATTCAATACAGCATCGAAACGTTCGGCTTTGCTCTGCAAGACGAAGGAGCAGACAACTCCGTACAATTCGTCAAAATCAAAATAAAAAACCTGTCGCCGGAAAAGAAGCCGGTTCATTTCGGGGCGGCAATTCGCGCCAGCGGCGTTGACCACCGCTTGGGCAAACCGGCGTTCAACAAGGAATCTCTCTATCAATTTGAAGGCAGCGAATTTGAACGCGGCAATAAAATTGTCTATCAATTCAGCGGACAGCCCGCCCTGTTTGCCGTGAAGGATACGCCGTACACGGCTCCGTTTTCGTCAAAGAATCATCCGATTAGTGAAGATACCGGCGTTGGAATCGTGTCGTATTCTCCCGTTTTACCACCCAACGAAGAATACGAAATCACGTTAAAATATCCCCGCCGCTCTGTTGCGAAAAGCGAGACGGCATTTATCGAAAAATTACGAAAGGCGGACTACAACGATTACCGGTCTGCGTGCGCCGATTTCTGGACGAAAACAATCGAAGGCGGCGGTTATTTTGCGATTCCTGAAAAGCGTGTGAACGATTCGTACAAAGCCGGTCTCGTGCATTTGATATTGGCAACGCGGACGCACGGCAACAATGTACAACGGCAGGGCAGCGGCTTGCCGTATGACGGAATCTTCTTTAACGACTTCGTTGATATGCGTTTGATTTATGACGCTGCCGGTCTGCCGGAGTTCATTGAAGTGAATTTCGATTGGCTCAAAAAGTCGGTGAACAAAGAAGGTCTCTTCGTTGACTCCAGCGTGAGTCATAACAAGGAAATTATGACTTCGCACGGACAGGCTTTGTACAGCATCTGCAATCATTTTCTCTATCACGATAACAAACCGCTGGCGCAGGAAGTGCTTGATACCGTACAAAAAGCCGTCGGGTTAATCGCAAACGACCACCAAAAACAGCCCAACGGTTTGGTACGTCCTTCGTCAACGTTCGATGCAGAAATGATACAGGGCTATTACACGAGTCATAATTTATGGTGTTTGCTTGCTCTGCGGAGTGCTGTTCTGTATGCGGAGTATTTGGACTTGAAAGACCTTGCCCGTCAATGGCGGACGCTGGAACATTCGTATCGGAAATCGGTGCTGCTGGCGATTGAACAGAGTGCGGCAGCGGACGGTTACGTTCCGACCGGTCTGTATCCGTTCAAGTCCGGCAGAGAGACCGGCTGGGCTGAATACCGCACAAATCAGGATTGGGAAAATATGCTGCTTGTGTATCCGACGGAAACGCTGGCGGTCAATGATTTCAAAGTCAAAGGAACGTTGACGCATATCCGTAAAAATAAATTCCGCGAAGGAGTGTTGACGTACCGCAACGGTCAGCATTTACATCAATATGCCACAACGAATTTAACGAATCAGCATATTGCTGTCAACGACCAGATAACGGCGTTGTATGATTTGTATCATATCCTGCTTCATAACGGTTCTACGCACGAGGGCTTTGAAAATATGGTTGACCCTTGGGGCGACCGCGACCCTGCGCCGATACCGGGACCGCACGCTTGGGCAGCGGCAAAGACTTCGCTTTTAATCCGCAATGCACTGGTTCGGGAATACGGCGGCTATGCCGGTTTGAACGGCAGCGAACGGTCGCTCTACTTGTTTTCCGTGATTTCGCCGTGCTGGGATAAGGCAAATCAAAAGGTTGAAATTATCAATGCCCGAACGGAATTCGGGACGGTCAATGCAACTCTCACGTTCAAGGAGAAGGGGGCAGACGTGTCGATTGATGCCCGGTTTGTGCGAATGCCGAAAAACATTTTGATTGCTGTTCCTCATTTTAAGACGTTGAAAAATGTAACGATAATTCCGCCGCAGCCGGTATCGCTTGAGAGCGGTTATATTGTTTGTCCGCCGGAGACGCAGGCGGTCGAAATAGAGTGGACGGACAAGGAGCAGGTCAATCATTTTCATACTTTGTTGGAGAATTACCGCAAGGAGCCGGGCATTCGTTATCGGGGCGGCGAGTTGCTTGTGATACCTCCGCTTTCGGAAGGTTTTTTGTTTGCGTCAGAGCGTTCTCAAGCGGCGGAGGTGTTGAGTTTTGAGTTGGTGAAGAGGGCGTTTCTAACGGAGTACAGCCGCCGGCGTGTGCAGTACCGGGATGCGGGCAAAACGTTAATGACACTCGAACCGCCGGCGTTTCGGTAGAAATGTTCGTAACCACGCGCAGAAAAAAATGTAGTTTTTCGATTTCGTTACGTGAACGGTAAACCACAGACTGCCAATTGATTGCATTGTACGTTATGATTTTCTTCTTGCAAGAGGGATGAAAAAATCAACCATCTTTCCGTCAGCGTTAGATGACTGGTTGAGCGTAAAAAAATCCCGTTGACTCAACGTTGGAAAATAAGCATAATCTGCTCATAGACGGACGAGAGAAAAACCGATGATAACGGCGGCACAAGCAATAAGGACAAAGGGTGATTTGATGGCAGCCCGTAACACAAAAGACTTTCCGAATTTTCGGCTTAAGTATATCCAGCCCGCGCCTTTTCGGAGTATTTGTAGCAAAAGAATGTCCCGCAATGTCCTGTTTAGCCGCGTGTTTTATATGCCGGTTTGTTTGTCCGTTTTTTACGCTCTGCTCCTTGTTTTTACCGGCTGTAATGTCAGCAGTGAATCGGAAGGAACGCTGCCGGTTGTCGCTGTAACCGTCGAACCGCACGGAAATCTGGTTGAGCGCATAGTCGGTGACGGTGTCCGCTGCGTTGTTCTTGTTCCGCAGGGAAAAGACCCCGAAACATATCAGGTAACGCCGGATAAAATAACTGCTCTGTCCAAGGCAAAACTGTTTTTCCGTACCGGTATCCCTGCCGAGGAGAGTCTATTACCGAAATTGCAGTCGATAGCCGGTGATTTGCAATGCATTGATTTGCGGACTGATTTAACGCTGCGGAAATTAGAACTACATCACCACGAAGGCGAAATCCGGCACATTCACACAGACGCTTTGCCGCTTCAGAATACCGACCCGCACATTTGGTTTGCCCCGTCGCTGCTCAAAACACAAGCATTAACGGTATTGAACGCTTTGAAAAAACTGCTGCCGGAAAAGGCGGAACTTTTGCAGTCCAATTACGAAAAATTAGCAGCAGAAATAGAAAATCTGCGTTTAGAATTAGTTCGGCAGTTAGAACCGATGCGGGGAAAGACCGTGTTTGTTTTTCATCCAGCGTATGGTTATTTTTGTGATGAATTCGGTTTGCTTCAAACGGCAATCGAATTTGAAGGAAAAACGCCGAATCCGAAACAGATTGCCGAAGTGATTGAGACGGTAAAGCGGTTAGGGGGCAAGCCGGTCATTTTCGTTCAGCCGGAATTTAATCAATCACCGGCACAAGCCGTTGCGGAGGCAGTCGGCGGAACGGTTGCCATTCATTCGCCTTTGGAGCGGGACGTACTGAAAAACATACAACGTTTTGCAGACTTGATTACGCAGAATCGGTAACTTGAGTGCGTGTTGCCCCTGCAACAGTATAATCGAGCCGCTTTTGTAAAATTTCAAAAAATTGAACTTTTTTCCGGAAGCCGCTTGACATTTGTTTGTTGATAGGATACACTATTGCTAACAGCGGGGGTATTGTGCCTCTGCAAAAACCGCCTTTTAAAAAGGAGAATGCTATGTTTACGTTCCTGTTAGCGCAGCAAAGTGCTGCAAAATTGACCTCACGTAAGTGTAAGAGAGAG
>JAITOZ010000250.1 GCA_031289675.1 Planctomycetaceae bacterium
TGATACTGCGGTTTACGCCGTAATCGACACCATTAGCCTTGTTGCGTAACTTATAATCCGTTATTGGCGTTGATAATACCGCATATGAGGGTCATTCTTGCGAGATGAGTCGTTCGCCGATTGCGGAAGGGAACTGCCATTATCTTGAACGTTTTTATCCGTGCATTCACCCATTCTATCGGAACCCGACGACGGGACTTTCGCTTACATCAACGATGATATATCAAGTATTAGACTTGTTCCCTAACCGTTTTTTTAATCGCGAAGGCACGAAGACCGCTTTTTATTAGTTGTTGGTGTCTAGTGACTAGTTTTCGCTTCCGAATTTTCCCCGCATTTACTCGCCACTCGTCACTAATCACTTTCTTCGCGCCTTCGCGATTATCATTTTCCTTTTTCATCTTGCGATACAGTAAACGCCGGTAGTTATGGAACAGGTCTAATCAATAAAACCTAATTTTCAATAGACACCAGTATAGGGAACCTCTAAAAACCCAATATATCGCACAGAAAATCCCTTATTTTTCAATCGCAAACTAATGCAAAGGAGGGTTATTAGAATTTCCCTTAAAACGAGATATGGTCTAAACTATCCACGGTTCCCGCCACTCACGGGTTCGCATCCGGTTTGCCTGTTCGTCCGTGAACGTGTCCGTCTTCGGGTCAAATGTCAGTTCACGCTTCAAGAGCCACGATAAAGCCGATGCGTGGCAGGCAATATGCGAAGAACAAATGACATCCGCATTACACGCCGGCTGTTGACGGGTTTTCACGCAATCAAAGAAATTACGGATATGCGTGAACGGGTCTTCGCCGTGCGTTCCAATTCCTTTGCCGCCGTAAATCGTCGGTTCAAGGAAAATCTCGTCCCGCAGCGAATCAGGATAAACCGCAATACGTCCGCTGTCGCCGGTCTCAACCCAGCCGTCCTCCCCTTCAAAACGGACAGCACAGTTGCCGAGTCCCATCCAGCCGTCCGGACGCATTACCAGTTTCACACCGTTAGCATAAAGAGCGTACATTCGGTGTCCCTCCGCCCAATACTTCACCGGTGCCGAACCGTCCGCATCGGCAGCCCATTGGCACAGGTCAACGGTATGCGCCCCCCAATCGTGATGTTTCGCACCGGAATCGAAATCGTAATGCGACCGCCAGTTGCCTTTGACGTATTCGTAGTTATACGGTCTCCACGGCGACGGACCAAGCCATAAATCCCAATCGCAAACGTCCTGTTCCGGCAGCGGCTGCGCCGGCAGCCAATCGTAGCGGACATTCAGATAATAAATGGCTGCGTGGACGGTTTTGAGTTTGCCGAGTTTTCCGCTTCGGGCAAGGTCAGCGGCACACTTGAAATTGCTCAACGACCGGCGTTGCGTTCCGCCCTGAAAAATGATGCCGTACCGCTTCATGGTTGCGGCAAGTTGTCGGCACAGGTCAATCGTGATAGCGCACGGTTTTTCGGAATAGACATCTTTGCCGGCTTGGGCGGCGTAAATCGAGGCGTGGGCGTGCCAATGGTCGCCGGTGGCAATGAGAACGGTATCAATATCTTTGCGGTCGAGAATATCGCGGAAGTCCCGGCAGCAGTCTTTAATTTTGACGTTGTATTCTTTGGCAAGCCAATCTTTGGCGTTGTCCCGGCGTTCCTGCTGAACATCGCAGAGGGCAAGGAGTTGGACATCAGACTGACGCAGTATTCGGCGGAGGTCGTGCCGACCGCGTCCGCCGCAACCGATAAAGCCGAGCGTGATTTTATTACCCGGAGCGGTTTCGCCGTCTTTGCCGAAGATACGGGACGGCAAAACGAGCGGAGAGGCAAAAACACCTGCCGTTTTCAGAAAATTGCGCCGGGAAGCGGATAAACGTGACATAAGTCCTCTGGTTGGGTAAAGGTATGAAAAACGAAATTTGAGAACGTATTTTATCGGTATGGAGGTGTTTCCCGATCATTTTTTCTCTCTTTGCCGCACATAACGCCGAAATCAAAATAACGTTGCGAACAACTCCCAGCGTAACCGTTATAACATATTTTATGCCGTTTGGAAGCAGTTTTTGATATACTCTTAACCTTGTTACTTCTTAAATTTTCTTTCTCCGGCGGACGGAATGGGCTTTCGTTGATAAGAGTGTTTTCGACCTGCCGCACCGTATCCCGGACAGCATTTGTTGCCAGCGTTCCACAATATTCCTCCCGCCTCATTCACATAAAAACGGTTTGCCGCTAACAGTATTATGCGGTGTCCACATATCATACCGCAGCGGGTCGCTGATGCCGAGGTCAGAAAAGGCTTTGAGACGCAAAAGACACGATTCGCAACGACCGCAACTCAAACCGCCCGGAACAGGGTCATAACACGTCCAAGTTAACGAATAATCAACGCCCAACGATAATCCAAGTTCCAACGTCTCCTTTTTTCCCAGCGAAATCAGCGGCGCCTCAATCGAAAACGCTTTCCGCTCAACGCCCGCCTTCGTTGCTAAATTGGCAAGCGCAGCAAAAGCATTCAAAAATTCCGGGCGGCAATCAGGATACCCGCTGTAATCCACACCCGAAACGCCGATAATAATTGTGTCCGCTTCCACTGTTTCGGCAAATGCCAACGCAAGCGATAGAAAAATAGTATTGCGTGCCGGTACATACGTGTTCGGGATTTGCGTCCCGATTTTTTCAACCGGTATGTCTTTCGGTACGGCTAAACTGCTGGTCAGGGAACTTCCGCCGAAAAGGCGCAAATCGACCGGCAGAATGACGTGCCGGCGGACATCAAGGAACCGGGCAACTTTTTTCGCCGACTCAATTTCGCTGCGGTGCCGCTGATTGTAATCCGCCGTCAACGCATAAAGTTCGCAGCCGTTCTTTTTCGCTGCGGCGGCAGCGGTCGTTGAATCGAGACCGCCGGACAGAAGCACGACCGCCCGCTGCATTATGCCTCCTTTTGTTTCGTCGGTTTGAGAACGAGAACGGGACACGTCGAATGGCGGACAACACTGTACGCTGTGGAGCCGAGCAGCATTTCCGTCAACATTCCCCTGCCGTGCGACGGCATAATAATCAGTCCGGCATCGACATCCTTGGCAAAGTGTAAAATTTGCTTAATCGGTTCGCCCGTACGGACGGTAATGTCCGGTTTCGCATAGCCCCGCTGTTGCAAAAATGCACTCATCGCCGAACTGCACTGTCCCAGCCTATCCCCGCTTGCGGGTCGGGCAAGTTCCGGCAGAACGTGCAAAACACGGATATTAGCGTAGTCGGAAGCAAGACCTGCCGCCGTTGCCAAGGCGGTAAGCGAAAAATCCGACATATCCAACGGCACGACAATAACACTGTCCCGGACTTGCATATTGTTCTAAACGACTATAGACGGAATGACTACCACGCAGCCATTATAACACCCGTCACCGAAAAAGCAAACCGGATTTCATACAAAATTTCATTTTTTATTGCCGTATTCGGAGATTCTGTGGTATAATAGGAACCGGGGAAACTTTCATCCATAATCTTAACAGTCATTCATAACAACCCGCGAGCAATGAAAAAGAACAAAGCCTTTACACTGGTCGAACTTTTAGTGGTCGTTGTCATCATCGGCATTTTGGCGGTAATCATTACGGCAGCAGTTGCCGGTGCGCTGCGGTCAGCAAAACAGGCACGCATCGGTATCGAATTGAGTCAAATTGCGACGGCTATCGAACTGTATAAAAACGAATTCGGCGAATATCCGCCGGATATGTTTGACGATACCGCCCTTGTCCGGCACGTCAAAAAACGCTGGCCCCGGTTCGAGTTGCCGCCGAAACCGGCATCGGCTTCTACTATTTCGGAAGTCGTCTGGCAGTCCGATTGTATTCGGAGAGCAATTACACGTGTTTATCTGAACAAAGGGGTTGGGGCTTATCCTGACTCGCTTTGGCAGCAATGGGGAGTACAGCAGATTGATGTTTCCCCCAGTACATTGCGTTATACGAACCTTACAAACCTGGCTCTTTGGTTGGGGGGTGTTGTTCAGCCGGACGGTAAAATGGCGGGGTTCGGTGCTGACCCGGAAGCCCCTTTCGGCCGAATGGGAAACGGCAGCGGCACCCCCAATAACGGCGACGAGGCTGTATCTCCTACCGATGTTGGGTTGGGAACACCCGACAGGAAGGCGTTTCTGGACTTGGAGGTCGGTAAGAATATCGCTCTTCCCTCTCATAACAACGAAAAGACGTTTCCCTGCCTTATCAGCCGTTTGAACTCGGACAAAGTTGTTCCGATTATCTATTTTTGCGGTCAGTCCAGCGGCGGTCCATCGGCTTATTTCGGCGACCATGCCAGACAAAGCACAATAAATGATTCTTTGGATTCTTATAATTTTTCCCCTGAGTACAGTGTTTCCCGCGTGAATTCGTTTTCCTATTGGGGAGAGATGGGTACGGCGGCGGCATATGCCGACAAGGGAAGTTTGGTCCCCGGTCGGGACAGCGGCGGGCAATGGGAAAAAGGTCAGTTACTCAACGGCAAATGGTTTGGAGCAGAAACATACCAGTTGATTCACCCCGGTTTGGATGGAAAATTCGGCAAAAAAATTGAGGGAGCTAATTTGACGACGGTCGGCGATGTGTATTTTCGTTCGCTCGAAAATTTGAGTCAGGAAGACTTCGACAACATCACCAACTTTTCGGACTTCAAGACGATTAAGAGCATAATGCCGTAAAGACGGGACGCGAGATGTTTATGCGGAAAATCAGATTATATTTTGATACCTCGGCAATCGGAATGATTGATAACGACCATTCGCCGCGCTGGCAGGCGGCGGCAAAAAGGATGTTTGAAAACATCAACGAAAACGCAGATGATTATGAATTATTTATTTCCAAAATAACCAAAGATGAAATTGAGCAGTGCAATCCTAAAACCCGTGCGGTCATTGAGCAATTGCTTGGAGCCTTTCGGTTTACTGAATTGCCGGATAGCGCAGAGGCGGCCCAACTGGCTGAACACTATATGAAAGGAAATATCCTATCACAAAAACACCTTGCGGACTTAACCCATATTGCTTATGCAACGGTTGCCCGCTGCGATGCGGTTATCAGTTGTAATTTTAAGCATTTTCTCAATCCCAAAATATTTTACCGATTAAAACGATTGAATGATGAATTAAATTTGACAACACCGCCTATTTGGTCGCCGCTTGTTTTTGAAGGAAAAACGTACAATGAATGAAACGCTTGATGTTAATACTTGGCTGGATACCGAAGAAGAAAACGAGACACTTCAATGGATTCGTAAAGCAAGAAATGAGTTTTATGAAACCGTTAAAGATATGACACCGTATGAACGCTATGAGCATCTTTGCCGTCTGCATAAAGGGCGGCAGCCGGTGCAACTAACCGATGAAGACAGTGCATTGGCGGACGAGCGTCTTGCTTGGCTTTACGCACTGCCGGGTAAAGACAAACGGCAGACAGTATTGAAGGAAACGAGCAATCCATTTAACTGTAATGAATGACGAGGCAGATATGAAAAACACTGATTTTCCCTTTTTAATTTCCCCTTTTTCCTTCTCTGTCCGCAGGGCTTTTACGCTCGTTGAGTTGCTTATCGTCATCATTATTATCACGATGCTGGCGGCGATGACTCTCGTTGCGTCCCATTCCGCTCTCCAAGCCTCCAAAGAAACAAAAACACGGATGACCGTTATAAAACTCGATACCGCTATGCGGCGGATTTTCGAGAACTATGCCGAACGCTTTGACAATATTTTGAACTGTTTGAGTCTCGAAGACAAAACGGCTGCTGAAAGTCTCAGTACCGAAGAGAAAACGAAGTTGAAACTGCACCTGATACACGAATTGATGCGTTTTGAATTGCCGGAAAAATTATCAGATATTGAGACGGAGCAGCAGGCGATTCATCTCGGCGAAGGTGATGCGGCGAAAGATTATAAACTGAACGCAAAGCCGCCTGTGCAGCCGTTTTATCAGGATGCTTGCAGCGGCAAAACGGACGTAACAAGTGCGGAATTGCTGTTCCTGATTATCCAGAATTTGTCTCCTGAATCGCTAAGCGCATTCAAAGGTTCGGAAGTCGGCGACACAGATAACAACGGGCTTTACGAGTTTCTCGATGCTTGGGGACATCCGATACACTTTTTCCGCAATGCACCGGGTTTCACCGGTTCGGACTTGCAGCCGGACATCGTAAAAAAATCCGGCACGGCGTTAAGTATAACGGGGAATCCCGCCAAATGGGCGGATATGGTTGCGGCTTCGGCTGCGGCAGTACGGAGTTGGGGCGATTATTTTGATTCGGAGAATGTTTTGCAGCGGACTTGGTTTTTGTATCCGGTGATTGTGTCGGCAGGACCGGACGGCAAACTTGACCTTTGGCGCGACACGGCTGACACGGCTGTACCATCAGGCAATCAGGCATTTACCCCGTTTGACTCGGCGAACGGCATACCGGAGGATAATGATAACGACGGTTCACTGAATCATTACGATAATATACATAATCACCGCAGCCAGAATAGTTATTAAGACAACGTGATGAACAATCATCCAAACAAAGAAATTCGGGAGGCGGTTGATTATGCCCTTGAACGGAGATGGAGGTTACGAAAAGGCAGAGGACACTCGCATCCTTGGGGAGTGTTGTTATGTCCGTCCTGCGAACGGGGCGGTTGTAAAATCAGTGTCAATAGTACACCGAAAAATCCGTACTATGAAGCACATCGGATAAAAAGAAAAGTTGAACTGTGTACGCACACATCCAAACGGTAATAGGAGACGTGTATGGACGAATATGTTTTTGAATTATACTTAACTGATGTGCCGGAGGCGGCAGTTGATGACGGCTTCGATACCCTTTGCGAACGGTTTTATGAGGTGTTCGGCGAAGACGGTTCCCTTGCCTACATTAACGGCGAATGGTCAATCAGCGTTGACGTGATTGGCTATCCGTCTTGGGAGACTGCCGTAAGCGGTGCGGTGCGGAAAATAAAAAAACTGGGGTTCGGTATTTCACGCCTCGTGTTGGATGCAGAACAAGTTGCCAGACTTGATTCGCTTGAATTGATTGGAGCATAAAACTGTTGAACGATACAATGAACAGAACACAGACCAAACAAACCGGTTTCACCCTTATTGAGTTGCTCGTTGTCGTTACGATACTTGTAATGCTTTTGGCGGTGAGCGTGCCGATGTTCAAGCCGATGCTTGAGTCCCGGCGGACACAAAATGCCGCCCGGGTTTTGGCAACAACACTGGAAAAAGCACGGGCGCAGGCAATGTTTGAAGGCAGAGCCGTCGGGGTCAAGTTGATTCCCTTTGAAACGGCACCGGCCGCCGCTTTACAACTGCGGATTTACCGCGAAAATAACGCTGCGGTCAATCAAAGTTCGGAACATCGCATTAAGGTTAATAACGGTACGCTTGAAGCGTTCCATTATAATGCAAGTACGGAAAAGTACGATACACCGGACACCCTGCCTGCTGTATTCAGCACGGGAGTAATGGTGCAGTTCAACCGCATCGGACGGTTTTACGAATTGGAAACAAGCAGTACACTGAAAGCCCCGTATGACCATTTAACCCTGCCCAATGAGGATGCGGCGGATGGGGCGGCAATGGAATATGCTGTTCTGCGTCTGCCTTCACCGGCTTTAACACCGCAGGTGATTATGCCGAAGGGGACGATTGTTGACCTCGCTTTTTCCGGCGGCAGAGGCACCGCAGCAAAAGATGTTGACGAAAGACAACAAGGGCAGTTTCCCTTGAAATTTGTCATCCCGCCGGGAGAGCGGCAGGGTGTAACGATAATGTTTTCACCAGCAGGTTACATAAAGGATGTGTTCTTCAACGACACGGTCAACGGTCTGCGGATTTTGCCCAATGAGATGCTGTATTTTTGTGTCGGCGAATGGGACAGACAATCGGCGGACGGTCAATTATCGCTTGCCGATGACAGGAAAACAAACCTGCAAGTTTCTACAACGTACTGGGTTACGATTCACCCCAAGACGGGAGCCGTTCACGTTACGGAAAACAAACCGGTCAGCACGACAACAGATAACGATATAATTAAAGCACGGACGTTTGCAACAGAACACTATGCGGGAATTGATAATTGATAATGGAAAATTGACTATCTATGTTCAAGCAGGTTGAAGAAGAGGTTGAATACCACATCTACGAAACAGTAGAGGGAAATAGAAAAAAACGGATGACTACCCTAGACCGGACAGAAGCCGAATTCTGGTATGCGGAAGGTAAAATAGTGTATGAACAGCGAAAGTCGGCAACACAAACTGACTGGCTTGTTACAACACAGGAGTTTTTGTACGAATGGCACTAACAGAGAGAGGACACGCAAGTGCAAACAACACGGATTGATACGCCGGAGAATCAGGAATTTCGATTTCGGCTAGCCTCGCAATTAGCACAAGAGACGGCAGAACGCTATCTGGATGCGATGGCGGCGGCACGGATACAAGAACGGCAGCAAAGCCGAACGTCAGCAGCCGTCACGGCAAAGAGTGATGAAGTAAAGGGTAATGAGATTTTCAGTGAGGTTTAACAACGATATGAAAAAGTCATTTTTTATGCACTGTTCCCGCAAGGGTATCACGTTAATAGAGGTTCTCGTGTCGGTGTTCATCATCGGCATCGGCTTGCTCGGCGTGTTGGCTGTCATTCCGTTCGGAGCGTATCAGGTTTCCAAAGCAGAACAGGCAAAATATACCGCCAACGCTCTCGCTAATGCTGCGGAAACGTTAAAAATTCGCGGGTTAGCCAATCCGGCTCATTGGGGTTTAACGGTATTATCCAGCGGCGGGACAACGGTCTATGATAAAGATACCGTAAAACTGAATTGCTCCAAATTGCTTTGGGTAGAGCCTTATAGAATGAATGACCCTGCTAGTCATATTTTCCGTATCGGCGGATTGTTTATGCCGCAGAACGACGAGAACGACGGAAAGGGATGCTGGAAGGAATGGATGCGGGGACAAGATGACCTTGAATATGAAATAGATGAAACCGCCAATAGACCCGTTTATAAAAAAGATAAAGACGGGAATATAAAAAGTACCGGTCGTTATGCCTGGTTTTTTACGTATCAGCCGAAAGCAGCGGGTACTGTCGAGGACGGATTATCTGACTATGAAACAACGGCAGATGTGGATATTCTCGGCTGCTGCAACCGGATACAGGGAAACGATGAACAAGTTGCTGTCAGCGATTTTGCACCGTCGCTTAATGGAGGGGTTTTGAAGTTAAATGCAGATAAAACCGAAGAACTTTCGCAAACGAAGTATATTTTGGTGACGTGGGACGGCACATCACCGGACGTTCCGCCGGGCAGTGCCTGGTGCAAAGTGTTATTTGCAAAAGAGAAAGACGTAATGGTAACCGGTGCATTGAACAATTTTGATGCAGCAGCAAACCGGCAGGCGTACATCGTCAACGGTGTACTGTATCACAAGCGGGTACACGGAGTAAAAATTAAGGATTAAGCAAAGAATGAGGCTCTTTCAGTATCTAAATTATGTCGCTTCGATTTTTATTTGAGAATGTGAACCAAGCGAAAGAACGAGTTTTAAGCCGGCAACGGTATATCATTGAAAGGAAAAAAATAATGTCGTTAACACTTGACAGTCCGAAAAGAGTCCGTCCGAAGGGGAGAATTCTCAAAGGTTTGCCGTATAAGCCGAATTACATCAATTTGATGCCGCCGGGAGAACTCCTTGTGGAAAAAATGGCGGAGATGGGCATTGATACGCTTGAAATGGCGAACCGGATGCAAGTCCCCGCCGAAACGATTGAAAAACTGTTGAAGTATGAAATTCCTTTGACACAGCCGCTTGCCGATAAAATTGAAGAGGCGACGCGGATGTCCGCCGCCTTTATGATGCGGGTCGAACAGAGTTACCGTACGAAACTGGTCTTTGCCGCGGAACACCCGGAGATTCCGGCGTATCTCGGCGAGGAAATCGTTAATCAGCCGAAAAAACGTCAACGTCAACGGCGCAGCGGTGTCGTACTGCTGGTGGTGCTTGCCCTGATGGCTCTTTTTGCGGCTTTGGCGACTACCTTTATGGTGATTACGACCAATGCCCGGCGTTCTGCTGAACAAACCGCCGAAATGCTGATTTCCGGCGGTGAATCGCAAAATTTTTTAACATATCAGACACGTAACAGTGATACAGATACGGCAATGAATAAACTCCTGACCGGCGGTCTTGACAGTGTTATCGGTCCGTACAGTATTCTCGAAAATCTATACGGTCAGCCGGCAGACAACAGTGGTATAAAAGGCAATTTTGAAAACACAGAATTGGGAAAAGCCCCGTTCACGCTCTCGCTGACGGACAACGATACCGATACGTTAATGATGCTCGGCAATGTTGTTACAGTAATTGTTGAGAAACCGGAATCTGCGTATAACGGCAATCACGACCTTGCAGCACGCGAGAGTAAAGGTAACAAAAAAGAATATCACAGTACCTTCATCATCGGGATAGAAGACAAGAAACTGACGCTTGCACCGATACCGGCGTTGGGCGATACTCCGATGAGCGGCAAGTACATCATTAACACGCCAGCGTTCAGCGGGACGGGAGCGGGCTATCAAACAGCGGCGGCAAATCAACCGCTGTTAGCAAAGGATGACGAAACCAGCGGAAAGCCCAAACCCTTTGCGCTGCGTCCGAATATCCTTGCGCCCAACTCCGATGGTGTGCAGAAATACAAGAAGCATTTGGAAGACGATAAGCCTTTGATGAATCCCGATTATACGGCAGCGGATTATATGACAATGTTCCTCGCCTGGAACCATGTCAACGAAAATAATAAACTCGAAAAAGTAATTCCGTCGTTTCACCGTCCGCAACTCGTGGAATACTGGGGCGAGACAGATAAAACGGAGTTACGGAAATATGTGCTGCGTCCGCTGTGGACAGACCATCCGAACTTTACGGGCAGTAATCCGGCAGCAAAATTCGATAAGAACCTGCCGGAAACGGAGATGGAACAACTGAAAAAGTTTCTGACCGAAGGACCTTGGGACGTTGATGGCGACGGCGACGGGCATCCCGACGGCATTTGGATTGATGCCGGTTTGCCCGCCCGGTATGACGAAAAAACGCAGTCGTGGGTAAAACCGCTCGTCTCTTATTACGTTGTCGATTTAGACGGACGGGGCAGCGTCAATACCTTCGGCAGTCTCCCGCCGGACAAAGACGAGAAGTTCAAAGACAAAAACGGCAGTATTGACGCAGCGGGAAGCGGTACCGGTTCGGCAGAATTAGAGTTAAAAAAAGAAGTCATTGAAGAACGTTACGGAACCGATGGCAAACCAGACGTTTCGGCAGATACAAAGCCGGAGTGGTTGGAATGGCTGACTGCCTCTTATAAAAAAGGCGGCATCAATCCTGACTGGTTCGGTAATTCGCCGATTCAATTTGACCCGCTCGGCAACCGGTATATCCCGCCGCAGCAAATAACAGCGAACCCTAACCCTTACCTTTTTAATCCTTACACAAGTGCGGGCGATGATAAACCGTTCACATCGGACGACATTGAATTTTTGTTACGCTCGGTCGGCGATGCCGATTACAACAATCTGGCACTATCCCAACTCCGCAAACTTCTGGATGATAACTTTACCGCTGCGAACCCCAAGTTTGCGAAACCGGAGAACCGGTTTTTTGTAACAAACCGCAGCAGCAGCATTCCGGCGGCAGTACGGATGATTGCCGACGGGACGGATTACCGGTTCCTGTATGAGTATATTAAGGAAAAGATTTATTCCGGCGACGATGATAAAGCCGGAAAACTTTGGAATCTGCTGCCGGAGGAAATCCGGCGGGGCGAAAAAGCGGACCTGAACCGCTTGACGCACCATCCCGATTGGATAACTGCCGACCAAGCGAAACTCGACGGCTTGCTCGAAGCGAAAGCAAAGTTTGCGCAGGAAATGTATTACTTGCTGGCAGTGCTTTGTCATCAGAAAATTGAAACCGGTACCGGTTATAAAAGCGGTCTTATCACAAAGGAGAAAATTTATACCCGGCTGGCGCAGTGGTCGGTTAATCTCGTTGACTTCATTGACCCCGACCAAATAATGACACCGTTCGTGTTCAGTACCGCTCCGTGGACAAGTACGCCGTATGACAATGAGGATGACATCGCTAAAGTCATTGCCAGTAACCCGAATTCGCTGTCGGCAGACATAAAGTTGATTTGGGGCTTTGAAAAGCCGGAGATGGCGTTGACGGAAACGCTGGCAGTGCATAACCGCGGCGTTGCCGATTCGGACAAAGAGACTCCAGGAGGGAAACGTACCGGAGGGGACTCAGGCGAGAAGGATTTTGACCAGGTGATTCGTCCGCAGGGTTCGCTCTTTGTCGAACTGTACCGGCAGGGCAATTTGGAGCGGAAAGACGGCGGCGGTTATCCAGACAACGATTTAGTCGAAACAGACGGGACGCTGAATCTGGCGAAGAAAACAACCGCCGGCGATTACGTTTGGCGGCTGGCGATTTCAAAGAAAACGATGATGGAGGATGGTGATACTACCCTGTACTGGGAATGGAGAACGGCGGGAGAAACAAAGAACGATTTACTCGACATTACGCGGGTTCATCCAAACGAAGTACCGCAAATGTTACAGTGGACAACGGATACAGATGCTAACGCAAAATTGAAGCCGGACAGATTCATTTGGTTCGGAACGGACATACCGCGAGTAATAAACGGCAAAACGGATGATGAAACGGCATTGAAAAGACATTCGTTCGTCAACAAGGGCGCAGTACCGGTTAAACTCGAACCGAACCAATATCTGGTCATTGCCCCGCGTAAATTGACCTCGTTTAAATCGGAAGAAGTGGGCGGAACGCATACGCAGTTCGGCGAGCCTGCCATAGTAGATGGTAAACTGGTTAAAGGTATTGATACGGAGTATTTGGACATTCCTAATGATGCCGACCAAGTACCGGTGACAATGATTGCGGGAGCGGCAGCCGGTATTACTGTGCCGACGGGGTTGCCGGATAATTATTACGGTGTCAATGTTTCTGAACCGTTGCCGGATTTGCCGACGCTGACCGCCCCTTACAACAACTTTACCGCAGTGGGTCCAACGCCGCTTGATACCGGCGAACTGTTTGCCGACGGAACGATTCCCTGTTACCGCACCATTTGTTTGCAGCGGCTTGCCGACCCGAACCGGGAGTATCATCCAACGGCGAATCCGTACATTATGGTCGATTGGAATATGATTGACCTGCGGGTTACAAACAGCGAAAAAGATTCGCAAGGTGCGCCGCCAGCGAATGAGGACGATGCCAACAACCATCGGATACAGACAAACATCGGCAACGACTACTTTGTGTCCCGTCAATGGGGGAACGATCGCAAGAATTTTGTCAATATATGGCAGCGGACATTTTTCAAGTACGATACTCATTCGCCGGGCTTGGACACAACGGCAAATCCTTGGCACACGTTCGGTTATTTGAATAACTCGTTCAAAGCAGAACCAGCAAACGATGGCGATTACAAGGGAGTGCCGCCGGACGGCAAGACGTTCCTGCACTTTCCTTGGAACAATGCGCCGCTGACCAACACGCTGGAGTTAATGCTCGTACCGGCAACGGCAGCGGAAAGTTTCGGTTTAGAGTTTATTGATGCAAACGAAGACAGCAGTACCGCCGTTTCTTTCTTTGGTTCGGAATCGCTGGGACTGGAACAAACATCGGCGAAGGACCGATTTGCCTTTCGGGCAGGGACTGCCGCCGGTCTCGGTTACGGTTTGTATCTGAACTTTTTTCATCAGGGCGATGATTCGCTTAATCTGGCGGCTCTGTTTGATTATGTCCGCGTACCGTCCCCATTTGCCGGTACGGTTAACGGCTGGACAGATGATGTTAATGTCCCGAAGAAGCCGCATTATCAAATGCGTGAACCCGGCAAGGTCAACATCAATACGCTCAATGAAGAAACTTGGAAAAAACTGCAAGGCGGCAGAACTTATACGGACAGCCAAAACCGTTTGCCGTTCAATGCGGTTAAAAGTCTATCTGACACGCCGCCGTCGGAATTTAAGCCGTTCCGTTCGCCGGGTGCCGCTAATTTAGTTCCGCCGTTACAGTCGGGGAATGTTAAGCAGTCATCGCTCTTCCAATTAGTTGAGCCGGACGATGCCGTTGGTACTGTTAGCACGAATCCTTATACGGCTTTGGAAAAGACGATGCGTTTGTCGGCGTTGACAACGAACCGGTCGAATGTTTTTGCCGTTTGGGTTACGGTCGGCTATTTTAATGCGGAGAAGTTTGCAACGGCGGCGGAATTGCACGCGAAGTACCCTGCGTTGACGGATAACGAGAACGTGTTTAAGGTGGTATATCCTGACGGCTGCGTTCTCGGCAGCGAAAAGGGTTTGGACAACGGGTCTGTGCAGCGTCATCGGTCATTTTACCTGATAGACCGCAGCATTCCCGCCAGCTTCCGCCGCGGTGAAACGCTCAACAGCCGAAACGTGATTATCAAAGAATCGGAATTGGACTAGCCCTTTTTGGGGGGGCTAAAATGCCGGAAAATGATCGCAACACGCCCTAAATTTTAAGCAGCGGGGGAATACCGCTTGTCCTTCGCCGGCTTTTATGTTACACCGGCGGGGAACGCAACAGTCAAGTTTGAAAATTTATGCCGACAGTTTTATTTGCGCAAACGGCATCTGCCGCTTTGGGGTTTTACGATTGGATTACCCTCGCCGTCTATTTCGGCATCCTGCTCCTCGTTGCGTGGCGGGTCGTGCGGCAGAAGACCGACACCTCCGCTGACTACTTTCTCGCCGGAAAGAAAGTCACGTGGATTGTTATCGGCGCATCCCTCTTCGCCTCCAATATCGGTTCAGAACACCTCGTCGGACTTGCCGGTACAGGCGCAAGCGACGGTATGGCAATGGCTCATTACGAACTGCACGCCTGGTGTCTCCTCGTTCTCGGCTGGATAATGGTGCCGTTTTACGAACGGAGTTGCGTCTATACAATGCCGGAGTTTCTCGAAAAACGTTATTGCAGCAGCGCAAGATGGTTTCTGTCAGTCATCAGCCTCATTGCTTACGTTCTGACAAAGATTTCTGTAACACTATTCGCCGGCGGAATCGTGTTCAAGGCTCTTTTTCCCGCCGAAGTCATACAAGGCGTAGATAATTTTTGGGTCGGAGCCGTCGGAATGGTCGTTGTTACCGGCATTTATACTATTCTCGGCGGTTTGCGGGCAGTGTTGTTCACCGACCTGTTTCAAACTGCGGTTCTCCTCATCGGTTCTGCCTGCGTCTTATTCATCGGTCTGCAGCAAGCCGGCGGCTGGCAAACGCTCAAAAATACCGTTCAGGGAACTGACCGGATTTACGGTTACAAAATCGTTACAAAGGTTGACAGCAGCGGCAAGCCCGAATTTATGAAAGGCGATAAAGGGCGGGACATCATATTGAAACGTCCGAAATCCGTTGATGATAAACGTAACGTTAATTGGATTGCTTCCGGCGAATTAACGAAAGACGACCTTGAGCAAATTCAGGCACAGAGCAAAAACGTATTTTTTCCTCAACCGGCATTTGAGAAAGAAGTAAAAGAGCGGTCGTGGGTTTCGGCGGACAAGCGGGAAAAGGCAGACCACTTTAACCTTTGGAAACCGATTTCGCACCCTGTTTATCCGTGGTTCGGCTTGCTCTTCGGTGCGCCGATTGTCGGACTGTGGTACTGGACGACCGACCAGTATATCGTTCAGCGGACATTGGCGGCGAAAAATTTGCGGGAAGCACGGCGCGGAACGATATTCGGGGCGTATCTGAAAATGGCACCGGTCTTTATTTTCATCGTCCCCGGTATGATTGCATACGCTTTGGCGGTACAAGGAAAAATCGGTGCCGAAGTCCTTTGGGAACCCAATCAGGCATTTCCGATTCTTGTCAAGGAAGTGCTGCCGGTCGGTCTCAAAGGTATCGTTGTCGGCGGTTTGATGGCGGCTCTGATGAGTTCGCTCGCATCGGTATTCAATTCCTGCTCGACACTTTTCACGATGGACATTTACCAAAAAATTCACCGGAACGCAACGGAGAAGCAACTCGTTTGGATTGGACGCATTGCCACCGCCTTTATGGTTGTCATCGGCTTGCTCTGGATTCCGATTATCAGGAATATGCCCGGAACGCTCTACGGTTATTTACAGAGCGTTCAGTCTTACGTTGCGCCGCCGATTTTTGCGGTGTTCTTTCTCGGCGTGTTTTGCAAGCGGATTAACGCTTACGGCTGTATGACCGGTTTGACGGCAGGCTTTCTTTTCGGAATGCTGCGGCTTGCTGCGGAGATTGCGAACAACAGCCAGATTGCTCCCGAATGGTTCGCCGAAGGCAGTTTTCTGCTTTGGTTTGCGGCGACAAGTTACACGTTTGTCTGTATTTATCTGACGGTACTTTGTTCGGCATTGATAGTCGGTGTTAGTCTTTTAACGCCGAAACCGGGCGAAGAAAAACTGACCGGATTGACGTATTCAACGATTTCGGACGAGCAGCGGCGCAAGACCCGTGCCAGTTGGAACCGGCTTGATGTTGCTCTCACTGCCGGTCTGCTCGTGATTATCGTTTCCATCTACGCCTACTTTACAGGATAAATTCAGAACCGCTGTCACCACTGATAGACGGCACGCAGGGAGCCGGCGGCGGAGAAGGTGTGGCGGCTCGTTTCAATGCCGCCGTCAATGAAGACATTCCAACGCTGCGAACGATAGATATCCGCACCCAAACCGAAGTCAAACCAATCCCTGCCTGCATTGACTCCGTGCAAATACTCTCCCGCAGCAAGGTTGCCGACAAAACGCGTTTCCGTTACCGAATACGGACTGCCGCTCCATTGACGGATATAATGCAGGTGCATTCAGGCAAATCGGTAACGCATATCAACGCCCAACCGGCTGTTCGTCTGACCAAGATGTCTGCTGCCGAAAAGTGCATCCAAATCAACGGCAGGGTAGGCTTCACTGCCTTCGCTAACCGGCATCGGGAAACCGTCCGCATCAGCACTCTGCCACTCAAACGCCAGCAGCGGCTTGAACTGCATACCGCATTGGAACGCCAGCGTTTTCGAGAACTCAATGCTGCCGTACATTGACGAACCGCCGAACGAACGTTTCACGCCGCTTGCCGTTAAATCGTAACCCTGATGTCCGTAACCGACAAACGCATTCGCTGCAATGTCCCAGACAACCGGCATCCGCAGGTACAAACCGAACGTTGTGTCATCGGCGGACACTTTGCCGATGCGGTTTTTCATCTGCGGTGTACCGTAGCCGAAAACAAAACCGGCAACGGCAGAATGAAACAAGTCAGCGTCTCCGCCGAGCATCATTCCCCAGCGGCTTGTATCGTAACCGTACATTGCATCCGAGTCCCGGTTTGCCGCATCACCGCCGATAATATGCGTGTCGAACCAAAAGTTGTATCCGTTATGCAGAGACGGCTTTTGTCCGCGGATATTGGGATTGCCCGGCTGCGGCAGAATACTTGACCGCGGAATGTTATACGGCAGCGGAGTGCGTTCTCCGCCCCAATAATAGGTGAACGGAGTGTTCAGCGGAGCAACTTCGTCCAGATGCCGGAACACTGCCCGATACGGTTTCCAAAGCGGCATCCGCATTGCATCGGCAGCGAGTTCACCGGCTGACAACTTATTGAATATCCTGTCAAGTGCCGGAGCGTCAACGTTTTCGATATAGTTGCGGACATTTTCGTTAACATCCATATAGCCTTGCGTCAGCGTTCCGATGCGGTTCGCATTGCGCCGGTGCGGATATTTTTCGCCGATATATTCCGCAACCGTTTTCGTTGCCAGGCGGATATCAATGTTCGTGTTATCACCGGCATTAGCGAGAGCCTCCTGCGTTTTCAGGGCGGCTGTCACTTTGAAACGGTCAAGCGATGCCTGCGTCTGCACTTCCGTTGTCGTGATAATATTGGTGTACGTACCGTTCGCTCCGCGGAATACAATTCTATCGTTATCGCCGATAGACAGCGTTCCCGTATCAATCGCTGTACCGCTGCGGACTTCAACGGTTAACGTCTTTGCGCTGCCGCCGTCTTCTCCGAACGTGAACGAATCAATGCCGGTAATGCTGCCGCCGGCGGTGACGTATCCGCCGTCAATGATGTGCAGATTTTCTTTCGCATCGGCAGTGTTATTGCCTCTAATGTTTCCTTCGATATAGACTTCGTTAAATGCCGCAGCAGCGGCAAGCGTCAGTATGCTGTTAGGATACATATCGAGACTGCCGGCATTAACTTCTGCCTGAAACTTGGTATCGCCGTCCCGCAGAGCCAACTGTCCGTAACCGAAATCGGCGGCACGCTTGACGGTCAATGTACCGCTGCCGTATTTTGTTAAAAAACCTCCTCCGGTGTTGCTGCCGACAAAATTGACGCTGCCGATTGTCTGGTCGCTGGTGTTTATAATCCCAAATTCGCTGTCTTCGGACAATATTATGTCAACATTGCTGTTGCCGCTGTCCAGAGTACCTTCATCAATGGCAAACCACAGACCGGAAGAAACCGTTATTGTGCCGGGGGAAGCAGCCGTCCGAAACGCTACATCGCTGCCGGCTCTCAAAACTGTGTTGGTATCAATTTGCACTTTGTCAACGTCCCGGACAATGAAAGCCTGGTTGTTGTTACTAAACGTTTCAGAGCCTTGAATATTCAGCACATTACTCGCACTCGCATCGCTGCTGAAATCAATGCTTGCTGCCGCCGTGCCGTTTTCGGCGGCGGTCAAAAACAACGCCGCATTAGCGGTCGTGTCTAAAGTAATCGTTGAAGCCGCCGGCGAAGTGTCCTCAATAAACACGGCACTTGCCGTTGTAGCGGTGCCGCTGCTGACGGCGGCGATGTTATTCGTTATCGTAAAATTCCCGCTCTCGTGCAAATGGATACCGTAAGCATTGCCGGCTTTGGAAAAGACACGAATACTGCCCAGTGACGAATCGCTATCCGGACTAAAAGCGAGAGCCTCAATACCGGCGGCATCTCCGCCGGTATAATTATCAACAGCGATACTGTCGAAACGCAGTGTTCCGACGACACTTGTGCGTGAGACTGCGTATGAGTCGAGGAATTCGATACCGACGGCATTACCGGCAACGGCGGCGGCACTGTTTGTTCCTTTAACAACGATAATGGCTCCGGTAACATCAATTATGCCGTCAAAGATTCCTCCTCCGCTGCGGCGCATAAAAGTCAAGCCGCTGACATCGTTTGCAAAATTGTCTTCAGTGCGGACACTGATGCCGCTGAAGGTAAATGCCGTACCGCTGTACGAAACACTGCCGCTTTGGGTTGCCGAAGCGATAACGAAACCGGCAACGTTGGAGGTAACGCTTGAATCGATTCCGGTGTCTAAAACGGCGTGATAAGAACCCGCTGCCGGAAACGGACCTGTACCGGAAAAGTCGGCAACGCTCCCGCCCGCCCCGCTGTCGATACCCAGCAAGCCTGCGTGAACACCGTAAGGCGTTGTATAGTCGGTGAGCGTATTTATATTCTGTGCATTAAGAACGGAAAAACGAAAAATTGAAAATAAAAGAGCGCAGCCCCAAACCGCAGCGATTCGGACTCGTGTATTCATTTTCAATTTATCTCCATTTTCCATTTTCAATGGTTCAATTAACCTTACCACCGCCACATACCGCCGGCGTGTCCGATGTTCTGGGCATTGCCGTCGCCGTCCAGAGAGCCGTGAATCGTATAACCGCCGAATACTGTTACCGGTACCT
This sequence comes from Planctomycetaceae bacterium, assembly GCA_031289675.1. Lineage (GTDB taxonomy): Bacteria > Planctomycetota > Planctomycetia > Pirellulales > Thermoguttaceae > WRKP01. The sequence continues at coordinate 19,810 of JAITOZ010000250.1, forward strand.
GTCTGAATGTATATGAACCGTTGAGGTTAAATGTTACAAGCGAACCGCTCGGAGAACCGCCGCGCAGTATATTGGTAACGTCTGATTGAGTTACCTCTGATCGAGTTATCTCCGTTGCCAGTTTTTCATTAAGTAGGTCTGTTGACCAAAACAAACCGCAGTTAAGCAGGAGGTTATCGCGGGCGAACTGGAAATCGCCTCCGGTACGAAAAAACGTCTGCTTGTAATCTGCTGCACTATAAGTATAAGATACGGGAGAAGTACTGTCATATTCACCGCCCTTGTCCATCTTCGTTTCGTAGAAATCGAAGGCTAACACCGGACGCATACTGAATCCGCTCTCCTGTACCAGCCGTTTTCCGAATTCCAGAGTGAACTCGCTCGTTGTACCGGTAAAAGATGCGGCATTTCCGACCGTATTCCAACGCAGCGAATCAAATTCCTGCCAGCCGTAATTGAACAGAAGGCGTATATCCATTCCGTTGTTCAAAATATGGGCAGCATACAAACCGATGTAATGGTCATCGGTTTCAAGCCGGTTCTCTCCGCTTATTGTATCGCCTTTTTCAAAACCGAGCAGCAGACCAAGTTGATTACGGCTCGTTCGGAATAAATCGAAACCGGCTTGCCAGCCGTCCATCTTGACTTTCCAATCGGCACCGCTGCTGTATGAATTATCAAAGGAATCGCTGCGTCCGACGTAGTTAATCCAAGCCGCCCGCTCAATCGGATTACCGAACAAACCGGCGTTCTCGTCAACTTGACCGCGGACGATCTTCAGCCTCGGTAATTTTTCAGGCAATTCGAACTTGAAGGGCTGCGGAGTAACGGGCAGCCATTGAGTATTTCCGCTGATAAGATGGTCGTGCGTCCCGTTCCACATCGTATAAGCCGAGTGTATTCGGGCGGCAGACAAAAAGTTGTCGGACATCATCGATTGTGCGCCGGCATAATTTCCCGCAGCGAGAACGGCGAAGACAAGACAGCCTAGCAGGAATGTAGGCACGCTTCCGGCGGAGAGGTTGTTCGTCTTACTTTTATTGAACGGGTACATTGTTCTCGACTCCTTTCGGCACCAATCGAATGGGAAAAAGTCCGGTATCATCCGCTCTATCGGAATTCGGCACAATGCGCATTGAGAGAAACGGCATTAACCCGCATAGATTAACGTTTTAAGAAGCGGGAACGAAATAGCGGCTAAAATATTTTGGGGCTTGACAAGTTTAGGAGTTATTTTTTCATAAGTTTTTTTTTACAATTTTGGCAAGGTTTTCTTTTCTATGGTTGAAGCGGAATTCCGTTTCCTTTAAGTGTATCACAAACTTATCTGACTTGCAACCATTGAACTTTGCGAGTCGATGTTTTGCATAACTCC
>JAITOZ010000094.1 GCA_031289675.1 Planctomycetaceae bacterium
TAATGGTCGATTCCGCCTGACCATCGGTCTTTGAAACTGCGGACTTCGCCTTCATCGCCCCAGATGACTTCGTAATTTCTGTTACTGAAAAACGGCGGGTCGAGATAAACCAAATCGACCGACTCCTCCGGCAGCGTCTTGAGTATCTCAAGATTGTCGCCGAGAATAATCCGATTAACGTTTTGGTGAATGGAACTCATTAAATCAATTTCTCAATCGCCGATTCTTTTATACCGGTAAGGGACTTCCAGTATAAACAACGAAAAGCATGTTGTATAAAGTCTGCCGTATTGCGTTCCCCAAGCGTCCCGTACGGGCTGACGGGGATTCCAAGAGCCTCCGTCGGCTCCCGCCTTTTCCTGATGTTGGAGCAGCACTTCCCGCATTGTCTTGTGCCAAACGTTCCAATGTTCACCGCCGTAATGATACAGCACATTCGTTGCAAAAAACCAGTAATACGCATCACGGCGGTAATGGTCATCGAACGCCGGCGGCGTTTCCATCAGATATTGTACACCGGCGGTTAACCGGTCATCGTCCCGGTGCCAGCCGAGCAGAATTCGGCAAAACAGTGCTTCGGCAGTCATCGGCAAACGGAGTTCCGGCTCTTCTGTGCGGTACTGATATTGGTTCCGGCGTTTCATCCGGTCGAGAAAAAACGATACTTTTTGATAGACTGCCGGCGGTACCGTCAAACCGGCGGACTCGCCGCTTTTTAATGCCAGCACAATCCAGCCTGTTACGGAAACATCCGATTGCGGCGAAAATCTGTCCGGCAGATACCGCCAGCCGCCGCCGTCAAGACTTTGATGCCGGAGACAGTATTCGACGGCATCGTGCGACGGTTTTTGTAACGTTTTATCTTGGGTTGCAGCATACAATTCGCAAAGGGCTGCCGTACATAAAGCGTGCGTGTAAAAGCGGTGCGAAGTGTTCGGAGAATCGTCAGAAAAAAAACAGCCGGTTGACGGATTCTGCTGCCGCCGCAGATAATCCCAAGCGTCCGTGACGGCTTTGACAAAAGCCGCTTCGCCGGTTTTTGCGTCCGTTGTAATACCGTAACCGAGAAATGCTAACAATGCCATTGCCGTTGCGGCATTGACATCTTCGCGTGTTTTCGCTGCCGAAAGCGTATATTTCGTTGACGAAAGCGACCAGGAACCGCCGGCATTCTGAACTTTGACGAGCCAGTTCAAACCGGCAGCAACGGCAGCATCGTTTTGTCCGCTGCCGGCGGTACTGCGCTGCCTGTTAAAGATGGAGGGCGGTGCAAAGCCTGCCTGCGGAGACAGCGGTTCTGGTTCTTCTGCTGCCTTCGGAGAAACAGCGGCGGGGTGTTCGTTATCTTTTGTGTTGTCTCCTTGTAATCTTTCTTGTACAATAACCGGCTCTTTTAAGGCGGGAGCGTTGAGCGTTGCGGAAAGAATGTCGATTTTTTCAAAACGGATTTGCGGAAGGAAAAAACAAGCAAGGAGAATCACAACGGCGGCGTGCAGAAGAAAACTCAAAAGCCAGGGACGGAGCCGCTGATGAATAACTCTGGCAAGTTCTTTCTGCGTATTGACATTACCGGCAAGTTTTACTTCCCGCCCGGTAATGAAACGGATAAGATGAATGTTCGTTTCGTCCGCAAAGAGGTTTCTGGGTTTATACTTGATACGTGCCATTAGACATCGGTGAGGCTTTGCTCGATTGTAAGCGGACATTCGTTATGTTTCAAGGACAACGCAAGTACTTTTGCTTGTGAAGCATACAATGGATTTGTTCTCTAATTTGTGTTTGGTCAATTTTGGCAAAATGGGGATTTTGATATTGCTGAATTTTGCGACTGGCAGTACAATGAGGGTACGATACAGTCTCCGATAAAGGCGATGGCGATATAGCGGTAGAAACTTTTGTCTTGTTCTTATCTTGACAGGATTATAATCAGCCTCATTGCGGTATTGTAGCGAATAATAACACATAAACTTGTCAAGCCTCAAAATAATTCATTCCTTACAAGGTCGAAAAACGCACAGCGCACTACAATCATATATCATCTAGCCTGAAGATCGCTTGCGGAAAAATTGACGCAGCGAAACAACAAAATCCCCGCCGGAAACAATCGGTATCTTATCACAGCGGCAGCGTTTCAAGACGGCATCCAACCGGTTTTGTACCGTCTGGAATTGCTCTTCAAGCCAATGCCGAACCTTCGGAGAACCTGTATCAACTTCAATAATTTCCCCTGTCTCGGCATCTTGCAGCGTTAAGAGACCGGCATTCGGAAAACGCTGCTCCAACGTATCCGTAATCGGCATTGCGATTAAATCGTGTTTCCTCGCACAAATCGAAAGCGACCGTTCCGTGGGCGTTGCCGCTGCAAGCCGCTTCGTTTTGCCGCCCGGTCGAAACATCACCGCACTATTTTGCGACTGCCTGATGCCCGATAACTTATCCGATAACTCTTTGTGGAAACGTTTGTCCTGTCGGGATTCCGGCAAAAATCCTGATGTAAGCGGCTTTTCATGTTTTTGTACCGGCAGTAAATCAGGAACAAAAAAATCGCTTAACAGAAAAATAACCGCCCTGCGTTTTTGAATCCGGTTGACATAATCAAGAGCCGACAGTAAATCCGTTCCGCTACTGCCGCCCTCCGCCGGAGTTACAGAAAAATTTAACAATTCCCGAAGCAAATGCAGCACGTTGGCTTTGCCTTTTCGGGGACGGTAAAAATGCTTGACAGTGTCGGCAAATGTTACGAGACCGACTTTATCATTATTTTTCAGTGCTGAAAACATCAGGGCGGCAATGATTTCGACAGCACAGGCGATTTTGGGCTGTTTCGCCCCGAAGATACCGGAAGCCGAAACATCCGCAAGAAACAGGATAGTCAATTCCCGCTCTTCAACGAACCGCTTGATAAAAGGTTTTCCCGTCCGTGCGGTAACATTCCAGTCGATAGAACGGATGTCGTCTCCGGGCATATATTCCCGGACTTCGTCAAACTCCATTCCTCTGCCGCGAAACGAACTTTTGTACTGACCGGCAAAGAGGTCGTTGACTGTTTTGTCGGCAACGATTTCTATTTGTCTGACTTTTTTTAGTAATTCGCTGACATCGGGCATCGGCAGCAATTGACAGGAAAAAACAAGGAAGCGATAATTATGGGCGATGGTCCGCTGCCTATTTTCTATTTTTTATTTCCCTTTGTCAATTCTATTTAGAGAACAGGAGACGGTCGTTTGTTTGGCGGTTCTTTTGATTGTGCCGCAGTGCTGCTGTTCTTTGTTCAAACAGGACACACCGGCAGTGAATACTTACCGTTACGAAATTGACCTGAATACGGCGGAGGCGGGAGAGTGGCAGACGCTGCCCGGTATAGGACCGAAACTTGCCGATGCCATTGTGCAACACCGGACGGAAAAACCGTTTGCAGCAAAGGAAGACATCCGCAGGGTTAAGGGCATCGGTATCAAAAAGTATGAGGCGATACAGCCGTTTTTGCGGGAAATCAAGTCGCCCGCTGCTACTCCCTAACCGGAAACTTTTTATGCTGTTTGATTTCATCGCTGCGTTCACTGCTGTCAGGAACCGGCTGACCGGGTCTCCACGGGTCTATACCCGGAATATATCCCGAACGGGACGATGCCGATTCCCGCATCTGTCTTGGAAGCCGCGACATAAATGACGGTCTCGATGCAATCAGTTGCTTCTCTGCTTCCCGCTGTTCCGGTGTCAAAATTGCCCGAAGCCGCTCTGCCAGCCTTTTACTCGTCGCAAAACCCCGCTCTTCTAATTCCCTGCGTTCGGCATCGAGTTTTTCCCGCTCTTGCGGTGTAATATTCGGACCGAGAGCCGCTATCTTTTCACGGATTTTGAACAATTCCTCCATCTGATTTTTCCTATCCTCCTTCATTTCGTCAAAGACTGCCTGCGCCTTTTGTTTCTGTTCGGCAGTCAGGTGGAACACATTGAGCATCGCCGGATTAACCAGCGGATTTTCAAGACCGCCGAGTTGCTGGAAAACGAGTTTTTGTACCCGGTCCTTTTTATCCGGCGGAGCGAACTTTTCCAGATATTCCGTTATCCGGCTCACCTCTTTTTCGAGGTCGGCTTGCACGGACTTTTGTTCTTCGGGGGACATATTTTTGAGGCGGTAATACTTCGGAGCCTCCATTATCACAGCCGCCATCATTTGCACCTTTGCCGCTTTGAGTTCGTTTATTTCTTCGGCAGTGAGTCCCAGTTCCTTTAGTGCATCGGCATTATCGGCAGCAACGATAAGAGCAATGATATGGGCGTAACCGTCTTGTACCTGATTCATAAAAGCACGTCCGATAAGCGTAACGGCACCGGGCGGAGGCTGCCTGCCCTGAAACATCGCACCGAGCATTGCATCATCGGGACGCTGTGCCGAAAGCGGGACGGCAAGCAATAACGTTGTTACGCACGCTGTTACGAAAATCGAAGGAAATTTGTACATATTTTTTCCGGTTTGAAATTGTTCTGTAACCAAGAATTGACGGGAAACGGGCTGCTCTCTTGCGGAGGGGGGACTCTCCGCTCTTGGACTGTCCCTCCTGCCCCGCTGCGGCGCATTACTATTCCGTTTCAACGAGTATCAAAAATTGTCCGCCGCTGTATTTGCCGGCAGACTTGCTGAACGTCCAGTCCGGCTCGCCCGCCGGATTGCTGCCGATACCGACATCACAATTGGTACCGGAAGCAAAATTATTGAACGCCAAAACCGTTTGCTTCTTGGCGAAGTTGTGAATTTGTAAAGAACCATAGCCCGGCGAAGCATTGGGTATAAAACGGTCGCCGAAGTCAAATTTACCGGCATCGGCTCCCGGCACGGCGGCAGCATTTTCCTTATCGTAGTTGCAGCCGCAAAACTCGGCATTGAAACCGTCCGTAAACGTTCCGGTTTCCACTCCCGGCACGTTCGATGCGACCGTAACGTTGGTAATTTGTTTCTGGAATCTTGCACCGGACGCTTTTACCGGAACACCTAATTTTGTAACATCACCGTCAAGCGGCGGCAGTGTTACGAAAACGTACTGCGGCTTGCCGTCTTTCGGAATCAGGTACAGGAAATATCCGGCCCGCTTGATTTTCTTTCCCTTGAAATCCTGACTCTTGTCTGTCTTATAGACGAACCGCTGATTGTTATCGGTCAAGACCGGTCTTGTCGGGTCGAAACTATACACGAGTTTGAACTTTCCCGCATCGGGAACTAACGAATCCAAAAGTCCCTGCTCTGGAATTATACCGCGACGGAACGGTCCGAGCGGCAAACCGGCTTCGTTTTGAACGTTCGGCATTGCTGTTTGATTCCACGCAAAACGAACGGCAAGCGGTTTTTCAACGGCGGCACTCGTCAACTTAATGGTTGTCCCCTCAATAACGGCATCCGCTTTGTGATAGACACTGTCCGCACCGGCAATTTCAAACCAGTCCGGGCTTTTGCCGTCCCGTGTTTTGAGCGATTTGGCGTTTTTGAAATGAACAATGACAGTGTTTCCGTTGATTTCCCACTTGGCAAACTCCGGCGATGCTGCCGCAATATCCCGTCCGTAAGTCCGGTTCAGTGCCAGAATCGCAAGCCGGTTGCCGACCGGTTCCTTGTTGACCGGATGAATGTCTTTAACGTTATCCACAAGGTCGTTGATGACTGCCTGCCCCGTTTTGGGCAGCAGTTTTTCGACATACGATTGGGCTTCCTGAAGTTCAGGCAATTTTGCCGGGTCGGTATTACCGTAGATAAACGGAGCGATTTGGACGTAATAGAAACCCAAATCAGGATTGTTAAAGACGGTACGCCAACCCTTGATAAGTGCCTCCATCTTTTGGGCGTACAACTGACCTTCCGTCATATTGGCTTCTCCCTGATACCAGATTGCTCCCCGCACTGCCAACGGAACAAGCGGATGAATCATCGCATTGTAAAGTACCGTCGGGTCCTGGTTGCGGGTATAAGGATTCAACTGATTCGGAAAAGCCGGCGGAGCGGTAATCCGTTTTGATTTACTGCCGGCAGGAACTTCAACGGCTGCTGCCTGACGGCGTAAACCAAAGCGGCTACGGGGCGAAGCCGTTTTCGTATGAGAATCCGTTCCTGCATAAGCGGCTTCGGTGTCGGCAATCCATTTTTTGTAATCTGCAAGTGTTTTCGTAACAAGATTTCGATGAGCCTCCGATGCCGGGTCTTTGACGGCAACGTCATCGGCGATGTCTTTCAGCGTCTTAACGGACTCGAAACCGATCGGCGGTGTCCACGGTTCGATTCGGGTTCCTCCCCACGATGAATTGATGAGACCGACCGGCACTTTCAGGTCGGCAGCCAATTTGACTCCGAAGTAATAACCGACAGCAGAAAAACCCGGCACTGTTTCGGGAGTTGATTCGACCCATTGGGCTTTCAGACTTTCCTGCGGTTCGGTATTCCACGCCTTCTGCACCTGAAAGAGGCGGATGTTCGGATTTTTGGCGGCGGCTATCGCTTTTTGAGCATCTTTTGCCCGCGCTAAAGTCCATTCCATATTGGATTGTCCAGAGCAAATCCAAACTTCACCGACAAGAACGTTTTCGAGTTTGATTTCATTTTTCCCTTTGACCGTAAAATGAAAGGGACCGCCTGCTTTGAGCGGATTGAGTTTGACTTGCCACTCGCCTGCGGCATCGGCGGTTGCGGAAACCGTCTGCCCTTCAAAGGACACGGTTACTTTTTCGCCCGGCTCTGCCCAGCCCCAAATAGGAACGGGCAAATCCCGCTGCAAGACCATATTGGACGCAAAGACTTCCGGCAGCCGAACGTCGGCTTGGGAAGAGAGGCAGAACATTGTTACCGAGAGAACGGCAACAGCGGCGGAACAAATGAGAGAGTTTCGTTTCATTGTAATACTCCTGTGTGCGGAACGTTGAGTGAGAACCTCGTACGGTCATTCATTCTACACGATGTTCCGCCTTTATTCCATACCTTTTTTGGGGGAAAATATCCCAGTCGGCAACACGGCATTTTATCCAGAACAAATTACTCGCTCCTTTCGGGGGGAGTGGGGGCTAAAACACCGACTTTGCCGAAAACTGAGCATTAACACGCCCTCGATGTTGACATTCAATCATGGCCGGTTAAAATGCGGTGATGAAACGGATTTTGTTACTCCTGCTTTTTGTTTTTCTGTGTTCCGATGCCGCTTCGGCACAGGTTTTTCGGCAACAGTTGCGGGAACGTATTTTCGGTCAGCCGTACCGTACCGGAAATCGGCAAGAAACATCGGAATCGCCGTCTTCCGTTCGTCAAGAGCCGCCCGATACCGCTCAAATTGCCGAAAAAGTCATCGGAATCGTTAACCTGTTTGCCGGAAAATCAGAACCTGAATCTGCTGCCGCGATGAAGCCCGTTGCGGTGATGTCGTTCGCTAGTTTTAAGGAATTCCGGCGGGTCATTGAAACCGTTGCAACGAACATTCGTCTCGACAAAGGCAGCAGCGACCAGCCTGCCGTTCTCAATGCGTTTCTGAATCTTGCCGAACGCATCATCGGCTCCAATTTCGATACCCAAGAACCGCTTGGTATTGTTCTGCACACCGATGGTCTACTGCTTTACCCGATGTTCTTTTCGCCGCTTGATTTGAATAGTCCTGCCGGTCAGCGTTTCAAAGAAAATTTTACCGAAGAAATTGCCGACCCGAACGGTGCAAACAGCCGGCGTGTTGCTGTTCGGCGAAATGTTTTTCCTTGGGCATTAGGCAGGCTTTACGTTCAGCAGCACAACGGCTGGCTCTTTGCGGCAACGGAGCGGCAACTCAAGAATCTGCCTGATGACCCGAAGGTTCTCCTGCAAGGGCTTGATAAAAAATGTCTTGCGGCGGCACGCTTTGACCTGCGGAATATGCCTGCCCTGATGCTCAAAACCGGTTTTTCGCTTGCCGAAATGAAGGCGGTTAGTGATGCTGAAAACGAATTAGAAAAGGCGAAGACGAAACTGTTCATCGGTTACTTGCGGTCGCTTAGCGAACAAGCTGATTTACTGGAATACACGTTTTCGTACGATGAGGAACATAACGATTACGTAATTGAACAAAAGGAAACCGTCAAGGCGGACACGGAGCGTCATAAGTTATTGCAGGCGCGGCGGAATGCCGAAAGTCCGCTGCACACATTTTATCATCCGCACCGTGCGATTTTGGCTTCGCATTATGTGATGCCGCTGACGAAATTGCAGCAGGAGCAGATTGCGGTCATTCTCGATGAATGGCTTGGTAAAAACTTGCAGACAGAACCACAGCAGCCGGAGTCGGAGGCGGAAAAGTTAGGACAATTTTTTCGTAAGATTTCGGCTGCGTATTATACGGCACTGCTTGGAGCAGTGCGCAGCGGTCATATTGACGGGGCAACAACGATTTCACTGGAACACGGTATTTTGGGGGCATACAACATTGCCGACGGAGAAAAGTTTCAACAAGTATTCGATGATATTTTTACGGAATTTGAATCGGCGTATCCCGATTTGTACAAGAAGAACGTGGAAAAGGATTTTGCGGAAAAGGACGGTTTCAAGTTGACGCGGGTCTCGTTTATTCCAAAAAACTCTATTAACAATCCGCTTATGGGTTTTCTTATTCCGCCGGAGTTCGGCAGCAGGGAGACGCGGCTGATACTGGCAGTGCGGCAGGACTATGCTGCCTTTGCGGTCAATCAGGGGAGTAAAGCAGAACAGGAAATCGTGAAGGCGATAGACGGGATGCAGGTTGCCGCGCGGGTACAGGATTTGTTTTTCATTTATTCGGGCTATGAACTCGGACAGGCATTTGCGGTGAGCGGCAATCCGAACCGGTTAGTACGTTTGAAGGCTTTGGCAGCCGGCACGAATCCGGCAGCCCGTGCGTTTGCTGTCTCACATTTTACGGACACCACGAAAACGTTGACGCTGCGTATATCGGGCTTGCTGACTCCCTCGCTGTGGCGGACGGTGAAGTAGGAACTATACTTCCCGCGTTCAGAAATTACTCTTTGATTCGATAAATTGTTATTCTCTGCATAACTTAACCGGAGAATACTATGCTACCTGTTTGAAAATTATCAATTCCTGA
>JAITOZ010000096.1 GCA_031289675.1 Planctomycetaceae bacterium
TAATGGTCGATTCCGCCTGACCATCGGTCTTTGAAACTGCGGACTTCGCCTTCATCGCCCCAGATGACTTCGTAATTTCTGTTACTGAAAAACGGCGGGTCGAGATAAACCAAATCGACAGACTCCTCCGGCAGCGTCTTGAGTATCTCAAGATTGTCGCCGAGAATAATCCGATTAACGTTTTGGTGAATGGAACTCATTAAGACATCATTGTAAAAGTTGAATCATTTTACAACGCCTTGATTGTAGGGGTTTGTCGCAGTTCAGTCAAGGAGGCAAGACGAAACATTATCGGGCGAAGTCGGTTAAAAATAGGTTACAACATCACAAACGTATCCGTCTTCATTTTTTACCGCCTTACAGTCCTAGCCTCAACTTGATAGAGCGTTTAGGGCTGTTTTTCAGGAAGAATATTTTGTATAACAAGTCTAATCTTGCGATGAAATAGAAAGTTTCACATAAAAAATGCAAAGTATGCCGATTTTTTTTGCTTGCTTGCGCTTCGTTGCGCTCGGTGTGGTAAAATGTGCGGACAATCGGCACTGTATTTTGCATAAACAAAGAGAGTATTTCTTTCATTTATCAAAACAGAGTGTATAATTAGACCGTAAATTAACCGCAAGACGTTCAATGACAATGTTACGCAAATCTTTCTTCGCCGCTCTTTGTTTCGGGCTGTGTGCCTGCGTTTCCGCTTTCGATAACGGACGAACTCCCGTCAATACGCTGGAATCCGGCGAACGGATGATTAACGACCTTATCCAAACCTTCGGCGATAAATATCCCAAAGGAAAAGAATATCTCGGCAAACTCAAAAAAGCCGCCGGAGAAGCAAAAGACCTCAAAAAGTTTCCCAACGCCCAAAATGAATTCAACGCCGTCCTGCGCGAAGCCGCCCTCGCTAATCCGCTCCTCGATTTCGATAAAATACTCATCATCCGCCGCCAAACCGCCGGAAAAGGACACGGGTTCATCGGACTCAATGCCCATACCAACGAAGATATTCCCCGAAGCGGCTGGGATAACGAACTCGGCGTACTGACACAACTGCGGACAGAAGCGAACTTTACACCGTTTTACCGGCATCCCGGCAGCGTCATTATGCGGGATATGGACTTGCACTTCGGCGGCGAAAAAGTAATGTTCTCGTCCCTCGAAAACGGAAATTTTGACGGAAAAGATGAACTCCGCTGGGCAATTTACGAAATCGGTTTAGACGGAAAAAATCCGAAAAAACTGACACCGTTCGTTCACGATGTCGATTGGTTCGACTCCTGTTATTTGCCCGATGAAAACGCCTTCATCACCGGTTCAACCGCCGGTATGCAAGGGCTGCCCTGCGAAGGCGGAGGCAGACCGATGGTCAATCTGTACCGCGTTGACCGGCAGGATGACGCAGCAAAATCGAAAATCCGGCAATTGACATTTGAACAAGACAGCGATTGGAATCCGTCCGTGATGGAAGACGGACGGGTGATGTATCTGCGCTGGGAGTATTCCGATATACCGCACTATATGAGCCGGATTCTCTTTGCAATGCAGCCTGACGGACGGCAGCAGCGGGCGGTTTGGGGCAGCAACTCCATTTTCCCGACAGCGTACAAAAGTCCCCGCCAAATACCCAAGAGCAGCGAAATTATCGGCGTAGTCAGCGGACATCATACTGCCGGCGGCGGAAACCCCGAAGTCGGAAGACTCGTCATCGTCAATCCGCAACTGGCGGTCAAGTATCCGTTCCGTTACGATGCTGAAACAAAAGAATGGGGACCCCAAGGGGCGCATCTCAACGTCTTTCCCCGCGTTTATCCGAAAGAAGTTACCGGCTGCATACAGGAAATTCCCGGCTGGGGCAAAGATGTCGTCGGCAACGCTTACGATAATCAGGGCGGTGCCGGAACGTACCGCTTCTGTTTCCCGTATCCGCTCAACAGCAATTATTTTCTCGTCAGTATGCGGTACTTCAATCAGCACGAGTTCGGTTTGTATCTCGTTGACCGCTTCGATAACATAACGCTGATAAAAGCACTGCCGAAGGATTCGCTGTTCCAGCCGATACCGCTCGTCAAGCGGCAGCGTCCGCCGGTGAAACCGGACATCACGGAACCTAACAAAATGACCGGTTCGATTTTCATCACGGACATTTATCACGGTTTGGCAACAAAAGGAATTCCGAGAGGCACAATCAAGTCGCTTCGGATTTTTGCGTATCATTTCGGTTTCCGGCACAGCGGCGGACACGATTCTGTCGGCAGACACGCAAGTTGGGACATCAAGCGGATACTCGGAACGGTTCCCGTAGAGGAAGACGGCAGCGTTAGTTTCAATGTTCCGGCAAACACGCCGATAGCAATGCAGCCGCTCGATGTCAATGGACGTGCCGTTCAACTGATGCGGTCGTGGACGGTTTGTATGCCGGGCGAACAGCAGTCCTGTGTCGGCTGTCACGAAATGCCGCTGGAGGTTACGCCGACCAAGCGGGTTACTGCCGCCAATCGGAAACCGAGCGAAATCGCCCCTTGGTACGGACCGGCGCGGTCATTCGGTTATGAAGCGGAAATTCAGCCGCTTTTGGATAAGAGATGTCTGGCGTGTCATAACGATGTGAATCAGAAAGAGCGTCAACTGATTTCCTTCGAGGCGTATGGTCAGGGAAATTGGCGCAGCGATACGAGTTATGCGGCGTTGAATCCGTATATTTGGAGACCGGGACCGGAGCCGGATTTGGATTTACTGCCGCCGATGGACTATCACGCATCGGTCAGCGAACTCGTTCAGCGTTTGCAGCGGGGACATTACGGAACGCATCTCGACAAGGAAGATTGGGACAGACTCAACACCTGGATTGATTTGAACGTGCCGTATCGGGGCTTGTGGTCGAATCCGAAGTACGAAGACCGGCGGCTTGAATTGGCGAAGTTGTATGCGAACCTCGATACGAATCCTGAAGACGAATATCGGGCAGCGATTGCGGCCAAGAAAACCGTTACTGTTACAAAAATTACGCCGGAACAACTCGATGCCGTCAAGGCGCAGTTTGCGAAGACGGATAACTTGAAGGCGGCGGATTTTCCGTTCGATGCGGCAGCAGCAGTAAAGAAACAGCGGGGCGATAGTAATGTGTCAGCAACGCTGACGGTTGATTTAACCGGTGAGACATTGCCGCCTGACCCGAAGCGGGGATTGCCGGGCGACCCGTCGGCTGCCTGGGTACCGCAGAGCGGTCAACCGTATCTGGCGGCTCCGATTCCGGGAAAACAAATTGATTTAGGACAAAACCGGCGAATCACGTTTGTGCCGATTCCTGCCGGCGAATTTGTGATGGGACAACTGGACGGTTTGCCGGACGAGAGGCAGCGGAAGGTCGTAAAGATAGAGCGTCCGTTCTGGATTGCGGAGACGGAAATAACAAACGGACAGTACGGAATGTTTGACCCCGAACACGATACGCGGTATTTACCGGAAGACGGCAAAGACCATATTGTGCCGGGTTATATTGCGAATCATCCTGACCAGCCGGTGTCGCGGATTTCGTTTCAGGAAGCGGAGAAGTTTTGTGAATGGCTGTCGAAAAAGACGGGCAAGACGGTGAAGTTGCCGACGGAGCCGCAATGGGAATGGGCGGCGCGGGCGGGAACGGAAACGGCATTTTGGTACGGAGACCGGAACGCAGATTTCTCGAAGTATGCAAACTTGTCGGGTGATGAGACCCGTTTTACGCGGACGCAGTGGGAGAATGGTTCGACGGTGCATTTTCGTCGGGATTTCGGAGCCAATTCGCATTATCCGCTGCGGGACAAGCGTTTTTCGGACAAGTGGTTTGTTGTTGATTATGTGAAACAGTATGAGCCGAATCCTTGGGGGTTGTACGATATGATAGGCAACGTTTGGGAATGGACGTACCCTGAAGCGATGCTGCCTGAAGTGATACCGTCAGCAATAGAACCGGCAGCGGTGCAGGTGGTAGCGAAGGGCGGTTCGTGGAAGGATCGTCCGGTATTCAGCGGTTCGTCGGCGAAGGTCTATTATTTACCGTGGCAAAAGGTGATGAACGTCGGCTTCCGCCCCGTCATACTGCCGTAAATGAACCTCATCCGCACAAGCGCACAAGAGCGGGCTTGAACTCCCGCCTCTTTCTTGTTTTGTCGGGAGCGCAAAACTTTATCGGGTATTTTTTTGACAATAATTTTTTGAAAATAAGGGTGTGGCGAGTGACTAATGGCGAGCGGCTGGTGATGAGTTTTCGCTTCCGAATTCCCCGCATTTACTCGCCACTAATCACTCGTCACTAGCCGCTCACCACACCCTTATTCCCTTAATTTATAAATAAGGGGAAACAATGAATGGGAACCTGTGCTATTAAGGGTACCGGAGAAAAATAAGGGTTTCGGACAAAGGAAAACCTTATTTCCAAAAAAAATTCCGGAAACCGCTTGACATTTGTCTGTTGATAGGTTACAATTCTGCTGACAGCGGAGGCGTTGTGCCTCTGCAATAAACCGCCTTAACCACCTTTTGAAAAGGAGAAGTGCCATGTTTACGTTCCTGTTAGCGCAGCAAAGTGCTGCAAAATTGACCTCGCGTAAGTGTAAGAGAGAGAGAGAGAGAACAATCCCGTAGGATAGGCTTCACTCTCGTCGAACTTCTTGTCGTCATTGCCATCATCGGCATATTGATTGCCCTCTTGTTACCCGCAGTGCAAGCCGCACGCG
>JAITOZ010000020.1 GCA_031289675.1 Planctomycetaceae bacterium
CCGCAGCAAAGTGCTGCAAAATTGACCTCACGTAAGTGTAAGAGAGAGAGAGAGAACAATCCCGTAGAATAGGGTTCACTCTTGTCGAACTTCTTGTCGTCATTGCCATCATCGGCATACTGATTGCCCTCTTGTTACCAGCCGTGCAAGCCGCACGCGAAGCAGCACGAAGAATGCAATGCACAAACCATCTCAAACAAATGGGTTTGGGACTCCACTTAATGGACGATACAATGCACCGTCTGCCGCTCTGCCGCGAAACATACACCGGACGTATGGCAGAATGGGGCGGTCACTGGCATTTGCTGCCCTATATGGAACAGGGCGCAGCGTATGAACGTTTAACGGCAAGAATTGCACTGTTTCCGACCGACCACACTTGGAGTGGCAACTGGAAAACAATCGGTGTCGGCGGTGCTACAAGCGGCATGACCGTTGAAGAAGACCCGCGAACCGTTCCCGTAATGTACTTTGTCTGTCCCTCCGACAAATGTACAAACTTCACCGGCGATAACAACTGGGTCGGCGGAGATAACGGGCTTGCCGCCACGAATTATATGTTCTGTGTTGCGGACTGGTGCGTCGGCAACAATATGTACACCGGCAGCCCCGCCTGGGAAAATGCCTACAACAACCTGGGTAACGCTAAAAAGAACCGCGTTGCGTTCAGAATCTGGGGAACCGGCAACTCGGACGTGCTTGTTCCAAACATCGGAGACGAAAATGAAATGAGCAGCGTTGCCGGTACACTCGGTATCATAACAGACGGTCTTTCAAACACGATTGCCCTGGCAGAAGCTGGCAGGTCTATAGGTCCGAACCACAATGCCGGTCTTACTAATAAACCGGTAGGTTTTGACGAACCTATCGGCGAATACTGGGAGTGTACGACCGATGTCAAAGGCGGTATCCTTGCAAGCGGTGTGAAAGATTACACTATCTATACCAATGCCGCCGCGAGACAGGCATTACTGAACTACGCACAGAACGGCAAACTGATTGACTGGCATCAGTGCCGGAGTATGCGCGGCTGCATCAGTTACGGTTATTTCGCTTGTATGGCGTTTCATACCGTGATGCCGCCGAATTCGCCGAATCTGGCTGCGCGAGTCCAATTTTCCAATGCGGCGGGCGACGGCGGAATCTACGCTGCACAAAGTTATCACACCGGCGGTGCGAACTGTACGTTTTTTGACGGCAGTGTCCATTTCGTTCCAGACGCTGTCAACTGTGTAAGCAGTACGATAACGGCAAACGGTCCTGCGTGTCCAGACCCGACCGCGGCGGATGCTCAAAGCCAGTTCTCGAAAGAAAGCGAATTCGGTGTTTGGGGCGCATTAGGCACACCGGCTTGCGGAGAAACAGTTGCACTGCCGTAATTATAATTAGCGGCGAGTGGTTAGTGGCGAGTTATCCATTTCGACCGCAGGTCGAATGACTAGCCACTTGTCACTCGTCACTTGCCACTAACCACTCGCCACTTAACTACAATACTTATGAGATATTTAATCACCATTACACTACTTATTGTTACACTAATGCTTTCCGGCTGCGGTGAAAGACTGCCGGACGGAATGCCGAAACCGTATCCGGTAACGATACACGTTATTCAGGACGGCAAGGCGATGCAGGGAGCGTCAGTGACGCTGATACCGCAGGGTGAGTCAAATAAATGGACGGCGGGAGCGTTGACCGATTCCAGCGGGAATGCGGTCGTTAAGGTACTGGCACGCTATGCCGGTGCAGTGCCGGGTAATTACAAGGTTGCCGTTGAAAAACTCATCACCGAACGCACCGGTCAGCCGCCGGCAGACCGGTCTTCAAGGGAGTATTCTGATTGGCTTAACAATCCGCGGGTTTGGAACTCGGTTGATGCAAAGTACAGCATCGTCAACACGCAGGAAACGCTGGAGGTTGTTGCGGGCAAAAACGCCAAAACGATTGATGTCGGCTCTTCGGTGCCGTATAAAGAGGAGTAGGGTGCATAAAAATTTGTCGGGTGCTGTTAACGAGTGACTAGTGGCGAGTTTTCGCTTCCGAATTTTTCCCGCATTTACTAGTCACACCCTTATTCCCCTAATGTACAAATAAGGGGAAGCAATGAATGGGAACCTGTGCTATTAAGGGTACCGGGGAAAAGAAGGGTTTCGGACAAATGAAAACCTTTTTTTCAAAAAATTATTGTCAAAAAATTATTTGCAAAAAAATACCCGATAAAGTTTGGTTGTGTCAGGAATTTATTGATTGAGTCGTAGAATTTCCTTATTTTCCCGTATGTTAACGTTCATTTCAATAAATTTATAACACTACTCTGCTTCCGCTTGCATACTTCCTGCTCTCTGCTAAAAAACGGGCTTGCGTTCATTTGGGATAATCGTTATCCTCCGCCGTTGCCTTTCAAAAAAAGAGTAAAGGAGTAAAAAAATGCTCACTTCCGCCTCATCGCATATCAATAATTACCCGAACGTTTTCGGTATTCAGAAAAATGTTTCTGTCGAGCAACTTGCTAAAACACTGCCGGCAAAGAATGCTCTGCTGAAGGATTCCTTGTCGATTTCGGCACCCGGCAATATGATGCAGCAACTGCTCAATTTGGAAACGCAGGGGCAATCGGGGACATCTGCTGACAATGCTGAAATGGATATGACCGGCTTGTTCCAACTCAAAGAGCGGGGCGAAATGCTCTCGGCAATGCTCAAAATGAAGATGCAGAACTTCGAGAGTCAACTGGTGTCCGGTATGCGCAGCGGCGGCAATGCCCAGCCTCCGGCGGAAATGAATATGAAACAGGGTGATGACGGTATATCCCTGCTCAACGATATTCCGAACAAGGAATCCGTAGAGGCACTGATGAAAAACGGCAGTCCTTTGCAGGGCGAATTTCAAAACATAGCGAATCTTGCTAGTGTCTTGCAGATGCTACAGCAAACGGGAGCGGAGAGCGGTTCAAAGGGGCTGTCCGGCATTTCTGCGGCGGCGAAATACGCTCAACAGGCAATGCCGCCGAAGACATTACCGCCGAATATGGACAGACACAACATTGACGGACAAAGTGCCGGTGATTTCGTCCTGCGGGTGATGCCCTCCGGCACGAATTTTACGTTTGAATAGAAAATTTTGAAAAGACTCGTTTTTGGCAATCTCATTTTTTGGAATCTCGTCTTCAAAACCAGCCGTCATTCATTTTATTTAGGGGCTTGACAAGTTTAGGAGTTAGATATTTACTCTAACTCTATGTATAACAATCATTTATCAAATCGTAAGATTGCATCAATAATTTGTTGCTTTTGCGAGGACTTG
>JAITOZ010000172.1 GCA_031289675.1 Planctomycetaceae bacterium
ATTCTAATTCGACATCAACGGCTTCACCGCTTGCCCCAACTTCATAGAGATACAATTCTCCCTTACAATCGTTTTTCCCACCGTGAACAAATTCGAGCCACGGGAAATCATCTAAATGACCGTGTTCGCAAACCGTCATAAAACGGGCAGGAATAGCAAGCGGATGTTGTCCTTGTGTTGTGCAAGAATGAACGTATCGGACTCTATCTGGGTGCTTGTCATTTTTCGGTTCAAATAAACCGGAGTTAATAGGGGCTAATAACCGGCATTTTGTACAAATCAACCATCGCGGAAAGGGAGCAACAGGAACGCCGATTAACGATTCTGAACTAAATTTGTCTTGAGTATCTGTACCTCTTGGAGCAGAAAGAAAGCGGGCAACTTGCGAACCGACAACTGATTGAGCAGCACGCAACAAACGCTTTTCGGCAATTTCCGTTGAGTAATTGATGTTCCAATCATCTTGTCCCATTACAATGACGGACAAGTTCGGCAAATCAACAAGCGAACCGATACCGAATGTTGTCATTAGTTGGCTCGGACGCACCTCGCCGACTTCTGATTTTTGCAAGTGATATGCTTTAGCGTTCAGTTCTATTGTGTCGTTAGCCGCTTGTGATTCGGTATTATTAAATGTCGTCAAGTCCGCCATCATTTAAAATAAATTTAATTTGTGGTTCCACTTCCCGAAGTGAATTAAGGCAGGTAAATTCCTCCCACCGTTCCAAACCGGGAAAATGAAGTAATTCAACTGCCGTTCCGCCCGCTGTTCCATAAGGTTTTTTATAATGAAGAACACCGCCGCCGGTTCTGTTTTGGGCTTCGGATTGCCAAAAATCCGATTTATGCAATAATTCCTCTCGGCATATATTTTCGCTCTTATCGCCATCTCCAACAAGTTTAGCCCGTAGTGCAATGGTCTCTATTGTTTCCTGAACGTATGGATTACTCGTTGTTATCCGTGAAGCGTCTTCGTTTTTATTAAACTCGATTCCTTGTAATCGAACAAGTGAAACAAGCAAACCGGCAAGCCCTCGCTGCAATGCTCCCGGCGCAAATGGTGTTACGGAAAGCGGCTCGACGTGTTGATAAAAGGCGGTATGATAGTTTCATAGTGCGATAAATCACGCGGTCTTGCCCAGTTAAATACGGTACAAATCAGTCCCGGATAAGAACGCCCAACGCGACTTGTTGCTTGAATGTATTCTGCCGTTGATTTCGGTTGTCCGCCGACAATCATTACGCCTAACCGCTTAACATCTACGCCGACAGAAATCATATTGGTTGCTAACAAAACATCAAGCGGCTTCTGCGGTAAATCTTTGAATGTATCCTTCTGTTTGTTTTTTATCGATTCCTTACGGCGGGCATCGATTTCGGGGTCGAACACTGCTTCCATTCGGTCAAGAATCTTTGGTATATCTTCCGACCTCATGCGGCTTGTTAATTCTTTGAGAAATTCACAGTTGAGCCAACGTTTTGATAATCCTCGTCTGTCTTGTTTCTGACAACGGGAACGGACATCATCGTCCGCCAACCGCCGCATACCGCCGAGTTCACGCTTGGAATTGAAATAACCTACGAGCGTCATCCACGGGTCGGCGGCTTTGCCATATTTTTCATACAAAAATTGCGACGCACATAGAAATGCGACATAAACACGAATCAACGCCGCTTTCAATCGCCGCCCTGATGCGCAAATTCCAAGATAACGCCGTCCAAAATGCTCTTCTGTCGGTTTCCGTTGAATCGAAAAGAAATTATCATCAACATCTAAACCCGCTGCCGGAAAGATATTGACCGTCCGCAAAAACAAACTGCGAACCTGGACATCGGCATTTTTAATCGTTGCCGTTGACGCAATCAATTTTGGACGAACCTTGCGTCCGTTCACTTCCCAAGTGCAAAGTTTATCAATCGCCGTTTCGTAAAGCCCAACCAATGTTCCCAAAGGACCGCTTATTAAATGCAATTCGTCCTGAATAATCAAGTCCGGCGGGCGAAGATTCTTTTCAGGTTTTATTTTCGTTGAAGACAAACCTAATTTCGTTCTTTGATGGTCGGAGTCCTCAATTTCTGGAGAAGTAAAACCGTGCCGCTCGCAATATCCCTGAACTTGACCGAATAACATTTGGACTTCACCCCTCCAAGGCATTTGCGCAAATTTATCAACAGTTGCGATGAGTAACGAAGGCAAACGGCGGTAAATCTCTTCATCGACAACAACAATAGGCAGTCCTTCCCCGTTTGCTTGACGACGGCTGAAGAGACACTGTCCAGTTTTATCGCCGCAATAAGTTATCGTACGCGCTGATTCTTGCGGATAAAGATGGGCTTCAAGATGTTCGCCAACGTTTATGGGGCTGCCGCACCACGGACACGTTGTCAGTTGATAGGGTGTTCCGCCGCCTCGATAATAAGCATTTCCATTTCCTTTTGCTTGCTTAATCGCTTCGGCAGCATCTTTTGTATAATTCGGCGTTGTCTTTTTGCCAACCCAAAGTCCGATACGAAATGGAGATGTTCCCCAACAGGAATCGCCGTTTTCTAATGCCTTGCGGCGAATGGATTCGCACGCACATATCAACGCCGTTGCCCGCTGAAATTGTTGAATCGTTAAAAGACGCAAGGTATAACGCATCAAAACGGCAACACCCTCATCGCCGCGGCGACCGCCGACTATTCCTTGTAATCGCCGCAAACCCATTGTGTAAGCAGTCAAACCAAGATACGCTTCTGTCTTACCGCCGCCCGTTGGAAAGAACAATAAATCCGCAACGGCGTTTTCTGATGTACTCCGTTCAGAATGGTCGAGCAAGGTGATACCGGGAAGATTTAGCAGAACAAACGCTATCTGGAACGGTCGCCAACTTTGATTCTTTGGAATATCCTCTTTGGCAAAATCAACTTTTTCTCCTCGCCGTACTTTTTCGGAATAAATCGTATGGGTTCGCTGATACCACATTGCTCGATTCATAAACCGAAATGCTTCCAAAGCACTTTCATTCACTTGTAAAAGAGCAAGACCTTGTTCAATGCGTTGAAGTGTTTCTCGACATTTTTGGATAACCGCGATACTTGCCTCGTGAAACAATTCCAGATGTTCATCCGGTTCGCTTATTTTTTTCTCTTCACGGTCAATCCAATCCCGATAACCGGCAACGAGCGGCAGGAGGTATTTTTGTGCTGTTTTTGCATCCGCATCGGCAAGCAGTTTCATATCGAGTTCCAATCCCTGCAATTTTGCAAATGCCGGATTGATTTCTGTATCCTTTGCATTGGGCTGCGTTGTTGCAGGAACTTCATAATTCGGAATAACCGCCGTTTCCAATTTGACGGCTCTATCAAAATGTTCCTTATCTGCTGTTACATGAACGCCGACACCGTGTCCGACAGCGAACTCAACGTGTTTGCGGTACTGCGTTGCCATTATCTGTTCTTCGAGTGTTTCCGTACCGCTGGTGATGACTCGTTTGACAAATACCGGTTCTGCATTGACACCGCAAACAATAATCTTCGGTTGGAAAAGATGACATTCGTCTTTCGGTCGCCGTTTGATTTGTCCATTCACCAGAAAAACGGTTACGATACGGTAAGTAATCTTCTTGTAGGAAAAAGTACGAATGCGTCCTTTGATATAAACATCAGGAAAATCAGTAACCGGAGAAATTTTATCGAAGATCGCCTTATCGTTCATCGAAAGCACAATGCTGCCGCTTTTCGGATAACGTTTCCAAACCCGTAACGGATTTCCTTTGGAATCGGTTTGTTCTCTTCGCACTTCACGTTTGTATTGTCCCCATTGAATTTCTATTTGCAGGTTTTCAACGGCAGTGTCAACACAAAAAGACATTCCGAAAGATGACGGAATATAACCTTGTGAAACGGGAACGTCGGCATCCGTTTTACCATCGTTATCATCATCTAGTTCCCCGTCGGCAAGTGTATCGTTAAATGTCGGCACGTCATCTTCATCATCGTCTTCTGCAACCGTTTGCGGCGAGCGATGAGATCCTTCGCCATTGGGCGCAAGAATCCCTGCAAGGTATCTGTCCCGCACGCAACGTTCGGTAATTTCCTCTTCGTCACCGCTGGCAGGTCCAAGTAAATCGTTGATAACCATTTCCTCCAATTCCGCCCTGATACGGGATGGCGAAGGATTTTCTATTGTTTCAGTCATTTTGTTTTTAAGAATATCACGCTCTTTATCTGCTATTTTAATTGTTCTAATTGACTTAACCAAGCATCAAAACGATAACATCGTTTTCGGATTTTTTCAATACCGATTTGCTTAATAATCCGCCAACCGTGAGCATCAACGCTGCTTCCCTTTTTATAGGAAGATACAATTTTAATGATTCTTTTAGACGGAGCCGTTATTCTTGAATCGTTAATTTCCTCGCAATTCCCTGCAAATTCATTGAGAATATCTTGAAAAACGGAATCGTCCGTTCCAAGAACTTTTCCCATTATTATTGTATCACTAAAAAACAATGCTTCCAATTCATACATCTGGACATAAGGGACGAAACGTGCCGGATTTAATCCCTCCAATGAGTTTAAGACGGTCTTTTTCATTCCCTCTTCTATCAATTCGGCTTTTTTGTTATACGAAGATTCCGATTCCGAAACGTTACGATTTGCCCAATCATCCGGTAAAGCATAGTAATCAAAAAATGTCGTTACAAAAGTATTGTTCTCTTGGCGCAGGAGATTACAAATATCCGGCAACACTCTGCTAAATTTACAATCACCGCCTTTGTGTCCCGGCTTACCGACAACGCGAGGGCAAAAGATAATGCCGCGGTCGGCAAGATAAGGTGCTAATACCTCTTGAAAGACCGCTCGTTCCGTCTGTCCTTCGACAACAGCATAAACTCTATACATTAGCGGGTCCTCCATCAAGAACGTTTTTTTCAAAAAGTTCTCCAAGTGTATAATCTTCTAACCAATCCTCCAATTGTGAATTTTCCAAGCGGGTAAAAACCGATTCGTTGCCGCCTTTCCGCTCAACAACAACCGTATCGTCCGGCGCAAAATGATTTAACAAAGTTGTTGATTGCGTCGAAACGATTAACTGCGAATGTGCCGAAGCCGATTGAATGAGACCTGCCAAAACGCTGATAGCAAAGGGGTGAAGTCCTAACTCCGGTTCATCTAAAAGAATAACGGACGGCGGGACTGGCATTGATAACAATGTCGCCAAACAAATAAAGCGAAGCGTTCCATCGGAAAAATGGTAGGGCTGCATCGGATAATCCGACCCCTTCTGTTTCCAATCGAGTTTCACTTTTTCGGATTTTTCGCCGTTTTTTTTCGGTTTCAAAAGAAAGTCATCAAAAAACGGTGCCGTTAAACGGACATTATCAATGATTCTTTGATAAATATCGTTTTTTTCTTCGCGTAAATAAAATAAATAAGGGGCGATATTAGAACCGTTTGAACGCAATATACTGCAATCATCAACAATTTCACTTCGCCGTGCGGCAGCCGTATGACTGGTATCGTGAAAATGATAAATCTGCCACGAATTAATAGCGTTATAGACATAATACGCCACACCGTGCTGCGACCTTACACCGGCTTCGCCTTTTTCTGATGGCAATCTGGCTTCTGTATGTCCGTTGCCAATAACCCACCATCCTGTTTGTCCTCGGCTGTAATAACGTTCTTCGGTCTTAAAAATAAAGGTTTCGTCTGCGGTAGGCTCTAAAGTAAAACGATAACCATTATCGCCAAACAGCAATTCCGAATGTATTTGTGAAGTAATACGGGGACCATTAAATAAAAAATCATCCGCTCCGCCGTTTCTGGTCGTAAAATCCTTCAAATTGCCTTGCATTATTTCTTTCAACATTCGGAAAAATTCGACAAAATTGCTCTTACCGGCTCCGTTGGAACCGATGAGAATGTTAATATCCCGCAATTCAAAATCCGTCAATTCCTTGATGGACTTAAACCCGTTAATGGTTAACTTGTCGAGTTTCGGCATCGTTTTTAATATCAATCTAATTATTTTGCCGCTTTCATTCCTTTAATAAAGGAACTGACGGTCAGGCGGTGGACTCCTAAAATACGGGCAATCGCACTTTTGGAAACATTTTTATCCAGAAGCATTTTAATTTCGGCATCTCTGCCGGTTAGTTTGACGGTTTTCGATTTACTCCCTTTCGGACGACCTAATTTTATCCCCTCAACCCGCTTCCTTGCAAGTGCCTCTTTGGTTCGCTGCGAAATGAGGTTTCGTTCAATTTCGGCGGATAAACCAAAAGCAAAGGCAAGCACTTTGGAATTGATGTCGCTTCCGAGCCGATAATTGTCCTTAATCGTCCATACCTGAATATCACGGTTCATACATTCGTTCAATATCCCCATAATCATCAGGAGATTCCTTCCAAGCCGAGACAATTCTGAACAAATGAGAACGTCGCCCCGTTTCATCCTTTTAAGCAATTTGCCCAATTTACGGTCGTTCAGGTTCTTTGTTCCCGATATGGTCTCTTCAATCCATTTATCGACAACCATTGTATTTCTGCCGCAGTATTGGTTGATTTCAAACCGCTGATTTTCAACGGTTTGTTTATCGGTACTGACACGAATATAGCCGTAAATCATCGTAAATCAATTTTTGTCTAAAATAATGGTTCGATTAAGTCGGGAGAACAGCCGGGTTCGACGCTGAAAGATGCCTTGCGGAGCGATAACATTAGTCATCTCTGCGACATCGCCGTCAGGACGCAATCGGCAGTTCGATTTGACCCGTTGAAACAGGAATTGATTGCCCCGACAAAGGAACAACAGGCAATCGCCGACCGGGCGGTGTAGATAAGCGTAAATAAGCGTAAATA
>JAITOZ010000199.1 GCA_031289675.1 Planctomycetaceae bacterium
TGAAAGCCCAAGCCGGCTTCATCGAACACCGATGTGCCGAGCGTGCCGTCCGTAATCTTAAACATTGACGGATAGAGCGGTTCCCAAGCGGCGTTCGCACTCGGACAGTATTGCCGTCCGTTGCCTTCTATCGCCTGAACGCCCGGTATCCGTGCCGATAACGTTGCCGAATGAAGAAATGATGCCCCCGGGCACGTTAAATCCTGAACACAGAGAAACATTTTGTACTTTTGCGCCGCCGCTCCCATCAACAATGCCTCAGCGTGTCCTTTACACGCTTTGAGAGCAACGCCGCTGTAGCCCATTTCCCGGCTGTAAAGCAGCGAATCAAAATCAACGAGTGCCTCGTCAATCACGACCGGCTTAATCGCCGCCGCCTTGTGCATTTTGTTTTCTGGATACGCCCGAAGATTCCGGTTCGTCGGCTGTTCGATATATTGCAGACGCTCTATCGCTTTCGGTGCCTTTTCGCCGATTTGACGCAGAAACTCCAAAACGTATTCGACGTTTTCGCACTTCTCGTTGAAGTCTGCCGAATAAACCGGCTGCGCTATCAATTTTTCGGCAATCCGGTCAACACGAAGGACGCGGTTCACATCCCAAGCGAGGTCATCGCCGTTGAGTTTAATTTTCAGATGCGTCAAGCCGTTGTACGGAATCCATTGAGCCAAATGTTCCGGCAAGCCGTCGTTAAGCGGTTTGTCCGTGTCCGTATCGTCCAGCGGGTCAAGCGCACCGACGAGATGATAAATCGGCATCCGCTCCTTCGGTTTCGCTAGTACGTACTGGTCAAGATATTCACCGGTAAATTCCGAACCGAGATAATACGCCAAGTCCCGATTGCAGTATTCTTTGGACAAAACGTTGTATGAATTTGCCCCAAGCACCCGACCATAAGCATCGAACACGGCGGCTTCAAACGGACTGGCAGCAACGAGTTGCGCCAGTTTCACCATCGGCTCGGCACTCTGTGCTGCCGTTATGCCGGTAATGGAAACGACATCGGCAAGATGCTGATATTCTTTAGAAAAATCGTAAACCAATTCGAGCGGATGACCGTATTCTCCCGGATTTTTACCGGCGGCGGTAACTTTATGCCCGAACTCGACCATTGCTCTCAACGTTTGGTCGGTCGAAAGCGTTTTGCTGGGCCACGCCCAGATATTCCCCATCGACATTGACCCGTAACCGACGGCTTCCTTTCCGTCCCGTGTCCGTACCCGAACGGAAACATTGAGGAGCGTAACATCGTTGACGATGCGTCCGCCGAACTTTGCCGGAGAACGGTACGGAAAGTATTCAGTCTTGGATTCCGTCTCTAAAATGCAAATATCTGTGTTCTTTGACATAGTCAGGTGTTATTGATAATTAAGAATGGAAAATTATTGAGAAAACGGACACACAGAGGTTTTGTCATTACACTCCGGCGGCGTATCTTTATTATCAAGTCTCCATATCAATTCTCCATTCTTAAAACAATTCAGCGAGTTTCTTTTGCAGGGTTTCGCCGCGGGCATTATCCGCAATAACCTTGCCGTCCTTGCCGATGAGCAGCATTGTCGGCACGCCTTTGATGCCGTAAAACTTGCCCTGCGGTTCGCCGCCGGACTTTTCGGTCAACTCTTCCGAAACAATAATCCACGGCAATTTTTCTTCTTTAACCACTTTTTTGACTTCATCAAGTTTGTCCCAAACGTAGACCGAGACAATTTCAAGCCCCTTGCCGTGATACTTTTTGTACGCCTCCAGCATACCCGGTATCTCGCCTTTGCAGGGTCCGCACCACGAAGCCGTGAACTTCACCAAAACGAATTTGTTTTTCGCCAGCAGCGAATTCCAGTCAAAGTCCTTATCGTCCAATGTCTTGCCGTAAAGTTTTAATTCTGCCCCGACAGCAGTCTTCTTTTCCGCTGTCAAATCGGCAATCAGGCTGTCTTTCTTTTCCTGCGGCAGTGTGCATTTATCGGATTTCACAAACGCAACAAAATCTGCCAGCGTCTTTTCCTGAAGTTTCGGGTCGGCTTTCTGGGCTTCAGGGGACGCTGCCAGTTGCGAAACCAACTGCCAAATGGCTGAGGCGGCGGTTCCGCCCAACTTGTTGATTGCCTGCCAAGCCTCGTTCTTGTACTTTTCAAAACTTTCCAATGTAAAGCCGGACTGCAGTTTCATCCCTTCCATTGCTAACTTTTTGAGACGGTATTGCACAAGCAACTCAAGGAATTTCCCTTCCTTTTCGATGTCCGCATAAAGTGCCTCCAAGCGTTTGGAAGCAGCCGTCTCATAAGCCAATACCTTCGGAAGGATTTTCTGTATCTTTTCAGGGTGTTTCATTATATCCTCTTCGCTAATCCCCTCCTCTTTCGCCAATTTGATGAGATGCTGCGATTTTTCTCCGCTGTCTTGGGTACTCAATCCCTGAGTGACAAGCCGATAGCCGGTCAGTTTTTCGGCATCGTCTTTGGCAATTTTCAAAATCTTTTCACCGCCGGCAAGAGCGTAACTGCCCATCTTTTCGAGGTACGGAGCGGCTTTTTCCTGCGTCATTTTCTCGCCGGCAGCGGCAAGAGATTGAAATTCTTTGATTATTTCAGCGGAGAAGGCGGTTACGGCTTGCTCGATTTCGGCAATGGTATTGAGTTGCTCAAGCGGCTTGGCGGCGGCTTTACCGCTTTTCGCATCCGTATCTTGGGCAAAGAGCGGCAGAGCAAGGAGCAGCGTAAAAGCAGCGGCTGAAACGCTAAGAGACAGGGCGGTGAAACGGGGAAGTCGGTACATTTGGGATTCCTTTTGAAAGTTAGAGTACAATGATCATAGCAGAAAGAAGTGAACCAGTCAACCAAATTGCAGCACACCGATCGCAACCAATTTTGTTTGCACTATCTTTGTTTGCGGCTTGCGATTGCTCCTCCGTTACGTCCCTTGCCAAGTTATTCGTTTAGGGTATAATGGCAACTCTTTAACGAAAAGAGCGAACAATGTCCAAGCCGCAGCACACGAAGAAAAAAGCCAATCACGGCAAACGTCCCGCCAATTCCAAAATGCGGAAAGCCAAACGGCAGCAGGTCAAAACCTAAACGCTGATTCTGTCGAAAGCGGGCTAACAATATGTCCATCCCTGAACTTCTGGCACCCGCTGGTTCGGAGCAGGGGCTTCGTGCTGCCGTTGAATCCGGTGCTGATGCCGTCTATTTCGGTCTTGCACCTCCTGATAACTTCAATGCCCGAAACCGCAGCGGAGGTTTTCCTCTTGAAAATCTTGCCGATGTGTTCCGAACGCTGCACAAACAAGGTGTCAGAGGTTATATCACACTCAACACGCTGATTCATTACGGCGAACTCTGCCAAATTGAAACTATTCTTGAAAAAATAGCCGATGCCGATGCTGATGCCGTTATCGTTCAAGACCTCGGCGTTGCCAAACTTGCCCAAGCCGTTTGTTCTGATTTACCCATTCACGCCTCAACGCAAATGTCGCTGACCTCCGCCGCAAGTATCGAAAAGGTACGGGAACTCGGTATCAAGCGGGCGGTTCTGCCGCGAGAATTGTCCCTCAAAGAGATTCAAAGCATCCGCAAGGAAACGGACATTGAGTTAGAATGTTTCATACACGGGGCATTGTGTATCAGTTTTTCGGGACAATGTTATGCAAGTCTTTGTCTCGGCGGACGCAGTGCCAATCGGGGCTGCTGTGCGCAGCCGTGCCGGTTGCAGTATGAATTGCGCCGTGCCGGTACGGATGCGGCATTTGGAGCGGCAAGACAACTGTTTAGCCCCTTTGATTTTTCCGCTCTGCCGCTGCTAAACGAATTGACCGCAACAGGCATTGACGCTTTGAAAATCGAAGGCAGACTGAAACCGCCGGAGTATGTTGCGGAAGTAACAAAAATCTATCGTGATGCGCTGAATACACACACCGAAAACGCTGCGGTCGAGCAGACTCGTTTTGCGTCTTTTTCGCGGGGCTTTTCAACCGGCTGGCTCGAAGGTGTCCGTCCTCATAAGTTAGTGTCGGGTAATGTCAAATCGCATCGCGGTACTCCGCTCGCTGCGGTCATCGAAGTCCGGCGGGATGCGGCGGTCGTGCAACTATCAGCGGCGGTACGGCGGGGCGACGGTGTGCTGTTTGAAAATACGCACGAACCGGAACATTCGCAGGGCGGGCGGGTTTACGAAATTATCCGCCGCCGGGAATCGGTCAAAGAAGCCGAAAGCGGAGCGAGAGTCCTATTGACATTTGCCAACAATTCGATTGATGCTCAATTCGTTGCCGAAGGACAAAGCGTTTGGAAAACGGATGACCCCCGATCAGAACGGGAAATCCGCAAACAACTAGAATCGCCGCAAACACAGCGGCGTGTGCCGCTGTACCTGGCGGTCAAAGCCGTTGCCGGTGCGCCGATTGAAATCACGGCAGTATCGCCGACAGGCTTGAGTGTCTGCCTGACCGGCGATGCCCCGCTGGAAGTTGCCCGGCAGCATCCGTTGACCGAAACCGTCTTGCGTGAACAATTAGACCGCTTCGGCAATACAATCTATGCTATCGGTACCTTGACGGCGGTCATCGAAGGCAAACCGATGCTTCCGTTGAGTCTTCTCGGTCAATTACGCCGTCAACTCCTTGAACGTCTTAATACGTTTGAAGTACCTCTTCAAGAGCGGATTGTTACAAAAAATGCGTTAGAAATTTTGCGTACAAAAATACAGGGTGCAGAAATACAGCCGCTGCCGGTTGAAACACGAAAACAGATTACGCATATTCTTTACCGTCATCTGCCGTCGGCGTTAGTATCGCTGCCGAAACACTTTGACGGCGGCTGCCGGTCGTTTTACGGTGAATTTTGCAGCAAAGAGGAATACAAGACATTTGCCGAAGCGATACAGAATGCCGGTGCGGAATTCGTTGCCGTACTGCCGCGTATTCTCAAACCGGGGGAATCAAAGTTGCTGCATCGTCTTGCAGAGTTGCAGCCCGATGCGGTGTTAGCGCGGAACATTGAGGAGTTAGTGTTTTTCCGTAACAAAGATATTCCGGTCATTGCGGATTTTTCGTTTAATGTTATTAACGATTTATCGTTTCGGCAATTACTCGACTGGGGAGCGGAACGCATTACGCTGGGTTTTGATATGAACGAGAAACAAACGGAATATCTGTTACGTTATATTCCGGCAAGACGCATAGAACAGATTGTATCGGGACGTTTTCCGTTATTTACGATGGAGCATTGTTTGTGGCGGGCTAATTTTTTGAGCGAAAATGAGACGTGTAACAAGATGTGCCGAAGTGTCCCGCTTGACATTAAAGACCGCCGCGGAGCGGTGCATACGGTGCGCAGCGATTATTTTTGCCGCAACATTATTGAGCGTTCAGGACGTTATGATGCCGAACCGCTTGTTGAGCATATCCGCTATGAATACGGACAGCGGGATACCGGTTTTTGACCGCGGCGGCTGTCTGAATACACAATGGACTTGATTTTTGGTGCGTATTAATCGGCATTGCCGTGCCAGAGAACGGTCTCATACTCTTCCCTTCCCCTCCGCTCCGACTGCACAT
The DNA here is from genome assembly GCA_031289675.1 of Planctomycetaceae bacterium. GTDB lineage: Bacteria > Planctomycetota > Planctomycetia > Pirellulales > Thermoguttaceae > WRKP01. The sequence continues at coordinate 5,555 of JAITOZ010000199.1, forward strand.
ACAAGACAGAGGAGCGGCGGGGTGAACACTCTGTCTGCCGCTCGCGATACAGTCGTTCATTATGCGGAGCAGTGACTGGAATTTTATCCGCAAAAGAATTCTGCTGTGTCAAGTGAAACGGTAACGCCAAAACAAGCGTAAGCTATTGCCGCTTGCTCCACAGGTTTTTGCGGGTCTGTTTTGCTTCGTTTTGTGCCTGCCACAAACGCTGTTTCGCTTTTTTGGAAAAATGGTACTGTAATTGAGCGTATGCCAATCCTTCGCGGACAAGTAATTCATTCAAACACACCTCGCCGCGGGGTAATTGCAGATAAACAAATGCCAGCGTCCTGCCGTACTTGTCTATCTGGTCCCCGTCATAAACGATACGAACCCGGTTGTGCGATGCCGCTATCATCTTTTTCGTAAAAGCCGATGCTTCCGGTCCGAAAGGTTCAAGCGGCGCATTCGGCTTGACCGTCTCCGGCGTGTTCGCACCAATGAGACGGATACGGTACTTCGTTTGTGTTTCATCAACAACATCCAAAGTATCGCCGTCAACAACGTGAACAACCTGCCGAAGACCTGCTTTAAGCGGACTCTGTTTTGCCGGCTGTGCTGCCGAAGATGTTGCGGATGAATTCAGTGCGCCGAGAATTCCTTCCGCTGTACTCCGCCATTGAGGATGGATAAGTTCTAAAACGGCAAGCAAAACACAAATGGCGAGCGAAATCAAGTAGCGATTCGGTATTTTCAAAGGCTTAATTTTCTGCGTCTTTTTTCTGCTCATTTTTCACTCCTGTATTTATCCGCCTCTGTTCGTTATCCTTTCCGCACCGGACACGCAGCGGCTTGTTCCAATGGAATACGGCGGGTTTTCGGGACTGGAATGCCCGTTTTACCGCTTAAGTATTTTCCTGTTACAGAACTGCATTTTTTCACGATTTCCTGCGGCG
>JAITOZ010000201.1 GCA_031289675.1 Planctomycetaceae bacterium
TGAAAGCCCAAGCCGGCTTCATCGAACACCGATGTGCCGAGCGTGCCGTCCGTAATCTTAAACATTGACGGATAGAGCGGTTCCCAAGCGGCGTTCGCACTCGGACAGTATTGCCGTCCATTGCCTTCTATCGCCTGAACGCCCGGTATCCGAGTGTTGTTAAAATGCCCGTTGATGCAGCATACCGTTCGCGGCTATAAAGAGTTTCTGAAACTTTGTAATGACTTGGGTGTGGTACCGGAATGTGCCGTTAACCTCACTCCAACCACCGATGGCAATCAATCCGTATGCCGTCATCAGGTTACCAATATAAACGATTTGACGCAGTTATTTTTCGATTCACGGTTGCCGTTGGCTGTTGATGTCAATGAACCCGAAGGACGAAATAATCGTTCCGGCAATGATAAACCTTGTTCTGCCGGTATGAACATTCTGAGTATTAGCCCTAACGGCTTGGTATCTCCCTGTGTTGCTTTACCGCTAACGGTCGGCGATGTACGGAAACAAAGTATTATCGATATTTGGAAACATTCGAGGACGCTTGCTGCTTGGCAAAGTATTGCGCTAAATGATTTCGATGAGTGCGGAATGTATTCGGAGTGTTCACATTGCGATATTTGCCCCGGCAAAGCAATGGTGCAAACCAATAACGTTCTTGGGAAAATGGAGACATTATGCCATTCGGCAAAGGTACGACGAAACGTTTACAGACAGTTAACGATTGGGCTCGCCCATACTGCTGATGAAACCTTCGGACACGATTTAACATTCCAGAAGCCGCAATCCGTGTGTACAGATACACCAGCACTGTCGCCGGTCATCGTGAATATCAATCACAATGGAGACGATTTCGTTGCCAGACTGGAACAAATCAAAGCAAACGGTAATCCGGTGCGGAAAACAATTATGCCTGATCCAGATTCGCCAGCGGCAAGACCGCATTAACCGAACAACCTCCTGCCGTTAAGTGTCCTTATGGCAGCGGGTTAACCATAAGGACACAAAACTTGACATAGGAAATGCTATGAAAAAGAGTATCGTGTTGAATGTGGCAGCAAAGATTGTCTTCGCCGAAAGCGGCTGCGGACAATGTTCTTGCTGCGGTCAGTATCAAAATTATACGATTTGATACTCGTCTCATACAGGGATATGGACTATCATTTTACACCCAAAATGGTAGTCCTATTCCGCCTCACATACAGCAACGATGTGTATCTGGCAATGCGCCGCGGGAGGCGTTGTAAGCCGACCAGTTACGAATTTTGAACCGCCTCGTGGGAAGGTAGTGTTATAAATTTATTGGAATGAACGTTAACATACGGGAAAATAAGGGACTTCTACGACTCAATCAATAAATTCCCGACACAACCCGTGGGAATGTCCATTGTTTACATTGTTTTCTCCGTAAAAAGGTAAAATCCTAAATCTTTCTAACTATCATTACGAAAAATCTTGGAAGGAGTATGATGAATTCCTCTCAATTTTTCAAAATGTGGGAAACAATGCCTTCCAAAAATGTACAAAAAACCACGCGAACAACCATGAAAACAACTACGAAAACAGCAGGCGGGAACGGTAGTGACCGCACGTTTCCCGACCGCACGTCCCGACCGTATTTATCAATTGCAACGAAACTTTTACGTCTTGTATTTTCAGCCAGAAAGGGTGTTGACTTATGCTTTTTTAGTGAAGCGTCGCCGGAGGGCAAAACCGGTCAGACCAATACCAAATATCAACAGGCTTGCCGGTTCCGGTGTTGTTGCGGGATAGTCGTAACGCAAGGAAACAGTATTAACCATTGTAGCATTTTCATATTGAAGGCTAAATGAATCAATATACGTACCAGCAGCAAAATCCAAAACAAACGCCCAATTACTCCGTCCAGAATCCGCTCCCCACTGGCTCCCGCTGCCATCAACGAGCCAGCCGAGTTCTTGTCCAGTAAAACTTAAAGACCAAGTAGAAAATCCATCGGCATCCGTGCCTACAAGGGAAAGGTAATCACTCGGGGTAGAAAGTAAATCCCTTTCTCCTCCCTGTACATTAAAATATTCTTCTATAAATAGTGAATGAATGGAAATACCGAGAGGATTCTCATTGGAGCCATCGGCACTTTTGGTTGTCTAAGTCAGTGTGTATATGTCATCACTTCCAGTAGTCGCAAAGTTACCAAATTTGAGATCCATTGTACTCAAATAGGACGAAAATTGGTCAAACGACAAAACGGATTTTCCGCCGTTTTCAAGGAACAGCGAACCATTGACACCGACATCGGAAACAAAATAACGCCCGTTTTCTTTACCGTCCACATAAAAATCGGACGTATAACCGTTTAACGCAGGTGTCGGCAGGAAATAAGCGTCCCAGTAATAATTAGCCGCCGTTGGATTAGGTATCGACCACTGACGATGTGCTGATTGTGAGTTCCGTCGAATAAATGTTTTTCGGCAAAACCGCATCCGCAAATGTCGGAAGCGAAGACATTAAAGTTGCGACGACGATGGCAATAACTTTAAGTGGTGTTGTGTTCATTGATAACTCCTTTTCTGTTTTTGTAATTGTTAATTTTCAGCAACCGGAAATCGGCGGCTTCAATATCACCAGCGCAAGTGCCGTGCCAAAATCAAAATAAAATATGGATAATTTGTAACTCATTGATTTCAATAGTGTTACATCTTTTGTCAAAAAATTATTCAATATCAACGCTCCATAAAAAAGTGTAGCAAATATATACAGCAAAAATGCACAACTGTATCTTTTTGATGCAATTCGCTAAAGTACCAACGGCATCCTGCCGTTGGTAAAATTCACAAGTAATCAGAGCCGCAACCGGAAGGTTGCAAAATATTTTTACAGATAGGTAAGGAAGAGTGGAAAGGATAGGATAGAATGATAAATCCTATATGCACGAATAAAACTAAAACATATCTATCCATATTGTAAGGATTGATGGGATAGTAGAGTAAGATTAAGTATCTAACCACTAAACTTGTCAAGACCCAAACAAATTTTGTCTTGCCCTGACTTCAGTAATTTAACATTTCTCCTAAAATTATGCAAGACCAATTTTCAATAGGCAGCAATATAACATCTGTCCCGCTTTTTGTCACTCAACCGCGGTGACACATAGACTTATAGTAATCTATACATGAGATGCTGTCCAGGACTTTTTTTTGAAAAAAAAGAAGAGCCGAGTGGGGGCTTAAACCATCGTCGGTTGTGTCAGGAATTTATTGATTGAGTCGCAGAAGTCCCTTATTTTCCCGTATGTTAACGTTCATTTCAATAAATTTACAACACTACCACCATCGTCTTTGTAACATTCATAAGGGAACTACTAAAAACTCATTTTTAACAAATCCGATTATGGAAAAATAAAAACTTACAACAAATATTTTTCGAAAATAGAGGATTTTTAGAAGTTCCCATAACGGATTCTTGCGGACATATTTTGCAATGCTTCCGGGTGAAACACAAAGTCCCGCCGTGTATATTTTCAGTACCGAAAGCAGTATAATGTCCCCTGATAGTGTTTTTCTATAACAATTTTTGGTCATTCGCTATGTATCTTATCGGTATCGACTGCGGTTCCACAATGGTCAAGGCTGCCGTCTTTGACGAAAGCGGGAAGGAGTACGTCTCCGCCGGAGAGAAAGTTGAACATATTTATCTCCATTCCGGCTGGACGGAAAACAATATGGACGCTCTTTGGGAGAACGTGTGCCGCGTTCTGCAGGAATGTCTCGAAAAGTCTAAAATAAATCCGAAAGAAATCGCCGCTGTGACCTGTACCGGACACGGTAACGGTCTCTATCTCGTTGCCCAAGACGGAACGCCGGCACGCAACGGAATTATTTCGTCCGACAGCCGCGCCCGCAAGTATATCGAAGAATGGACAGAGAAAGACGTTCTGGGAAAAATCCTGCCTAAAACAATGCAAAGTCTTTGGGCAGCACAGCCGAACGCTTTGCTCCGCTGGCTTATCGACAACGAACCGGAGACGATGAAAAAGACACAATACCTTTTTATGATAAAGGATTTTGTCCGTTACCGGCTCACCGGCGAAGCCTTTATGGAACTTTCCGATATGTCGGCAACAAGTTTAATCAACGTCGGCACCGGCGAATATGACGACGAAGTCCTTGCGGTCTGGGGACTGTCCGGTTGGAAACAAATAATGCCGCCGCTTAAACGTTCCGGCGACATCTGCGGCAAAATCACTGCCGCTGCCGCCGCAGTAACCGGTCTCGCCGAAGGAACACCGGTTGCGGGCGGAATGTTCGACATTGATGCGTGCGGTCTCGCTGTCGGAATGACTGATGAAACCCGATTCTGTATGGTTGCTGGCACTTGGGGGAACAATCAGTTCATCTCCGGCAAGCCGGTTATCGACAGGGACGTGTTTATGACGAGTTGTTACAGTGTGGACGGTTATTATCTCGTTCTTGAAGGCAGTCCGACTTCCGCAAGCAACCTTGAATGGTTTGTTACGCAATTCTTTGATGGAGACAAGGAACTCCTCAAAATAAGGGGGATGACAAAAAATATCTACGAGCATTGCAGCGAATTGGTCGCCCTGACCGATGCGGCAGATACGGGTATTGCGTTTGTTCCTTATTTGTACGGAAATCCGGTGCATCCAGATGCGAAGGCATGTTTGTTCGGTTTGGACGGCAGGCACACACGACCGCAGGTGATGCGTGCGATTTTCGAGGGGATTGTTTTCGGACACCGTTGGCACACGGAGCGTCTCTTCCGTTTTCGGGACAAGCCGCAGACGATACGGTTAACCGGCGGGGCGGTGAACAGCGATGTTTGGACGCAGATGTTTGCCGACATTTTACAGATTCCGGTGGAAGTGCCGGCGGGAACGGAACTCGGCTGCTTTGGAGCGTCGATATGCGGGGCGGTAGCGGCTGGAATTTACAAGAGTTACGATGAGGCATGCGAAAGGATGGTCAGGATTACGCGGCGTTTTGAACCGGACAAAAACTTGACAGAAGTCTATGAGACGAAGTACCGCCGGTTTCTGCGGCTGCTGGAAGTGTTTGCTCCGGTTTGGAACGAACTGGCAGTGAAATAAACCGGAGACCGCAGTGTTTGATATACTGTTGCCTATTGAAAATTAGGTTTTATTGATTGTACAGGTGAAAGTTTTCGGAGAGAAGAGATCGCGTTCTGCCTTGTATTTTGTCCGGCAGCGGAAAAATTTCTTACGATGCCTATAATAAACACTGTAAAAAATCTTCAAACTTTTCGTAACGTTTAATAGACTTGTTCCCTAAGCGTTTTTTCATCGCGAAGTCGCGAAGACCGCTTTTTATTAGTTGCTGGTGTCTAGTGGTTAGTGATGAGTAATGCGGGGAAATTAGGAAGCGAAAACTCGCCACTCATCACTAACCACTCATCACTTTCTTCGCGCCTTCGCGATTATCATTTTCCTTTTTCAAATTGAGCATCGGCAGTTAAAAAACCAGTCTGATATAGGCTTTGAAACGCTTGCGTTTTCGCCCCGATAGGGAGTAAAATGGCTTTATGTCTTATGTCTCCACATCTAACAAGAAATACTATGAAACGCCGTGATTTTCTACACGCTGCTGCCGCTGCAACGGCACTGTCCGCAACGGCTTCCGCTCTACACGCACAAGAAGCCGAACCTAAACTCACTTTCGATACTGCCGGTAAATTCAAAATCGCTCAATTTACCGATACACATTACCGTGTCGATAAGAAAGACATTGCCGTTGAATCCGTTCGGCTTATCGGTGAAACCATTGATGCCGAAAAACCGCAACTCGCCGTCTATACCGGCGACATCGTCACAAACGGCAAAAAGTTTGACGGCAACGTGACGCAAGGCTGGGACGATATTCTCGCCCCGTGCATCGAGCGAAAAGTGCCGTATGCCGTCGTTTTCGGCAATCACGACCACGAAAACGCCGAAATGCCCCGCCGCAAAATTGCCGAGTACATCGCCCAAAAGCCGTACAGCCTGTTGCAGCCGAATCCTGAAACCGTACACGGCGATACATCGTACATTCTCGAAATCCTGAACGGCGATAAACCAGCGAACCTGCTCTATTGCCTCGATTCGCTCAATTACAGTTCAACCGTTCACGGTTACGATTGGTTTCGTCCGAACCAAATTCAATGGTACCGGGAGCAAAGTGCCGCTTACACACAAAAGAACGGCGGCAAACCGGTGCCGGCACTGGCATTTTTTCATATTCCGTTCAACGAATACTGCGAAATGATTCATTTCAAGGTGCGGGACAAACGGACTCTTATCGGCACACGTTACGAAGACGAATGTCCGGGAGCGGTTAATTCGGGAATGTTTTTGGCGATGCGGGAATGCGGCGATACGGTTGGAACGTTCGTCGGTCACGACCACGTGAACGATTACATTGGTCTTTGGTACGGTATTGCGTTGACTTACGGACGCTGGTCGGGAACAAAGACGACTTACGGCGGCGACAAAAAGATTCACGGTTCGCGGCTCATTGAGTTATCAAAGGACGGCGGCAGAACGTTCAGGACGTGGATACGGCAGCGCGGCGGCGAAAAATTCGACGAAATCAGCGTTCCGCAGGACTTGACAGCGAAGCCGAAGTAAAAAAGGAAAATTATAACCGCACAAAATCCGCATTCTCGAAGGATATAACGAAGTTCATACAGACAATTATTTGACTTTCACTCACAACTGGATGAGCGAAATCAAACGCTTGCTCAAACCCGGCGGTTCGGTGTTTGTCTTTTCCGGTTGGAATAATCTCAAAGATATTTTAATCACACTCGATAAACTCGGTTTTATTACGGTCAATCATCTGATTTGGAAATATCAAGCAGAAAAGCAGTTTGCTGGCGGTAACGGAACCAATAAAAGATTGTCCGGGATGACCGGCAAACACGTCCCGTCTCTTCCGTTTCACTTTATACTTTACAAAGACGGGGACGAAGGGCTATTCCAGCACGGCGAGGGCAATTTCGATGCGTCCGAAAGGTGCGCTGACCTGAACGCCGCTCACACGTCCGCGAACCCGGTTAATCATTTCACGGGCAATGTCAATGCCGACAGCTAATTGTTCCTCCTTCGGTTTTTTCGCAACCGCCTGCATCCGCTGCATCGCCGATTCCGGCACAACGACTCCCGGTACCTCGTTTTGCATAAATTCGGCATTCCGATAACTTGCAAGAGGCCATATACCGGCAATGACCGGAATGGGACACTCCCCTATTTCATCAAGAAATGATATTAACGCATCAGAGTCGAAAACCGGTTGAGTTATCGCAAACTCCGCACCGGCATCTATCTTCTTGCGGAAACGGTCGATTTCCCGCTTTCTGTCCAGCGATGTCGGGTCAAGCCCTACCCCAATCACCGCTTGCGTTGCCGGAACAATGGGCTGACCGCCAAGGTCAACTCCGCGATTAAGACGGCACTGTACCGCTGCCATCCCGATAGAATCCGTATCAAACACGCCGGTTGCATCAGGATAAAGCCCCAGTTTCGGCGGGTCGCCCGTAATAAAAAGGATATTTTGGATACCCAATGCGGCACATCCCAAAAGGTCTGCCTGCATTCCTATCAGATTCCTGTCCCGGCAGCAAAAATGGAGAATCGGCTCTATATTTGCCTCCTGCAATATCCGGCTGGCGACAACCAAGGACGAAATGCGTGAACTGGCACGGGGACCGTCGGGAAGATTGACGGCATCAACTCCGCAGCGGTGAAGTGTTCGGCTCTTTTCGATGGTCTCTTTCAAATCGTATCCCCGCGGCGGTACAAGTTCAACCGTTGTAATCCAATCACGGCGGGCGAGTTTCCCTGCCAAGCGGGAACGTTCTGCAAGCGGTGTTTCCGGCTTCTCCTGAACTTCCGGCGGCGTTTCCTTCAAAACGATTTTAGCGGTATGCGCTTTGGCAAGCGGCTTGACCATTTTGGCGATTTCCCGAATATGTTCCGGCGTGATGCCGCAGCAGCCGCCGACCGCCGCAACACCGAGGTTGACGAACCGCATTGCATAAGTTGCGGCATATTCCGGCGAACAATAATAGAGATGCCTGCCCTCAAACTCTTTCGGCGTACCGGCATTAGGCTGCACTATCAGCGGCAGATTCGTGATTTTGACCGCTTCTTCGGCTGCCGTCAAAAGCCCTTCGGGACCGGAACCGCAATTCAGTCCGAAAGCAATCAGGTTCGGCTGCGGAAACGGGGCTAACAAGCGGACAAGCGATTCATCTCTTGCCGAAAGCGGGAGATGCCCGTCCCCTGATTCCCGAACAACGGCACACGACAGCACGAACGGCACATTCGGACGCTGCGTCATTGCAGCGGCACAGCGTTCCATTGCCGACCGGGAAGGGAGCGTTTCAAAGAGAATAAAATCGGCACCGCCAGACCAAAGTGCATCAACTTGTTCGAGAATGTCTCCCCAAGCGGCGGAAGCGTCCGGCTCTGTTTTACCGGAGACACTGCCCTCTAAATTGCCGAAAGTTTCTCTGATAGTACCTATCGAACCGGCAACGAAGAGATTGCTGCCGGCGGGATAATTGTCTGCAACCCGCCGGGCGATTTCGGCACCAGCCTTATTGATGCCGGCAAGTTTGTCGGCGATGCCGTATTTTTCGAGTGTCGGACGGTTTGCCCCGAAAGTATTAGTTGTTAGAACATCGGCACCGGCGTTGCGGTAGTCGGTCAAGATACGTTCAATCAGTTTCGGGTCGAGCAGATTGAGTTCATCGAAGCACCGGTTGGTGAAAATATGATGCCGATACAATTCCGTCCCCATCGGACCGTCAAAGACAAGAAGACGCTGATGAAGAGTTTCGGCAAAGGAATGTGTCGGCATAGATTTTACTGTGTTTCAGAGCGTTTTTTTGTTTTTTAATTGCGATTATCATTTTCCCTTTTCCTTACCGCTTGTCAATGATTGGTGCGTACCTCTAAAAGTTACGTCATATTTCAGAGC
>JAITOZ010000015.1 GCA_031289675.1 Planctomycetaceae bacterium
ATAAGTTTGTGATACACTTAAAGGAAACGGAATTCCGCTTCAACCATCGAAAAGAAAACCTTGCCAAAATTATAAAAAAACTTATGAAAAAATAACTCTTAAACTTGTCAAGCCCCTTAAGTTTTTAGAAGTTCCCAATAGTATCGACACATCTTTTACCTATCCGTGCATATACCAATTGGTTTGCCTCTCGACAAGGATATGTCTCGCGCAGAGATGCAAAGAGCGCAGAGAAAGAGTAAATGAAAAACTTGTACTTCTGCTGACCTGTGTTGTTCGCTTGTTCCGAGCGGTTGCTTGCCGATTCCGTCGGGCGCGGTAGAATATTTCCAGTGGAATTTTTATTGACCGTTTACTTTTTCTGCGTTATAATGCGATGGTGATGGACCTGAAAAATAGTCTCCGCGAACCTTTGATTAAGCCGACAAACGACCTGTTTATTGCGTCGCTGCTGTCATCGCCGAAAAATAAACAAATACTCTTGTCGGCGATTAACAGCGTGTTGAACAACTTTCGGCAGCCGTCCATTGTCGAGGCGACCGTCCTGAATCCGTTCAATATTTTGGATTATCCTGTCGATAAGCAAATCCGGCTGGATGTCCGCGTCAAAGATGAGCATGATGCCTTTTACAACATCGAAATTCAATCGGAATGGCATACCGGTTTTTTTGACCGGGTACTGTATTATTGGTCGGAGTCATATGAATCGCAGTTGGAACGCGGAGACGAGTACACGGTGCTTTGTCCGGTCAAGAGCATCATTATCACGGAGTTTCCGGTCTTTTCGTCGTTGAAAGACCTGCATACGGTTTTCGAGTTGCGGGCGCGGGAAAATCCTAATGTCATTTTGACGGATCATTTACAGATACATTTTTTGCGTTTGGGCAATATCAAGAACAATTTAGCGGGCTTGAACGTTATTTGTCCGGGTTTGCGAAGTTGGATGAATTTTTTGGCTTTTGGTTCCATTTACGGAGAGGATAAAATGAGTACGTTATTGCAGGATTCGCCGCAGGTTCGTGAGGCGTATGAAGAACTTAAACTTTTTTCGGCGGACCCGGCGATGCGGGAAAAGGCACGAGAGCGTCAACGTTTCATTACCGACATGCGGCTGAACATCAACGAAGCCCGCCTCGAAGGACGAAACGAAGGAATCGCCGAAGAACGCGCCAAGGCAGATGCCGAAAAAAGAGCGGAAAAACTCGAAACGGCACGGAAATTCAAACGGCTTGGTGCGTCTGCGGCAATGATTGCCGAAGCGACGGGGCTTTCGTTAGAGGAAATCGAGCGGCTCAATTAGTTAATGTGAACGTATAAATTTCGTTTGACTTTTCAGTAATTTTACCGTATAATGCACATAGAATATCAAAGGAGAAATGCTATGTGTAAAGTAATGTTATCTTTCGCTTGCGTCTGTTTTTCGGTAATGCTGTCCGTTGCGGCGTTACCCGCCGTTGCAACTGCCGAACCGGTTGTCTTCGACTTTGAATCCGGCAGCCTCGCTGACGAAGGCTGGAAAATTGTCTCCGGTGCTAATTCCAAGCCCGTCGGCAGCCGTGATACCGAGTTTCACAGCAGCACTCCGTACGACAAACACGGAAAATACTACCTAACAACTCTCGAAAGCAGTGCCGATGCGAATCCGACCGATGACACGATTTGCGTTCTCGAATCGCCGGTCTTTCAACTCGCCGGTGATAAAATCACACTCAAAGCCGGCGGCGGAAAACGGGAGAAAACATACATCGGTCTGTGTCCGGTCAACAATGACGGCAGCATCGGCGAACCCGTCCGCATTGCAAGAGGACTGGATTCGCAAAAACTGATGGAAACCGTTTGGGATACGTCCGAACTGCGCGGAAAACCGTTTGTTTTGCAGGTTGTCGATAAAGAAACCGGCGGCTGGGGGCATATCCGAATGGACGATTTCCGTACCGAAGGCAATATCGACACGGCAAAAACAGCACTGCGGGAAAAATTTCTCGTTGAAGTCATCGCCAAACAGGAAGCGGAAGAAAAAGCGAAAAGCGAGGCAGTGCGGCAGAATCCGCTGCTCAATGCCCATCCGATACTTTATGTAACACGTCAGCAGTACCGCGGCGACCATCATAATACGGCAACGATTTTTCAGAAAGGCGAAATCAACACCGGCTCTTTTCGCGGCGGGGCATCAATGCGGATTTGGAATCCGAAAGACAACAGCATCAGCGTGCTGCTCGAAGTGCCGAACGGCATTGTCCGCGACCCTTGTGTATCGTTTGACGCAAAAAAAATTCTCGTTTCCATCCGCCGCGATATTAACGATGATTATCATATTTACGAATTCACCATTACGGAAAACGCAGCGGGAGCGGGACCGTTTGTGATTACGCCGGAAACGAAACTCGATGCTTATTCGCCGCTGAAACAGTTGACGCAACTTTCCGGCGTGAGCGACATTGACCCGATTTATTTGCCGGCGGGCGAAATCGTTTTTTCGGCAACGCGGGAACCGAAATACTGTATGTGCAACCGGCACATTATGGCGAACCTGTACAAGATGAACGGCGACGGTTCAAACATTCAGCAAATCGGCAAAAGTACGCTCTTTGAAGGACACGCTTCGCTGACTCACGACGGACGGATTTTGTACGACCGCTGGGAATACGTTGACCGGAACTTCGGCGATGCCCAGGGACTTTGGATAACGACAACCGACGGGTTTAATCACGCCGTTTGGTGGGGCAACAATACCGCCTCTCCGGGCGCAGTGATTGATGCCCGCGTGCTGCCCGGTAAGGCTTCGGAGTTCATCGCCGTTTTCGGTTCGTGTCACGACCGACCTTGGGGAGCAATCGCCCTCGTTGACCGGCAAAAGGGAATCGACGGACGCAAAGCCGTCCTGCAAACGTGGCCCGCTGATGTGATAAATCTCGTTTCGGAAGAACCGTCCGGCTCCTTTATAGAATCACGCAAATATGATACGTTTTCACGGGTTCGTCCGAAACTCGAAGACCCGTTTCCGCTGTCCGATGACTGGTTTATCGCTTCGGGAATGACCGGTCAAGGCGAACGTATGGGAATTTACCTGCTCGGCAGAGACGGCACGATGCAACTCGTGTTCGATGATAAGGAAGTGCCGGGCTGCTTTGACCCGATGCCGCTCGCTGTAACAACTCCGCCGCCTGCCAATGTGCAGACGGCAGATTTAGTGCAGCCGACAGGAACGTTTTATGTAACGAACGTCTATGAAGGTATGGGAATGGCAAGTGTTCCGAAAGGTTCGGCAAAGTTCCTTCGGGTCATCGAATCGCCGGAAAAACGGACGTGGTCGTCAAAGGGCTGGGGCAACGGACACGGCGAACAGGCACCGGGAATGAATTGGTATGAATTCATCAACAAACGTATTCTCGGCACTGTACCGATTGAAGACGACGGCAGTGTGAACTTTAAGGTTCCCGCCGATAAGTTTGTTTATTTCCAACTGCTCGATGCGCAGGGGCAAATGATTCAGTCAATGCGCAGCGGCATCATTATCCGTCCGGGCGAAACGAACGGCTGTGTCGGCTGTCACGAAGACCGTTTGGCAGTGGTTCCGCCGCCGCAAAGAACACCGGCAGCGTTGACAAAACCGCCGAAAACGCTGCTCCCGTGGTACGGCGGGCCGCGGGATTTCAGTTACGTTAAAGAAGTGCAGGAACCGGTGTTCGATAAGTATTGTATTCAGTGCCACGATTACGGCAAGGTAGAAACGAATCCGAAAAAGCCGAATTTGGCGGGCGACCTGAATACGATTTTCAACACGTCTTACGTGAACTTGTACAAGAAGAATCTGATAAAGCCGGTCGGGGCGGGACCGCACATCAAACTGCCGCCCTACGCTTGGGGTTCAACGCAGAGCAAACTGGCGGAGGTTATGCTCAAAGGGCATCCGCCGGGCAAGACCGGAGCGGAGATTGATGCGAAGCGGAAGGAACTCGGTTTGTACATTGACCGGCAGACGAATCCAGAGGCGGTTGACCGGGTTTTGACCTGGATAGATTTGAATGCGCCGTATTATCCGACGTATTTGACATCGTTCCCGAATAACCGCTTTGGACGCAGTCCGCTGACGGATGCGCAGATGATTCGTCTTTCCGAACTTTGCGGTTACAAGGGCGATTACCGCAGCGGGGGGGCTACGGGACAGTCGGCTTTGGATTGGGACGTGTCGTTCACGAGACCGGAGTTGAGTCCGTGTTTGACGGTAAAGTTGCCGAAGGAGTCGCCGGAATACAAAGAGGCGTTAGACATCTTGACGGCAGGACGTGACGCATTGAAAGCGGCACCGCGCGGCGACATTGACCATCAGGGCGTGCCGGTACCGGAGCGGGACGCAAGGCAGGAAACGAAGTACAATTTCCTGCGTGAGGTCGAGGAAAAAGTACGTCACGCCGTCATCAATCAAACGAAGGTATATGATAAAGATTTCAGGAATTAAGAGCGCGGGGGCGCAGCGCAAGAGCGGGGGGCGTAAGCCCCCCGACAATGATAATCACTCACCGTCAGCCCTCCGATGATAATCACTCCTCTCTTCTATTTATTCCCCCGTTTTTCGGTGCTTTTTCGGACATTTGTTCTTCGACCGCTGCGCCGACATCGAA
>JAITOZ010000039.1 GCA_031289675.1 Planctomycetaceae bacterium
AGAGGGCGGGCGGTAATTTAGTTAAGATTGTGAGATTGTTATTGTCAAAATAGGGGGAAGGGGTTACAATTTGGTTGTTTAACAGGAAAGGAGTGTGTGATGTCAACAGATATTTCCAAACGTTATCCGACCGACCTGACCGATGCCCAATGGAATATCATCCGTCCCTTCTTCGTTCTTCCCAGCGGCGGCCGCCCCAAAACGACCGACCTGCGCAGCATTGTCAATGCCGTCCTTTATCAGGCGAAGACCGGCTGCCAGTGGCGTATGCTCCCGCACGACTTTCCGCCGGAAGGCACTGTCCGCGATTATTTTCATAAGTTTAAGCGGGCTAAATTGTTAGAACAAATCAATGAAGCCCTTCGTAAGCAAGTCCGAGTCCAGGAAGGACGTGAGGAAGAGCCGAGTTTAGGCATCATCGACAGTCAATCGGTCAAAGCCGCTCGTACCGCTGGTGAACGGGGATACGACGCGGGGAAAAAAAATCAAGGGAATTAAACGTCATTTTCTGGTGGATATTCTCGGTTTGATTATCTGTGTGGTGGTTCACGCGGCGAACATTCAAGAGCGGGACGGTGCTAAATTGGTACTACAAAAAGCGTCGGGGCAGTCGTGGCCTAGGCTGACAAAGATATTGTCGGATGATGGTTATAGCGGTCAAGCGATGCGTGATTTTTCATTACAAAATTACGGTTGGGAGTTTGAAAGTGTGAAGCGGACGGAGTTGCATAAATTAAGGTGATTCCGAAGCGTTGGGTGGTTGAGCGGAGATTGGCTGGACGATGAATTGGCGGAGTTTATTTGGAGCCGTTTATGTATGTGCGTCTATACCCGGACTTCGGCATTGACGGCAGTTAAAATGTCTTCATAGCGGCGGCGTACGGGATTGATTTGTTCGGCAATAAATTCGTCCACTTGCTCCGGCGAACGTCCGACAAATGCCGCAGGATTCATTTCGGCATCAATATCGACTTCAGCAAAAGCTCGGTCACTGCGGAGACGCTCCAATAAATCGTTTTCACCGCCTTCGTTCTTAACGATTGCCGCTGCCGCCTGCGAATGTTGCCGAATTCGTTCGTGTAAATCCTGACGGTCGCCCCCTTTTTCGACCGCCGCCATCAGGATATTCTCCGTAGCCATAAAAGGGAGTTCCGCCCGCAGATTCTTTTCAATCACCTTCGGATAAACGGTCAGTCCTTCGGCGATGTTTTGGTACAAAATTAAGACCGCATCAAGAGCCAGAAACGATTGCGGCAGCACCAAACGCCGGTTAGCACTATCATCGAGAGTCCGTTCCATCCATTGCGTTGCGGCAGTCATCGGCGGACTCGTTTGCAGACTCATCACGAAGCGGGCAAGCGAACAAATCCGCTCGCTGCGCATCGGATTCCGCTTATACGCCATCGCCGATGAACCGATTTGATGCGTCTCAAACGGTTCTTCCATCTCTTTGCGGTGAGCGAGAATCCGTAAATCGGTCGCAAACTTATGAGAACTTTGCGCAATGCCGGAAAGAATGTCTAAAATTTGTGAATCAATTTTGCGGGGATATGTCTGAGCGGTAAGAGCAAACGATTCCTCGAATCCGATTTTTGCACAAAAAATCCGTTCGAGTTGCCGGACTTTTTCACTGTCGCCGCCGAAAAGTTTGAGAAAACTTGCCTGCGTACCGGTCGTTCCTTTGTTACCGAGCGTTTTGAACGTTTTGATTCGGTGTTCGGTTTCAAGAATATCAAGAATTAAATCGTAAGCCCAAAGACAGGCGCGGCGACCGACCGTTGTCGGCTGTGCCGGCTGCAAATGGGTGAATGACAAACAGGGTAAATCCCGATACTTCCAAGCAAATTTGCCGAGTCTGTCGATGATTGCCGCCAGCCGGTTGCGGAGGAGAATCAATGCTTCCCGCAGCAAAACGGCATCGGCATTATCGGTTACAAAACAACTGGTGGCACCGAGGTGAATGATAGGTCTGGCGTTCGGACAGACATCGCCGAAAGCGTGGACGTGTGCCATCACATCGTGCCGGAGTTTTTGTTCGTACTCTGCTGTTTTTTCAAAGTCAATGTCATCAAGATGATGGCGGAGTTCGGCAATTTGCTGCGGCGTGACGGGGAGACCGAGTTCGGCTTCGGCTTCGGCAAGAGCGAGCCAAAGCCGCCGCCAAGTGCTGAATTTCCTCTGCGGTCCCCAAAGTTGAGACATTGCAGGGGAAGCATAGCGGGTAATGAGCGGATTGTCATAAGTGAGTGTCATCCGCCCCCATTATACCTGGTGAATGACGGCTTTGCGAGACACAACTCCTGCGGGCTATTTCGGCTTTTGTGCTTCAAACGCACTTTTCGGGTCGAAGGTCACTTCTTCCAGCCCTTCAGGAATATCAATCTGCCAGACCGGATTCCGTCCCGCCTTCACCATCAATACCAATCCCGATGTTTCTGCATTGCGGTACTTCTCTGGAACCGCATCTGCCGTATCCGCGCGGGGATACCGAATCCCCATTTCCATCAACTCCTGACGCTGACCGTAAGTTATTGATGATAAATGTTTGGAAAGTGTTACTCTGTACTCGCCCGGAAATGCTCCGTCATTGGATTTGAGTGTCGTCAAGGCAAACGAACCGTCGGCAAGACTCTTTGCCGTTGCCGTCCGCGTTTCGGAAGTCGGCGTAACAGGAAAACACGCAATAACGACCCCGTCAAGCGGTGTTCCGTTGCCTGTGATTTTCCCCTTCACAGGAGAAAGCCCTTTCAGTCCGCTCTGTCCGCAACCGGCGGCAGCGAGCAACACCAATAATAGCGTAATCGTGATTAAATGTTTCATAAGATTGATGGTTAAGTGATTAGTGGTGAGTGGCTAGCCCGTTTCTTTTAATAGTCCTGTCAATATCCGCAGTATTTGAAATAGTTTTTGCAGCAGGTTTTGCTGATACGTTCGGGCATCGTTTGCCAAAATAAAATGAGTTCTTCAACAT
>JAITOZ010000192.1 GCA_031289675.1 Planctomycetaceae bacterium
CCCCTTATTTGTAAATTAAGGGAATAAGGGTAAGAGTTTGGAGACGCATTACTATTAAGGGGGCGGAAAAGGAAAATAAGGGTGTGGCGAGTGGTTAGTGACTAGTAATGCGGGGAAATTAGGAAGCGAAAACTAGGCACTCGTCACTCGTTAACAGCAACCTTTAAATTTTTACGCCCCCCCCCTTTGATACCTCTTAGAGCATACTCCATTTTTGTTACGAAGTGAAAAGTTTTGCGTGAAAAAGTTTTGTGCAGAGATTCGCGATGAAAATCAGCCCCGTTAGAATACTGCTATAATGTGGGTCGCCCCTTTCGCGGCGGCTCTCCGGTACCGACAATCTGCCAAGTGTTTGACATTAATATGCCCTAAAACCGGCACAACCCAAAAAATCGGCATAATCCTGAAAATCGTCAAAGTTTCCCTATTTACAATGCCGATGAACCGGATAGATAAGACTAGTGTCCTAAGCAGATTTTTCTTTGCCGCCGAAAAATGATGAAATTGCCTTTTTTCCAGCCTTTTTTACGAACCGGTTTTCAAGTAACGTTGTGCTTTCCGATAACATTGACCGCAGCGTTGCTTTACGGTATGTGTACCGGCAGTGCTTCTGCTCACGACACACCGCCGCAGCACACAACGGCTTGTCAAACAACGCAGCCCGATGGGGCTTGCCGAACAGCGGAGTACCGCTGTCCGAGCGCAGATGATATGCAATGGCTCTTTACCAATACGGATATGCCCAGCCCGTCCGGAATTATTCAGGCCAGTTTTGTAACTCCGAAAACGGCGGCTTCCCCTGTTTTTCACTCCGCTTCCCGCAATGCTGCACAGCCTGCCGCTAACGGTTTGACTCCGCATTGCAAGCCCTGCGAAGCGGCAATATCGTCTCCCTTGCCGCCTCCGCCGTCATTGCAATCGCCGCCTATAAAACAAAAGGGGAACATTCCGCCCGCCCCGACGCTTTCATCGACAAAAAATCCGAACATCACCGGCGTATCCCAAGATTCGGATGGCAGCGAATACGGACAAGATGATACCGTCATTCGCATCGCACCGGTTGTCAATGAAGATGACTCGCCGGTTTTACAAATGGCGGACAAGCAAGTCCAGCCTCCGAAGCCGCCCCAAGAATTACCGCCGCCTGCCAGCGAACCGGACAAATCGGTTGCCTCACCGGAATGTCCCCAGCCGTCCGCTGCATCGGCTGCAAACTCTGCCGACTTGCTTCCGCAGCAGCAAAAAGCCGGCGGCAATGTCTTCAAAAAAGATATTTTCAGCGATAATACTTTCAGCAATGACAGTGACATCGCCAAAAATGATATATTCAAAAAGCGGGTGTACATTGCACCGGATATGATAGGTGCTTTTACGCCGCTGCCGCAGCAGAATTTTGAAGACAGCGGCCGATACTCCGGCAGCCGGATGGGATTGCCGAATATGCTGTTGAGCCGTCCGAATATCACTGAACATTTTAACGCTGCCGTCCAAAACCGGATTTGGGCAGACTACCGGCACTGGAACGATGCCGACCCGATACCGGATATAGCCGGTTACAAAAACAAAGGTATCGAACAATTTACGTTCGGTCTGGAAAAGAAGTTTGCCGAAGTTGCCTCCGTTGAGTTCCGTGTTCCGCTGCTGTACCGGTACGCCTCTTTTTCTGCTGCCGGTCTGGAAGACGAGACCGCTGTGGAACTCGGCAACATCACCGCTTTTTTGAAAGGCGTTATAAAGAAAACAAAACGTTCAACGTTAACAGGCGGCATCGGCGCAACTTTTCCGACAGCAAAAGATTATTGGTCAACAAACAGCCGTTTGAGTAACGAGTTGTATTACCTGGTTTCGTTTATCGGGCTGCAATGGCATCCGAACGAAACGGCTTTCGGGCATTTGATTGCTGAATGGGATACCCCGCTCAACGAAAACAAATTGCAAGGTACAAATCTGGACGGTCAACAGGTTATTCGGACGGGCATTCAGTTAGGACATTGGATTTACCAGTGCGAACCGTGCCGGCTCGGAGCGTTTGCGGAAGCGGACTATACAGTCGTAACGGGCGGCTCTGCCGGTGTTTCGGATGGAACAATCACGGTAAATACGCTGCGTTCCCGCAGTCATACATTAACGGGTGCTGCCGGCTTGTCTGCCGTATTTAATAAAATGACAGTAACAAATTCCGTCATTGTGCCTTTGGAACATTCGGGACAGTTGTTGAGCATTGGTTACAACTTGTCGCTCAAGCGGGTGTTTTAACTCTACTTGTCTGACATTTATTCTCCGTAAAACCGTCTGGTCAACACTTTATCGTCTTTGGAGACTTTATGTTTGGCATCGTCAATGTCGAAGTAATTCAGATAAAGTTGATTTTCGTCCAGATTTTCAACAAGTTTCTTTTTCCGTTCCGGCAGACCGAGCGCACGGTAGTTTTCCTCTTTTTCAAACTCTTTCTTATCGAACCAGAATTGCAGAAAAGCGTTTTGCGTCATTTCTCTATAAACTTCGTCCAATTCGCTTTTCGTCTTTGCCGCATTGATACGTTCGACAAATTCTTCGTTGTACTTCTTTAACTCACAATAAACAAACGAACCGCCGCCGTGCCAATCAACGCTCTTGCTGATGCCGCCTTGTTCGCCGCCGATAACTTTTTGAAGCCGAAGTTTCGCAACGGTATCAATGTAATCCATCTGTTCGATGCCGATATACCGCCTGCCCATTTTATGTGCGGCTGCCGCTGTCGTTCCGCTCCCCAAACAAAAATCTAACACGATGTCGTTGGAATTCGTTGATAATGAAATAAGATTTTCTAATAGCCCCTCTGGTTTTGGAAAATCAAATATCCTTTTATTGTTAAATAAAGCCTTTACTTCAAGCGTACCTCTATCTGTCAGTACTTTTTTTTCATTCCATATACTTGACAGAGGGCTTGTATTTTCCCGATATTTTTTAACTATTTGATAGCCGTGTTTTGCCTCTTTTCCAAAAATAATGGTGTTTAATTTAGGGTACACGGTTTCTCTGCCTTGTCTCCATACGGTCTGTATATCGCCTGACTTTTGAGGCAGAACCTCAATCCACCCCTTCTTTTTATCTAGGCTTATCTCATAGAGTCCGTCGGCATCTTTATTGTCTGGATTCAAATAAAACGGATAGAAAAGATTGGGTCGATTACTAACATTAAATGCAGCGTTTCGGTTTCGCAGTTCATACAAATCAAATCCGCCATCGGCATCATTATATGTAAATAATTTAGGGGCTTGACAAGTTTAAGAGTTATTTTTTCATAAGTTTTTTTATAATTTTGGCAAGGTTTTCTTTTCGATGGTTGAAGCGGAATTCCGTTTCCTTTAAGTGTATCACAAACTT
>JAITOZ010000046.1 GCA_031289675.1 Planctomycetaceae bacterium
CTCTCTTACACTTACGTGAGGTCAATTTTGCAGCACTTTGCTGCGCTAACAGGAACGTAAACATAGCATTCTCCTTTTCAAAAGGCGGTTTTTGCAGAGGCACAGTACCCCCGCTGTCAGCAATAGTATAACCTATCAACAAACAAATGTCAAGCGAAATCTGGAATTTTTTTTGCTTTTTTTTTGCAAATAAGGTTTTCATTTTCCGCCCCTTAATAGTAATGCGTCTCCAAACTCTTACCCTTATTCCCTTAATTTACAAATAAGGGGAAACAATGAAGGGGCAACCTGTGCTATTAAGGGTACCGGGGAAAAGAAGGGTTTCGGACAAATGAAAACCTTATGTTCAAAAAATTATCTCTAAAAAATTATTTTCAAAAAAATACCCGAGAAAGTTTTACGTTCCCGGACAAGAGAGAACCGCCCGCCGCCTCTTGACAGAAAAATGCTGTTTTGTATAATGCCGTTGATGATGAATACAGTTCACACAAATCAGGGTTGGCGTTTTTGGCGGCATTCAGAAGCCGCTCCGGTCGCGTCCGTGCCTGATTACAGATAATATAGTGCAGATATTTCGTCAGGATAGTCCGAACAGCCGTGAGCGTAACCGCTTGCGGCTTTTTTAATTGTGCCGTTTCAAAGTTTGATTTTTTTTTTGCAAAAAAAGGTTGAATAGTTGTTTTGCGGCGAGTTTTCGCCGCCGAATCTGTTCGCCGCTCACATAACTTGCTGCCCGACACGCCGCTCACCGCTTTCACGATGACACCCGATATTGACCAATTTCTCCGAGAATGCAAAGAATATAATGTCGTGCCGGTTACACGGCATCTACTTGCCGACTTGCATACGCCTGTTTCCCTGCTTCAGCGGTTTTATCAGGGGCAGGAAGGTACTTTTCTTTTGGAAAGTTCCGAAGGCGGTGAAAAGTGGGGACGATACACCTTTCTCGGCATTGACCCGCACGCCTCCATCGAAATCGGTCTGGATTCTGTGCAAATCGTTCAATACGGGATGTCGGGCGTTACCGATTCCAACGTTTCCGAACCGCATCACGGCGAGCCTCTTGATGTTTTGCGGACGCTTATCGCTGCCTACAAACCAGCACGGCGGGCGGAACTGCCCCGTTTTTTCGGCGGACTTGTCGGCTATTTTGCTTACGAAATGGTTTCCTTCTTTGAAAACATTCCTAACCGCTTGGAAGGTGAACCCTACGGTAGTTTTGTGATTCCGGGAACGCTGCTTATTCTCGATAACGTCAAACAGTTGTTGACCATTTGCGTTCTGACGTTTCCCGACCCGAAACATCCGGCGGAACACCGGACGCTTTACGGACAGGCAGTAGAAAAAGCCGAAAAAATCGTACAAAAATTAGCCGAACCTCTCGCTGCCGCCCAACCGCAGGAGGAAACCGGATTGATGCTTACACCGGTCATTTCAGAACAAGAATACCGCAAGCGGGTATTAAGCGTCAAAGACCATATTGCAGCCGGCGACATTATTCAATGCGTTATTTCGCAGCCTTTTGTTTCGGAAAAGGCTCCCGATGCTGTGTCGATGTACCGTGCGCTGCGGTTTGCTAATCCGGCTCCGTATCTGTTTTTTATGCACTTGAGCGGTACGGTGCTTGCCGGTTCATCGCCGGAAACAATGGTGCGTTTGGAAGGACGGACGGCAACGCTGCGTCCCATTGCCGGTACACGCAAACGCGGCAGTAACGAACAGCGCGACCGAGAACTCGCTGATGAAATGCTGCGCGACCCGAAGGAAAAGGCGGAACACTTAATGCTTGTCGATTTGGGACGTAACGATTTGGGGCGGGTTGCCAAAACCGGTACTGTTCAGGTAACGAATCTGATGTTTATCGAGCGGTACTCTCACGTAATGCACCTTGTTTCCAATGTTACCGCCGAATTGGAAGACGGTTTCGACGGCTTTGATTTGTTTCGTGCAGCATTTCCGGCAGGAACATTGAGCGGAGCCCCAAAAATCAGGGCAATGCAGATTATTGCTCAACAAGAGACCGTTCCCCGCGGACCTTACGGCGGGGCAGCCGGTTATATTGCCTTTGGAGGAAACATTGATTTTGCCATCACGATACGAACCGCGAAAATCCGAAACGGAATTTTGACCGCTCAAGCCGGCGGCGGTATCGTTTTTGATTCCAATCCCGAACTGGAACGTAAAGAAACCGTCAACAAAGCAATGGGCATCGCCCGCGCCTTGGAATTATTAAACCCTTAATGAGCGCGGCGAGTTGTTTGCAAAATCCGTTAAGACTGCTGCATCCTTACGGAGTATATTATCGGGCGTGGCTTACACATCCCGTTCGCGGGCTGAAATGCAAGCGTACTTATAACTGCCGCTAACCACTCATCACTCACCGCTGTTATGTTACTAATGATCGACAATTATGATTCGTTCACCTTCAATCTTGTGCAGTATCTTCGGATGCTCGGTGCAGAGACGCAGGTTTTTCGTAACGATAAAATTGATGTGAATACCATTGCCTCGCTGTCTCCTTCGGGAATCGTGCTTTCTCCCGGACCGGGACGGCCGGAAGAGGCGGGCATTACTCTCGATGTGATTAAAGTTTTTGCGGGCAAAATCCCGATACTGGGCGTTTGTCTCGGACATCAGGCTATCGCAGCGGCTTTCGGCGGCGACATTATTCGTGCCAAAACGATAATGCACGGCAAGACTTCCCGCATCCGCTGCGACGGACAAGGTCTGTTCAGCGGTATTACCGGTTCCTTTGAAGCGATGCGGTATCACTCGCTTGTTGCCAAACGGGAAACACTGCCGCAGGAGTTGACCGTTACCGCCGAATCGGAAGATGATAACGAAATTATGGGCATTCGGCACCGCACGCTTCCCCTCGAAGGAATCCAGTTTCACCCCGAATCCATTATGACTGTCATCGGAAAACGTTTGTTGCGTAATTTCATCAACAACAGCGAACTACAAATTGCGGGTTAATTGTCAAATTTACTTCCTGCTCCACTCCCCCAATGTCCTTTTCCGAATTGTGCCGTTCTCTGATAAAAACACTTCTCCGCCGGGAAAATCTCGAAGCGGACGAGGCGGAGTCCCTCTTTGACTCGATGCTCGCTTCGCCGGAGAATGCCCTAAACGGTGAAGAGTCGGCATTGCTGTCGGCTTTTCTCGCCGCAATGGCAGCCAAAGGCGAAACCGTTGGAGAATTAACCGGCGCAGCGCGGGGAATGCGTTACTATGCCCAGCGGATTCAGGTTATCGGCAGCCCTGTCACGGACATTGTCGGCACGGGCGGTGATTCACTTCACACCATCAATGTTTCCACCGCTGCCGCATTTGTTGCTGCCGGTGCAGGACTCGTTATCGCCAAACACGGTAACAGGGCAGTTTCAAGCCGATGCGGAAGTGCCGACGTTCTGGAAAGTTGCGGAGTCAATCTGAATCTGCCGCCGGAACACATTGAAGAAATCATTGCCGAATTGGGTATCGGCTTTTTATTCGCACAGCAATTTCACCCGTCAATGCGGCGTGTTGCTCCGCTGCGGAAACAACTCGGTTTTCGGACACTTTTCAATCTGCTCGGTCCGCTGACGAATCCTGCCGGTGCCGACTGTGTTCTGCTTGGAGTTTATGAACCGAAATTGACTGAAATGTTTGCGCATGTTCTCCGGCAACTCGGCTGCCGGCGGGCAATGGTCGTACACGGATACGACGGAATGGACGAATTGACGGTTACAACACGCAGCCGGGTTACAGAATTAGCCGATGACCGGATTAAAACGTATGATTTTTTTCCTGAACTTTATTTTGACGGCGAATCGGCTTCGCCCGAAGAATTGTCCGGCGGTGATGCTGCCGAAAATGCCGCCGTACTGCAAGGCATTTTAGCCGGACGTGTTCAAGGAGCAAAACGGAATATCGTTCTGCTCAACGCCGCTGCCGCTCTGTTTTGCGCCGAAAAATCGCAAAACATTGAAGACGGTATCCGGCTCGCTGCCGAATCCATTGATTCCGGTGCTGCTGCCGAAAAACTTCAACGTTTAATCCAATTATCACGATGACCGGCATATTGCAAGACATTATCCGCTGCCGTATTGAGGATATTTCGGACAAAAAATTGTCCGAAACCGAACTCGCTGACCGGTTTTGCGGACGCAGCGATTTCCGTCCCTTTCACGAAGCCTTGTGTCAATCTCAGCGTCAACCTTTGAACGGCAGCGAGACCGGCGGACGGCGGGCGGCGGTGATTGCTGAAATTAAACGCGGAAGTCCTTCTCTCGGTCTCTTTGCGCCTCATCTTGATTTATCCGAAGCCGCTCACGATTACGAAACAGCCGGTGCCGCCTGCTTGTCTGTACTGACCGAACCCCGTTATTTTCACGGCTCGTTAAACGATCTTATCGCCGCAAGGGGTTTTTGTAACATTCCTGTTCTGCAAAAAGATTTTATCGTTTCCGCCGTCCAAATTCGGGAAGCCGCCCTGTATGCCGATGCAATTCTCCTGATAGCCCGATGTCTGGAACGTCAGCAACTTGCCGATTTTTACGCTTTGGCAGCCGAACACCGCTTGGACGTACTTGTCGAAGTGTTTGACGAAGATGACTGCGAAAAAATCGAGGGACTGCATTTTCCTTTAATCGGCATCAATCACCGTAATTTGGCGGCAATGACGGTTGATTTAGACCGCTCCGAAAAACTCGCTGTCCGCCTTGAGGCGGATCAAACTCTCGTTGCCGCCAGCGGTATCCGCAGCCGCAATGATGTCGAACGGATGATGAATATCGGAATTCGCACATTTTTGGTCGGTGAAACACTTTCTCGTTCTGCAAACCGAATTGAAACGTTAAAAAGCCTTATTGGAGGAGACCGATGTTAATCAAGATTTGCGGTATAACTTCACCGGAGGCAGCCCGACAGTGTTTTGAAGCCGGTGCCGATATGATAGGATTAGTGCATTACAAGCCCAGTCCGAGACATTTGGAGGTGTCTGCCGTAAGAAAAATCATTGAGGCTGCTGAGATGTTCCGAAAGACCGGACAAAAGATTGTACTGGTCGTTTCTGACCCCGTACCGGAAGATTTTTCCCAACTCTTAACGCTTTTCAGTGAACCGGTTTGCGGCAAAATTGATTATATTCAATGGCACGGCAGCAGCCGTCCGCCGGAGACGCAGCAATCACGTTTGCCGCCGCTGATTCACGTTGTTCGGGACAGAGAAAGAGCCGCCCAATGGCTTCGGACTGCGCCGCAGAATTTACCTGCCGTTGCACCGGATACCTTATTTTTGTACGAAATGTCGAAGGGAACATTGCCGGGCGGAAACGGAAACGCTTGGGACTGGGCGGACGCAGAACCGTTTTGCCGCCGTTTTCCGACAATGATTGCCGGCGGGATAACACCGGAAAACGCCGCCGAAGCCGTCCGAAAAACACGTCCCTTCGGTATTGACGTTTCGTCCGGTGTTGAAGATGCACCCGGGATTAAAAATGTTACAAAAATAAAACGGATTATTGAAAATATCAAATAACATACAGCATACAAGTATCGTCCGCTCCTTATTGTACCGGCTTTAACAAATTATTGTTACATTATGACGCTCACTGCTTCAGTCTTTCCTGATTCCCGCGGTTTTTTCGGCATCTACGGCGGTATGTATGTCGGAGAAACACTCGTTACTCCGCTCCTGGACTTAAAACAAGCCGCCCAAGAGACATTACACGATGACCGGTTTTGGGAAGAATACCGCCGGTTACTCCGCGATTATGTAGGACGTGAAACTCCCTGCTATCAGGCAGTCCGCCTTGCCGAACACATCGGCGGAGCAGACATTTGGCTCAAGCGGGAAGACCTGAATCACACCGGAGCGCATAAAATCAATAACACCATCGGTCAGGCACTTCTTGCGGGGCGGATGAAAAAACGCCGGCTCATCGCTGAAACCGGTGCCGGTCAACACGGTGTTGCAACAGCAACGGTTGCCGCCCTGTTCGGTTTTGAGTGCAAGGTTTTTATGGGTGCCGAAGACATCCGGCGGCAAAAACCCAACGTTGAACGGATGGAACTTCTCGGTGCCGAAGTCGTATCCGTTGTGTCGGGAACATCAACACTGAAAGATGCAATGAATGAGGCTCTGCGTTATTGGAGCGGTGCGGTTGATGATACCTTTTACGTCATCGGTACTGCGGCAGGACCCGACCCGTATCCGTGGATGGTGCGGGAATTTCAAAAAGTCATCGGCGAAGAGGCTCGGTCTCAAATGCTGCGTCAAGCCGGCAAACTTCCCGACGTTGTAGCGGCTTGCGTTGGAGGCGGAAGTAATGCCATCGGTATATTCCATCCGTTTTTGAACGATAATTCGGTCGAACTTGTAGGCACGGAAGCAGGCGGAAAAGGTTTGGACACCGGCGAACACGCAGCTTCCTTAACTGCCGGTACGCCGGGCGTACTGCACGGGGCAAAGTCAATGCTGCTCCAAGATGAACACGGTCAGGTACGGGATGCGTATTCTATCTCTGCCGGTTTGGATTATCCGGGTGTCGGACCGGAACACGCCTTGCTGCGGGAATCGGGACGGGTACGTTACGAAACGATTACTGACAGCGAGGCTCTCGAAGCCTTTCAAGCCCTTTGCCGCTGCGAAGGAATCATTCCGGCACTGGAAAGTTCGCACGCCTTGGCGCAAGCCTTCAAAGAAGCGAAGAAACTCGGAAAAAACAAGACCGTATTGGTCTGTCTCTCCGGCAGAGGCGATAAGGATTTGGAACACGTGAAAAAGTGTTTGTAAAGAGCGGTTAGCGGCAAGTGACGTGCGGAGAGTAAAGACAGGAATAAACACTCACCGCTCAATAACCTTTCATTATTTTTTGCAAACAATGTCAAATGGAAACCATATAACTGAACGTTTAATAATTCAACAAAAAATGTCGCGATTAACAGAAACATTTATTCGTGTCCGAAACGAAAACCGTCCGGCGGTTATCGGGTATCTAACTGCCGGAGACCCCGATGAGAAACGCTCTGAAGAGATTATCGGCTCCGTATGCCGGTCTGGTCTGGACGTACTGGAACTCGGAATTCCGTTTTCCGACCCGACCGCGGACGGTCCCGTTATTCAGCGGGCTTCACAGCGGGCTATCAAGTCCGGTATGACGCTCGAAAAGGGACTTGCGATGGTTGCCCGTCTCCGGCAGCGTCTTGATTTGCCGATAATTCTGTTCAGTTACTATAATCCGATTTTTGTTTTTGGGACAAAGCGGTTTGTGCGTGAAGCCGAATCGGCTGGTGCAGACGGGGTGCTTGTTGTCGATTTGCCGCACGAGTTGTCGGATGAAATAATGCAATATGTACCGCAGTCCGGCAAGTCGCAGTCCGGTCAATTTCATTTTATCCGGCTCATTGCCCCGACGACCGGTGCAGACCGCCGCAGCGATATTCTCCGCAGGGCGGACGGATTCGTCTATATTGTTTCCCGCCGCGGTGTAACGGGCAGCGGCTCGATAGATTGGGATTCGCTTGCGGCGAGTGTCAATGAAATGCGGAGCGGGACGGCAGTGCCGCTTTGTGTAGGCTTTGGTATTCGTTCGCCGGAAGATGCACACAAAATTGCCGCTTTTGCCGACGGCATTATCATCGGCAGTGCCTTTGAGCAGCGTATTGAAGACGATCCGAACACAGCGGCAGATTCTGCCGCTGTGTTCTTGCGTGAAATCCGCCGCGTAATAACTTCGTAAGGAAAAAGCGGCGAGTGAAGCGGTGAGTTTATAGAATGTTTGCGTTTGAGCCCCCGAACCTCAGGTTTGGACGGACTCTCCGCAGCCAAACGGATTAATGCTATTGTAAGGTTGTCTTTGGGACAATTTCCAAACAATCAAGAACCGCCTGCATATCGTCTGCCAGCGGAGCAGCAACACTCAACTCTCTGCCGGTGGCAGGATGGACGAACGTCAGTTGTTGGGCGTGCAAAGCCTGCCGGTTTAATAATACCGTTCCTTTCGGATGTTCATCTGTCAGCGACCACGGTACCGTGCCGGAAAGTTGTTCCCGTGTAACCGTCCGATTGCCGCCGTACATTTTATCGCATAAAACCGGATATCCCGTATGAGACAGATGTACCCGTATTTGGTGTGTCCGTCCTGTTTTAGGCAAACAGCGGACAGTTGTCAGCCGTCCGTAACGTTTGACGACCTCGTAGTATGTTTGCGCCGGTTTCGTATCAGGGTCATATGCCGTAAAAACCCGCATTTTCTCCTTGACTTTCGGATGCCTTCCGATGGCGGCATCGATTAAATCGCGGTCAAGATGCGGATTACCGATGACGATAGCAAAATACTCTTTACGGATTTGATGCTGCTCGAAGAGTGCCGCCAATTTTCCGTGAATAATGTCGTTTTTCGCAATGAGTATCGCACCGGTAGTATCCCTGTCAAGGCGGTGAACAATGCCCGGACGCATCGGTCCGCGTGTTGTACTTAATTGACCGGCATACCGGAACGCCAATGCGCTGGCGAGAGTTCCTGACCAATGTCCCCGCGACGGATGAACAATCATATCGACGGGTTTGTTGATGACAGCAAGGTCTTCATCTTCGTAAAGAATGTCGAGCGGAATGTCTTCGGGCTGCGGTGTTTGATGCGGTATTTCCTGTATCGTGAATTTCACTTTTTGACCGGGCTGAAGCCGGAACGCCGGCTTTCCGCTGGTTTGTGCTTCCGTTCCTTCATCAATACAAACGCCGCCGCTCATCACGGCATTACGGACGGTTGTCCGGCTGTATTGCGGCAGGTGATGTGCCAAAAAAAGGTCGAGCCGCCAACCGGATTCGTGCGGTTCAACGGTCAATAATTGAAAAGGGGGAACAGACAATGATAAGATATGTGAGGTTTGCTATTTTTCATTACAAACAAAGGGACCGGCATAGATAATTGCTAGGGAGAGCAGCAATTTTCGTACCATTCTAATCCATTTTGGCAGAGCGGTCAATAGATGTTTCGGCGTGCTGGATGCGTACGAAAAAGTCAATCATCACTTCACTTTTTGAAACAACTTCTCTAAATCGTCCAAAATGATGACGTGTGTCACTGTTGACCCGCTCAATATATACCGTATGTGTCTTACCTACCAGAGGATTCTTTGCTGGCGCAGCCCATAACACCGTTTATGCTCTGCTGCGATCTTATCGAGATGGCGGACTCAAAAATGTTTATCAATACGACAAACACAAACCCGTCAGTCAACTCGAAGAATACAACGAACAAATTCAAAGAATTCACCGAGCGTCCGTCTGTAAGCATCAACGAAGCCGGTCATCGTATCGATTTGGTTTATTTACCGGCGTATAGTCCGAACTTGAATTTGATAGAGCGGTATTGGAAGTTTTTGAAGAAGGAATGCTTGTATAACCGTTATTATGAAAAGTTTGAAGATTTTTGTTCGGCAATAGACAAATGCGTAGCGGAAACGCCTACGCGATATCTGGATAAAATGAATTCCTCAATGACCCTGAATTTCCACCTGTTTGAAAATTGTCCATTCCTGAACGCGTAAAGTATCTGTCAAACGGAATAAAAATACGGACACCTGCCGATTTTCAGCGGCAAGGGGAAATACATTTCTTTTGCGTCTTGATACACAACGCAAAACGGTTACAACACAACGCCGTTCTCCATTACCAATTCCCCATTGCTTTCGCTGTCGGAAATCATTATTATCCGGCACATCATACATCTATTGAAGCAGAAAAAAGA
>JAITOZ010000105.1 GCA_031289675.1 Planctomycetaceae bacterium
ACCGACTTTCTTTCCGAGTCCCTGTTCCAGAAGAAGTATATCTTCGAATTGCTTCCGTGCCTTCGATAACGCCTTTTCGCGTTTCATTTTTGCACGCTTTTTTACAATTGCGTCCGTCAGTTTATAACCGCCTGTAAGTCCGGCACTACCCGCAATCGCTGCAGCCGGATAGAACCAAGGAACGCCCGCAAGCGATTTCGCGTACTGACCTAAAAACGTACCCTTAATATCCTTCGCTCTGTCCAATTCTCCGCGTGCGCCGTCAATAGCATCTGGATAAACAGGACGCACAGAATTGGTAAGCCGACCGGACACACTGTCCTCGTACTTTTTCGGACTATTCGCAAGAGCAAGACCGCCCGCTGTCAAGGCACTGCCTGCAATCAGTTCCGGCAAGTAAGGAAAAGCCGCCGTTTTAGATTGCGCCGCAAAATTACGGGACAGTAATTGCGATAAATCCTGTTCAATAATCCGGCGTTCCTCGATTTTACGCTGCCGTTCCGCTGACGATAACAGGTTCACGTCAGGCATTGACAGTACCGATTTGGAAGCGTTGACATCGGTCAGTGATTTCGGTGCCATTCCGCCCGCTGACACCGCTAACCGCCCGCCAACTCCAAGTGCAGCGGCAGCAGCCAGTATTTTCGGAAGTGCGCTAACGGCGCGTTGGTTCGGCTCGTTCATCGGCGTAATTTCACTAAAGATTGCGGCGTATTCAGGTCGAAAAGAACAATATTACTTTATCAGATAACCCTCCAACATCAAAAAGAACGATGGACTTAAAAACACGACAACGTAACGGCAGGCATAGTGCCTAGCCGCGCAACAGCGTCTAATCGGCTAACGGGCAAATTGATACAGCGATGTATTGTCTCTATGTCCGGATCGTGAAACATTGCAAAGAAAAACAGTTTCGCGTCATCCGAAATATCCGATAACAAAACCGCGTAAGGGTCTATCTGAATCGTAGCCATAATATTTTGTAATTTAATTGAAACAATTATCTTAATCGCCGGAGGAATAAAGGTCGACGACCATATCGCACGGTTGTTTTTTTTTCTTGGACTTTCGGTTTTTCTGACGGACACACACGGCACACGCCGGAAGAACAATCAGACAATTCGTCAGGGACCGGCGATGCCGATTCTACGATAAGGGGCTCTTTCTCCTCGTGTGTTTCTTCCAATACCGGGACAGCCATTTGAGTAACAGGAATTATCGGAATTTCCGGGTTACTCATTTCCGAAGGTATGCCGTTATCTTCATCATCATACGTATTTTCTACCGGTATCGTTTCTTGTTCTTCTTCTGCGTTCAACAATTCCGGCATCGGTTGGAATGATAAATCGTTCGATTCAGAAGAAGGTTCGGATTCGAATTTCTCTTGCTCTTTTGGCGCGTCAATAACTGTGTCACTTATTGATGCGGTATCTGCCGCCGTAACCATACCGACAGCAACAGCAATAATTGCGGCATCGTCAACAGCCGAATGGTAAACAACCGCCGTCATCGGCTTTTGCAAAGTAACACCGGCACGTTCGGCACGCTGCTTTTCTGTCAACGGCGTTATTGAACAACCAATGACAGCAATAATAAATAAGAAGAATAAAATTCTCATTTTAATTTTGGAATTTAAAGGCTAGGGTGTGAATCGGTCTTCTGTAAGCCGATTGAGTTTCTCCGGCAAGTTCTTACGTCCGACAAAACCGGTTTCCGCTTTGTCCGCGCCTCGAATAATTTTAGAATCGAGATTCGTCATATCAGGCGGTAGTTCTCGTTCAGATGCTGTAAACGTATCTTCTGTTGGAGCCTTTGTATCCGCGTGATCTTTCGTTACACTATTACCGCTCATAACAGCAAGACTAACACCGGCGGCACCGATTAAAGTTGTCGCAACCGTTCTTTCCATTTTATCCTCCTTTATTTTTAAGAATCCAAGATATTCTTTCGACCCTAAGCCGTCAAGATTACGCCTCTTGAAGCCTTCAAGTCCGCCGTATGCAAACGAGTCGCCGCGAGCCAACATTTTGTTCATTACATCCCATTCAATCCAAAATGAACCTTCCGGCATGTCTTCCCAATATGTCCCGGACGCCCAATGATCGCCCCATGAATTCCAAATTAAAAAGAGTTTTCGTCCGTCTTTTGCCGTCCGACGACCGATGACGCTCATCGCATGACTCCAACTGCCGGACGGTTTACAAACGCCTTCCTTATCCCGTGTTGTCGAAAAACCTTGACTGGAACAGACGTTAATAGGATAACCGCTTCCGAGCAACGCCCAAGCCTCACTCGATGATTTTATAAGCGTTGCGCTCGAACATTTATGTTCAGCCGCCGCCGATTTTAGTTTTGTGCCGACGCCTTTAGTACCAAGATCACGAGCACGAGAAGGTACGTTATCCGTTAAATCAACGTCACCGTACTTGAGTTGGTAAAGTGTTCCGAGCGTTTGAATCGCTTTGGCTGCTGCGGAGCCGTAACAACCGTCACCGGAACGCCCCAACATTCCGGCGGCTTCACGGTCAAGACCGTACATACCGTCCGCCGAGTGCATGGCTGCAAATTCCTGCGGCTCTTTATTGATAACACACTCGACACCATTAAGAACAGACAGCACCGCCGCCGTTGCATTACCGACGCAACTGCCGACGGAACCTTGATTGTAAGCCCGAACAACACGCCATTCACCGCGTGTCTTCAGCCAGCGGTCTTGTTCGTGTTTTATCAAGCCTGGAACAAGTGCGCGATAAAGTAAAGCATCTTTATTCTCATCGTCCTTGATAAGCTCGCCGACCTGGTCCGCATAAATCGGAGGAAGACTTTGAACGAACTTCTGTGTCTCCGGATCGTTGGGAATCCAGCCGAAATTAACGGAAGCGGGCACCTGAGCAAATACAGGCAATCCGCCAAGCAGCATCAAGATCAAACTTGCAACGTATTTGTTCATGTTTGTAAAACGGTAAAAAGTTAATCAATGGTTATGCCGCCGATGAGTGGAACCCGGCGATCTTTCAACCGGTCTTTCAACCGGCTTCACCGGGTCGGAATCAGTTGCTGTTGTTGCGGTCGTCGTTGTTGCTGTGGTCGTTGTTGCTGTGGTCGAAGATACTTTCAACGCTTGCATAACATATTCAAAACACGACAACAGAGATTTAATCCAGGCTTCTTTGCTCATATTTATAAAATGCTGATAAAGTTAATCGCTAGTTGAAATAACGGCAGTCGAACCGATGGAGGCTGAGCCGGTAGGACTAGGACTGCCTGTCGGCTTCACCGGTTTAGGTGCCGGAACAGGAGCATCACCGTTCTTACCCGGCGGAGACATTTTTTGTAACTGTATCAGGATTTCAATGCGGGACAGCAGAAATTGAAGTTTGATTTCAATGGTTGCGTTAACTCCCGGCGATTCCACAACATCAAGCACAGTTACAGCATCTCCAAGCCGCTTCTTCTCAAGTTCAATCGAGTCTTGAATTTGTACAAGTGCCGTGTCCAGTTTTTGATCACGGAACATTTTTTGACTTTCCTTAGCAGACTCCAAAGCGAGCATAGCCGCAAAAGCCGCGATAACGGCTAGTATGCCGCTAAGTAACATGTAATCTTTTAGGGTCATTTTATTCCTTTGCTTTCTTTTTAGAGTGTCGTTCGCAAGCCCATGCTGCCGCCATTAACGCCTCGGCAACGGATGCGCGTTTGCTTGCCGTAATCTCCACTTGTTGGTAACTTCCGTCCGTGTCTCTTTTCACGCCGGCACCGGCGGCAATAACGTCATCGACCGGCTGCCGTAACTGCTCGTAAGACAAAAAAACATCTTCGTCTTGAAACCGAACAACACCTGCCGTCGCATGAACACGAATGAGCGTTTCCAAATTATTGATTTTACCGGCAGTGTCTGCCGCAACTCGCTTGGATAACGCCTGATAAAACGCAGACAGTTGTGCCGCGTCCTTCGGTTTGATAGACACTGCCAAAATCGGTTGAACCGTTTCCAAAAAACGTGTCGGCTTGGGAATCGTCCCCGCATCATCCGGGTCAATCGGTTTAACCTCTTTTCCGTAAAACAAGAAAAAATAACCGACGATGCCGATAACAATCAGGAAAAACAGCCCATTCAGTTTTTCTGTTTGTTCGTTCATTGTTAGTCCCCGCTGTTTGATTTCTTCTTCATTTTTGCCGTAACTTCCGCCGCTTTCGCTTTAATTCGGTTCGCGCGGAATTCGATGAGTTCCGGGTCAGTACCATCGGCACCGACGATTCCCAAGAGTCTCTCCAATTCCGTCAGGTTATAAAGATCGGTTGTCGTCGTTGAAATTTCCGGTGTTGCAGGTGTCACCGCTGCCCCGCTAGGTGAATGACCGACCGTGTTAATAACCTGCTTGATCGCAGAGCCAACGTCACCGAGCAGCCAGTTGCGCAGCCCCGTCTTGACTGATCCGAAAAAATACCAAGCGAAAGCGGCGGCAACAAGGCAGCCCACAAAATAACCTTGCGGTGAAATCGCGTCAAAATTCATTGTCAGTCTCCGTTTGTTCCGTTGTTACAGCCCGGATAATTGCCGTTACTGCGGGTTTCACGGCAAGCCGCGCCGCTCGTCTCGACAAAATATCAGGACCTGGCAGGTCAACATCTTTTATATGTGCGTCAAACGCTTCCTGTGCACGGCGCACAAGATAATCGTCAGTGTTTGTTGCTCCCTCATCCGCAAGCCGGTCAAGTTCGTTTGCCGCGACATGTAAGGCTGCTGCGGCTTTTTTTACCGTCAACGGATTTATTTTCAGCCTCGGCTCCGTCGACGGCTCATTGTTCTGACCGCTAAAAAAAAGAAACAACAGGCAGCCCAAAACGACCAAAAACAAAATCCGATTTTTCTGCGCGGGATTCATCATATCATTATTATAGCGCAATTAAGGACGTCTTACCGGCGATTGTTCCGGCTGTCGATTGATAAGTGAATTGACTCCGAGTGCGCTAAGACCGCCGGCGGCGAGCGTGCCGGCAGCGGCGGCACCTGACCGAACCGGATTGTTCTTGATAGTATCTTTTAATTTAAGTAACATATTTAACAAACCGCTCGGCTTGTACGGTTCAGGAGCAGGACGCGAATTCTTCAGCATGTCCGAAGTTACGGAATCAATGGATGGGTGCAGCGGAGCGGGTGCTTTTTGGGTCGGAGCGGACATTCTTAAGGTCAACTCCGGTTCCGCTGCCCGCGCATTATTTTTCGCTGCTCTGCGTTTAGCGGACGCTTTTGAGTTAGGCTCCGACTTCGCCGCCTGTTTTTCTAACTCTGCCAGTTTTGCAAGCGCTGTATTAATTACTCTTTGGTCAAATTCCGGCTTTCGATAAATTGCATTAGACATAAAACTAAACTCGGTAAGGGGCAAAATATTCAATATAAATACGCATTACATCGTCTTCATAATGTTCTTCAATATTATCCGCGAGCAAACGGGTCTTGGTTTTTTTCACCCAACGCCGCTCAAGGTGTACGATTTGTAATCCGTACTGCGCACGGCTGTATCCCATAATGTTCTGATAATCCAGAACATGCTGCGGAATATCCATGTCCAAACTCATTGCCTGAAAGTTCGACTGAATCGGACGCGACCGCAAATCATCGGCGGTCATTGTTTCGCTGCGGCTGGAACAAGCAAGCGGCAGCCGTCCGGCATTACTGTCCCGAATAGGAAACTCTAATCCCGGAATTTGCGCAACGGTTTTAAGTCCGGGCGGTAATTGGCTCGGCTGCGGTCTCAATTAAACAATCTCCGTACAGAAGGTTTACTGCTTTCCGTCTTTTTACGCCGGTTCGTAAGGATACGCTGAATAATCGCATCGCGTTCCCGCTCCAGTGTAGCAACTTCGTCCGTCGCCTGAATGTCCTCCGTTGACGGTAAATCGCCAACCGCCGTATTTCCAAGCGTGCGTCCAACACCGTAGCCCAACCCGGCAGAGGCAAGTGCTGATACAGGTATAGCAAGTGCGGCTGCTCCGCCAGCGGCTTGACCGAGATCGCCCAACATTTTCGGGATACCTGCCTCCTTTCTCAAACGATCCGCCGCCGTTTGAAAAAGCGTTGCCATCTGGTCGAAGTCAAAACCGCAGTCAACGCAATA
>JAITOZ010000111.1 GCA_031289675.1 Planctomycetaceae bacterium
TTATGCCGCAACAGTTTGATAATCTGGAGAATCCTGCCTATCATCGTTTGACGACTGCCGAAGAAATCTGGAACGATACCGATGGTCAGATTGATGTTTTCGTTGCCGGTGTCGGAACCGGCGGAACGATCACTGGTGTCGGTGAAGTGCTGAAAGAACGGAATCCTGCTGTAAAAATTATTGCGGTCGAACCGGCGGAATCTCCGGTTCTTTCCGGCGGTTCACCAGGTACTCACAAAATCCAAGGAATCGGCACTGGTTTCATGCCTTCGGTGCTGAATACAAAAATTATCGACGAAATTATTACAGTCATTTCTGAAGAAGCCGGAGCAACCGCTCGTGCAGCGGCTCGATTAGAAGGCTTGTTAGTTGGAATTTCTTCCGGTGCCGCTTTACATGCCGCATTGGAATTGAGTAGGCAACCTGAATATGCAGGCAAACGAATTGTAACCATATTACCGGACACTGGTGAACGCTATCTTGCCGGTTGGCTGTTTAATATTTTTTGAAGTTTCCAATATTTTGGGATGGCTCTTGACTATCATCTCATAGACGATTATCCTATAAGTCGATGAGATACCAAAGGTTAAATCATCAAAAACAGGAACGGATATTGAAATGTTTTTGCGAGGATATCACAGTGGCCTCTGCGGCGATGATTGTCGGGGTTAATCGTAACAAAATCAATGCCTACTACCAGGAGATTCGCGAGCGGATATTTCGGCAAACGTTACAGGAAAGCGGCTTGGAAAGGAAAGAGTTTGAACTTGATGAATCGTCTTTGGGAGCGAAACGGGTGCGCGGCAAACTTTTTCAATTCGGCAAAAAGCCCTACGGCTGTTTGAAGAAAAACCGAAAGTGTTCCAAAATTCATCGAATTGGTTTTGTACAGGATTTGCTCTTTACCGGTGAATTGATTCGTTGCGGCTGTTTGCTAAATTTATTACTGGAGCAAACGCTTTCCAAGGACGAATATGGGAGAAAGATACAGGAACTTCGGACACCGAAAATGGACTTTTCGCTCTCATTAGAGAATTTAAAGCAGAACCGGCACGAAATCGCGGATATTGCGGTCAAATCGTTTGAACTTTCGCAAATCCTTATAGACAAATGGAATACGGCAAATTACGTCATTAAACGATGAATCCTTGAAATTTTCTGTTTGAACCTGACATTGAATGACGTAAACATTGAAATAGCATGGAGAAAGCCGTTTGATGTGATCGAAAAATCATACCGAAAATGCAGCAAAGTCGGTACGATACAGAACCTGAACCTGTGACCTTCTGGGTGTAAAACATAATATAATACAAGCACATAAATACTTAACTTATTTTATATAAACAATTTACACAAATTAAAATTTTCGTTTTTTCTTCATAATTATTCAGAAAAACCTACGATAATTCACGACTTACGGCGAGTTATTCTGAAAACTTCTGAGGAAGATTTTAGATTTTCCTCGGATAGGCAACGCCTCCGACGAAGCAGATAAAGAGGAGTTCGACGACATCGTTTTCGTCATTTTTCGGAATGAAGCGGAAATGGACTTCGAAGATGCCCGGCTGCGGAAAAAACGGTCGCCGATTCTTGTCCGGCTGAAACAAAAAAGTAT
Organism: Planctomycetaceae bacterium; assembly: GCA_031289675.1. GTDB lineage: Bacteria > Planctomycetota > Planctomycetia > Pirellulales > Thermoguttaceae > WRKP01. The sequence continues at coordinate 1,616 of JAITOZ010000111.1, forward strand.
AAGGTTTCGTTGCAATTCCCGTAACAGCCGGCTGCAAATTATCGTAAAAATAGTATTCCGCCGGGTCGAGGACGTGAAAATGAGTCGTATCTTCTGGAATTGTAACAGTATTTCCGTTCGACTGCATGACACGCTCCGCAAACCGCCATTCGACATGATCGGTCGTCGAAGGAACAGCAAGATGATTGCCGTCGGCATCAACAACCATGCCGCTCAATTTTAAAACGCTTGACGGACTATCAATTTTTTCCTGCGGTATTTCTATTTTTATCGACATTTTAGTAGTGGGGAGTAGGAAGTGGGGAGTAAGGAGTTACGAAACAATATTACCATGTCCAGACGGTGATGTAATAACGTAACTACCGGACACCGTTTTGATGCGGTACGATTGCAGATTGGAATTTTCAGTTTGAATACTAAACTCCTGATTGCCGCTGAGCGTTTTTATCGGTGTCCAAACGGAAGTAGTATATTTTTCGATGTTCCAAACAGTGTTTGATGTAACATTTACAATATTCCTATTAAGGATGTTGCCAAGACTTTTCGTAACGGATAATATTTCCGAAGTTACACCTTGGTCAACATGGATGATATACGAATTTGCCCCGCCGTCAGTAACGTTAATCAATCCGCTCCGTACTTCCTGAGTCGTGTTCAGCGGTACGGTGAGCGTAATGTTTGCATTGCCGGTTCCGGTCATGGGACTGACCGTAAACCATTCTCCTTGCTGAATAACCGTCCACGCGGAACCGGACGGAAAGAACAGAGGAAACACTTCCTGCCCGCCTTGAAACGTAAATGATAAGTTCGGGTCTGGATTCGATAACAAATTCAGTTTCGCAATCAGCCCCGGCAATGATTCCGTTACAGCCGCTTCGATTTCGTGACCGATCAGCCACTCAACCAGTGATAATTTACCGGAGTTGACCGTACCGGTCAATGTATTGATTCGCGATGCAAGTGTCATGCTTATTCTCCGTCAACGGAGGTTTCGAGTGAGGATAAAGCGGTATCAACGCCGAGTAATGCCGTTTGCAACGCGGCGATGCTTGCGGCATATCCGTCGTATATTGTAACTTTTCCGGCGGTGATGCCGGAATGAACCGCGTTTAACTGGTCGGTATTTAACGTGTCTTGCTTTCCGGCGAAAGCGGCTTCCAAGGTGTCCTCAAGCCACTCGGTAGAAACTTGCCACGCCCCGCCGCCCGTTTGGACGATTGACAAACCGTCCATGTGTTGGTACTGGTCAACGACTTTATAGTACATTAAATCGGAACCGGCTGTATCGGTATTTACCCATGCCCGTCCGGTGTGATTCGGAGCGGTGATGTCCATGTCTTGAATGTAAAAATAATCGCCGATTTCCAGCGTTGCCGCATCCGGTAAATCACTTTCCTTTTCAATTGACAGTGGCACTTTCAGTCCGCCCGCCGGAATCGTTGCAATTACGTCTTGCACAAAGTCCCAAACGGATTTTGCGTTCGGATATTGTTCGTCAGTCGCCAGCGAGTTGACGGCGACTTTGTTTTCAATATCTTCTTTCTTGGCGAGAGCCGCGTTCCAGTTAGGCGTATTGCCTCCGTTTCCTGTTCCGTTTCCGGTTCCGTTTCCGGTTTGACCGCCTAAAATCGGTACGGCAACGATTTTTCCGTCAATTGTTTTGGCGGCAAGAGGTATTTTGTGAGTTGTCATTTTATGACGATGGTTGATATTATTTTTCGTACAATTAAACATTCCGGTATTCGACCGGTAAATCCTGCCGGTCGATTTCCCACTGCCACGCCTGTTTGCAATGATCGGCTTGCCAAAAAAACAGGGTATTGATAAGCGGCTTAAAAACGCTCTGCGTTCGATGGCAGCGCGCGGACAATGTTTCGTCCGCCCATCCGCCGAGCAGTGTGTTACAAAGTTGGTCTATCGCGATCAGGATTTGCCAAAGGTGATCCATCTTATTAACGTACGTTAAGATTTAGCCCAGACGACGCTGCCCCAGTAAGTCCCTGCGGGTAAAGCAACGCCGGGACAGAACGTATTGGCTCCGATCCAGCCGGAGTAGGATACCGTGCCAGCCTGTTGCTGTATTGCACAGTAACCGTATTGCCCGGAAGGCAGTGAGGAAACTCCGTCCCACGTTGCAAGTACGGCGTCGGCGGCGAATGCTGCCGACGCGGTGAATCGGAAGTGTAACACAATTAAATCGTCTGTTTCACGGATTGTTGATGCAGCAAAAACTGCTCCGGTCGATGGTGTGAGCGTTCCGGTCTTTAACATCCGGTCAACAATACCGTACGTAATCTTTTGACCGACCCGCAATCCCTTGCCGCTGCCGCACATAAAAACTGCTGCCCCGGTGTTCCAGCCGATTAAATAATCTTCCGGGAGCATGGTGTATCCTCTGTGGGCGGTACACCATGCCGACAGCGACGGACGGTAAAACAAAACATCATCTGGAGCAAGAGTAAATTCGCCGGTTGCCGTATAGGGTGATGGCGTTCCGCTATTCATCGAGGTTGTTGTTCCCGCTTTCGTCGGCGGTGTAATTGTTACACCTACTAATCTTGCACCCGGACCTGTAACTTTTACAACGGCATTGGTACTTGTCCATGACAGCAGTTCGATATTTAAGACCGATAACGCATTTGTATAAAACCGTTTTGCGGCTTCAACGGCATTCGCCGTCGTTGCCAGGGTGTTATCGACCGTTGTTTCCGGGGCTTTCGTTGTTGTTGTCACGGTTCCGGGAATGGAGCCGGTGATGTTTGTGTAACTAATTTTCTTCGAATCCGTTCCGTTGTGTTCGTGTCCGGTTGTTACGTTAAACAGGGACGCGATTTGTGCCGTTATTGTCGATACGGCACCGCTGATTGTGCCGACAAGAGCAACGAGTCTGCCCCAGCCGATCACCCAGATTGATCCGTCCGGTTCAACAAAACCGGCTCCGTCATTGGCTCCAAATGTTTGCCCGCTTTCCGGGGCGATGTCCGGCGTACCCAAAGTTGTGCCGACAGTTTCGGTCGTTGCAATGCCGACAACACCGTATTCAATAACACCGCCGTACTGCCATTCCTTGCCCGATCCGTTATCGACACAATAATATTCAGTCTTGGAACCGTCCTGCGTTTCGTCCGCCAAGACAACGATGTAATCCTCGACATTGACCAGCGTCGGAACCGGCAGCATCGCATTTTGAAAATCGGCGTAGGTATCAAACGTGCCTTTTCGGGTTCCGCCCTTTGATTTTAACGTTGCAATATCTGATACAATTTCCGTCAATGATTCCGCATAAGCCGCTGTCATCAGTCCCGGCTGATCCGGCGAGGCAAACGGCAATGCTTTCTGATACGTTTGGCTTTGCTTGGTATCGGTGTAGTACCAAGTTGCGTCAACGGATACGACGGCATTTGTAACGGCAACGTCCATGTTTGTCAGCATATAATCGGGCAACAAAGCCCGTGCCGCTTCTGCGGCATCGGCTTTCGCGGCGTCGATGCTGCCGTCGATAAATTTCCTGTTGACAACTTCGTAATCCGCCGTTATTTCTTCCGGCTCTTTGTTGTAGTAAAGACCGGTGTTAAAGGACTTTTCACCGCCGATCAATTGGTCATC
>JAITOZ010000124.1 GCA_031289675.1 Planctomycetaceae bacterium
CGTGTGTCCCGCCACTGACAAACATTCATCGTTCATCCCGCCTGCCAACTTCTTTTGTATTTCATCGCCGATGGAGTACAGTTGCCGCCGGCTTGAACCGGAAATGATGAGAAAATAATTTTAGAACATAACCCTTTTTTACCGGAATAATAGTTCTGCTGCCCTTTTTTCGGGCGTTGAACGGGACTTTCGCTTACATCAACGATGACATATCAAGTATTAGACTTGTTCCCTAACCGTTTTTTTAATCGCGAAGGAGCGAAGACCGCAGAGTTTTTTCTACGTTCTTTTCCTATTCTTCGTTTTCTTTGCGCCTTCGCGATTATTATTTTCCTTTTTCATCTTGCGGTTTACGCCGTAATCGGCGAGGGAAATTTTATTAGATGCGCCGCCTTGTTTGTGTTGTGGGAAATGGAAAAGATGAACGATGACGAGCATTTTATCGAAAACGCATCGTTCCGTTCCGATGATGCGTCTGAACGCTACGTCATCTAACTTCTTCAAATTTTCGTAACGGTTCGGCATTGAAATCCTCCTTGATTAAAACACGGGAAAATGCTAGAATACTAAGTATTATAACGAATTTTATGTTACGCAACAAGTCTAATGCAGACATTATCAACCCAGCGTCCCTTGCCGTTCCTACTCATTTTCGTTACACTCCGTCAAAGAGTTTTTGAAACTTCTTCGACGTAAATTGAACGCCCTGACCGCGGTTGAAATACTCCGGTTATGCTGCAAGCACGAACAGTTTTAATGGTGTTCATTTCAACGGTACAGGAACGTGGTACTGGCTTGTACAGGCGTATGATGTAAATGACAGCGTGATTGCTAAAAGTGCAACAAGAAGTTGTTTCACCGTGAGTGCAGCGGGTACTCAATCGCTTGCCTCGCCGAATGTTTCAGCGGTGAATTCCCAACCGGCGGCATTCGCCGACACCTCGGAGTTATCCGAACAAATCGAGGAGTTGGAATACGAAACACTCTACGGCGAATACGAAGAGTTGTTAAACCTCTATTTCGGTTTGTAAAGAGTGCAAAACTTCAGAACCGCTATCTTGTTGCGATAGCGGCTCTGATATAATACGGTAAAGTTCTTTTTCCTCCCTTCTTGTCATTCGCGGCTTTGCGATTTATAATTTTTCTTTCAATTTCAATACAAAAAGCGTGAAGAAGGAATAGAGTCTAATGAAAAAGTCAACGCTTTCAAAAAACGTTTCCGATGTCAGGTTTACCGGTTTATCTCCGCAGATGTTGAAATATTTTCGGCAACTGGATCGTAACAATAATAAAACGTGGTTTGCAGAACACCGCAGCGAATATTTACAGTATGTTGCCGAACCGATGAAACGTCTTGCACTGGAACTGGCACCGGTGATTCAGGCACTTGACCCGAAGGCGGCAACCGAACCGCGGCGGACGGTGTCGCGGATTTATCGGGACACCCGTTTTGCAAGCGATAAAACGCCGTACCGTCCGAATGTTTGGATAGCGTTCAAACGGAATATAGCGGATTGGACAAAAACACCGGTGTATTTTTTTGAAGTAACGGGTACGGAATACATTTTCGGTATGGGAATGTATTTAGCGAATGCGGCAACAATGCGGAAATTCCGTGAGATGATAAATGCCGACCCGCAGGGCTTTGCGGAGATGATTGAGCCGGTGAACCGGAGCCGATTGATTTCATTGGTGCCGGAACAGTACAAGCGTCCGCTGCCGTGTGAGTCGTGTGCGCATCCGGCAGGGGTAACGGCGTGGTATCAGAGCAAGACAATAGCGGTGATAGGCAGCCGCGCACCGGACAAGACGCTATTCTCGCCGAAAATCATCGACTTTCTAACCGCCCGATTCGTGCTGCTTAAGCCGCTCTACGATTATTTGTGGAAAGCGGTAACGGTATAATGAAACAGAGGTTATGCTGTAGAGTATAGAATAAGGTATCACGGCTCATCAATGATGTCTGCTCTCTTGCGTTTCGTTTGTCCGCACTGTAAAATGTCGGGAAAATACTGCAATGAAGACGCTCTTCGGAATTCCCGTTTCTCCCGGTATTGCTATCGGCAAAGCCTTCGTGCAGGCTGCGGAAGGATTCCGTATTCCCGAACAAACAATCAGTGCCGGCGCCTATAAAGCCGAATTGCAGCGGTTTCATCACGCCGTCGCAGAAGCAAAAGACGAAATTATCGTCAATCGGGAATCCACGAAAACAGCACTCGGACAGACGTTTGCCGACATCTTTGAGGTCCAGTTGCAACTCCTGATAGAACCGAAACTTCTCGGCGAAATGGAGGAGTTAATTCGGAGTTGTTATTTTTCTGCCGAACACGCCATCACGGTCGTAATGCAGAAGCATATGGATACGTTCCGGCAAATCGAAAACAGTTACATTGCAGAAAAAAGCAACGACCTTCGGGACATTGAAAAGCGTCTTTTGCGGCTTCTGCTCGGAGCGAAACGCGAGACACTCGGTCAATTAAGTTCACCGGTAATATTGGCAGCGACCAATTTAACACCCAGCGAAACCGCCAATCTTGACAAGCGGTTCATTCAAGCCGTTGTTACCGAGTTCGGCGGTGCAGGCGGACACACCGCCATATTAGCGGCGGCATTGGAAATTCCCTGCATTGTCGGTGCCGGCGAATTCTTGAATGCTGTGGACGGCGGCGATACGCTTATCGTTGATGCTAACACCGGCTGCATCGTTGTCCGTCCCAACGAAGAGACCGTTGAAAAATATAAACAGATAAAAGGTGCTGAATCGAGCCGCATTATCGACCTTGATGTGTACCGTAACTTACCGGCGGTAACACGGGACGGTACGCCGATTTCGATTTGTGCTAACATTGAATTTCCGTATGAAGCCGACAGTGCGATGCAGCGCGGAGCGGACGGTATCGGTCTCTTTCGTACCGAGTTTTTGTATCTGACCCGCAGCGATGACCCGTCAGAAGAAGAACATTTTGCCGCTTACAAACACGTAGCCGAAACGATGCAGGGTAAACCGGTGATTATCCGAACGTTTGACTTCGGCGACGATAAAACGGCAGACCGGTTCACATCGGCAGCCGAACGCAATCCGGCACTGGGAATGCGCGGAGTCCGCCTGGCATTGAAACGCTGGTCGCTTTTTCGCTGTCAGTTACGTGCAATCTTGCGGGCGAGTATTTTCGGCGACCTGCGGATAATGTTTCCGCTGATTTCGACGGTCAAAGAGTTCCGGCAGGCAAAAAGGACGGCTCTTGCCGAAGCAATGGACGAACTGAGGGAAAGGAATGTGGCATTCAATGAAAAAATTCCTGTCGGAATGATGGTCGAAGTTCCGTCGGCGGTTGTGATGATTGATAAGTTTGCGAAGGATGCCGATTTTTTCAGCATTGGAACGAACGACCTGACACAATATACGATGGCGGTGGACAGGGGCAACAGTAACGTCAATCATCTTTTTCATCCCGATGACCCCGCGGTACTGCGGATGATTAGGCGGACGGTCTTAGTGTCCAAGCATTTTAAGCGTCCGGTTTCGCTTTGCGGTCAGATGGGGGCAAGCCTCTATAATGTTGTTACATTACTCGGATTGGGACTGCGCACCATTAGTTGCGCTCCGCACAATATGATGCAAATTAAACGTATTTGCCGTGAAGTTTCGATGGATGAGTGTCAAGCGATAGCCCGCCAAACGCTGCGGATGTCTAATGTGAAAGACATTCAGGATTACGTTAAAAATTCGCTGCTTAAAAATGCTCCGGCTCTCTTTATCCAGCCGGAGTAATACACGGTGTCCGTTACGAATATATTTCTTTATCAACCGGCAGACACCGGACGGTGATTTTGTAGCCGGTAATGCCGATGACCTCTACCGGTTCGCCCTTGTCTATCAGCATCCCCTCCGAAACGACATCGTATTCCCGGCTGCCGATGACCACTTTGCCCGCCGGCACCAGCGGCGTTGACGTGAGTCCCTGTTCACCGAATAAATATCCGTAATCCGCTAACTTCTCCGCCTCCTCTATCAGGCTGCCGTCCGTTTGCTTCGTGTATTTATCCAACGTTCGGGACAAATAATAGCCCAGCGCAAGCAAACCGCAACTGCCGGAAAAAAGAATTAAAAGCGTATGCTGCAACTGCGAAAATTGATATGCATTGTGCGGAATAACAAACGTTTGACTCGCCAAAATGAACGATGCAAGGAGAATAACAATTCCGCCGATACCGAAAATACCGAAGCCGGGCAGCACAAATATCTCGAATAATAAACAGCCCGTACCAATAAGGAACAGCAAAATTTCAAGGTACCCCGCCGTCCCGCCGAGATACGCTGACCAGAAAAATAAAGCGAGGCACACAACCGCAACAAATGCTCCGATACCGATGCCGGGCATTTTGCCTTCGATAATAATGCCGAGCCAAGCGAGCAGCAAAAGAATAACCGACATTTCCGGTGCCGACAATATCTGGACAATTTTCTCCGCCCAGGTCGGTTGAACAAACGCCGGGTCTTTTTCCAAATGAAAGAACAATTTGAATTCATCAAAATCTTTTGCTGTCCGGTCAACGATTCCAAACGGCATCGGCGTTACCGTACCGGCGTTGGTAATCTTGATTTCAAGCAGTTGCCCCTTCGCTTTAACAATATCGCCGGATTGCCAGTCCGCTTTATCGGCAAAGGCATCGAACTCATCGGCACACAGATATTCTGCCGGCACTGCCAAACCGTTTTTTGCCGTTCGCACCGTTTTGCGGAGTTCAATGTTCGGGTCAATGAAAGCGGCGGGAACCGACCACGACCGAAGCACGCCGGGGGCGATGGATAGCTTGATTTGTTTGACGGCTTCGGCAATTTGAGCGGGAGTAAATTCTCTCGCCCCGTCTCCGCCGAGAACAGCACCGTAACCGAGAACGGTTTCATCGCAGGCGGCGGCAACGAGAGCGGCATCGCTTCGGGCTTGATGCGGAACGTATGCCGCTGTCTTAATTTTTGTGCGGTCAATTTCGCCGGCAAAAAATGAGGCTAATTGCAGCGACGCATCAATACTGCCGCCCGGCGAATCAATGACAACGCAAAGGAAGTCAAGTTCATTTTCGTTGATGTAAAGACGGATACGCCGTATCAGCGAGGCAACTTTGGGCTCCGTCATCACACCGTTGATGTCAACACGAATAGACCGGTTATTGCCGCTTCGCAGCGGTACGGTTTTCAGCGAATCCGGCTGAATGCCGAGACCGCGGGCTGTGTCCATAACGCTGTCCGCAATCAGATGAACGATACCGAGTTGCCTTGCCAGATTGGCGGAGATAACACCGTTCTGACCGGCGGCAATCAAGTCAACAGGCTTCACCGCCGCATCTTCGTCTGCCTTTATTTCCGTTGTCAGTTTTATTCCGTCGGGCGTTTCTATCTGCCGCAGCGGTACTTTTGTATCGAACATTTTTTCGATAACGGCGGCGGGGATATTCCGCTGCCGGGCAATGTCGAGATAAGCCTGCCGCTCGGTTTTATTGACGGACGGCGGCGGTACTAGTTCGGCATCGGCGGACATTATCCGTTCCTGACAAGCGAAGAACGGCAAAAGACAATGTCCGCTGAGTGTATTGGAAGCGAAGGCGGCAGTCTTGACCGAACGGAACCGTTCGCCGGTCAGAAGTTCCGCCAATTCGTAACAGGAGCCGAAAGAACTGTCTTGAGCGTTGAGTTCTTCGCCGTCGGGAACGTTGAACTGCAAAACAACGTATTCGTTATTTTTAACACTGCTCAAGTCAAGATGTTCGAGAGTTTTTTGCAGAACTTGTGCGGAGTTGCCGTTAATCGGCAGCGTGATTTCCAGCAGCACACTGTTAGCGGCAAGCGGAACACAAAGAACAAGGAAAAGGAATAAGGGACGCATTAGTATCTCGAAGACGGTCAAAAAAACGGTTTGGATATTTTATGCCGCCCGTATCTATACAACCGCTGACAAGTACATTATAAAAGAATCAGCGCAAAACTCAAAGCATTTAGGGCGGCGTGCATTAAGAAACACGGGACAAGTTGCTGTGTCCGATAATACACCCAGCCGAGAAGAAGTGAAAACACAAATAATCTCCGCAATCGTTATCTTAAACAACGTAAAAATGAAGAGACCGCCGGCGTACGGTACGGCTTCGACCCTTTCGACGATGCGGAGAATAAAAAAAGAACAATGACGAGCATTTTCCCGAAAACGAATCGTTTCGTTTCGATGATGTGTCTGAACGCGGCATCGTCTAACTTCATCAAATTGCCGTAACGGTTCGGCATTGAAAGTCCTCCTTGACTAAAACGCAGGAAAATGCCATTATTTACGCCTCTCTCTCACTTCTCTCCCCCGCTCCTGTTCTTTTCCGGCTTCCAGCCTTCGGTCGTCAACTCGAAGCGCAAATCTTTCACTCCGCCGGAAGGAACCGTCGCCGCAAAGCCCGATTGGAGTTTGTTGCCGTACTTTTCCGGCAGCAGCGAAGTCAAAGCATCATCAACCTTCGATATGCCGACCTGGTAATCGCCGGGCGTAATGCCGTCATTGGGATTCAACGTCGTCAAAACGAACTTGCCGTTTGCGTCCGTTCTCGCAACCGCAGACCG
>JAITOZ010000193.1 GCA_031289675.1 Planctomycetaceae bacterium
GTGATTAAGGCATTTTCAAAAATTCTCGACGAAAAGGAGGCACAAAAGATGTTCACGTCAACTGCACAGGAATTGATGTACAAGGGCGAAGTAAGAGGTAAAGCCGAAGGCAAAGCCGAGGGTAAAGCCGAGGCGTTGCTTACCGTTTTGCAAGCCCGATTCGGGAAAGTGCCGCAAAGCATCGTCAAGGCGGTCAATTCCTATTCTGACCTGATTGCGCTGGAATCCCTTACCGTTCTCGCCGCAACATGCAACTCGCTCAACGAGTTCAAAGAAGGGTTAAAGTAGACTTGTTCCCTAAGCGTTTTTTAATCGCGAAGGCGCGAAGACCGCAGAGACATTTTCTCTGACCCCAGTTTGACAAGTGCCGAACATATCTTATGTTCCATTTTCCTCTCTTCTTTGTGTCCTTCGCGCCTTCGCGATTAAAAAACGATTTTGCAGGTGACCTGAGTGACTGCCGCTGTTATTTGAGCGGGAAAGGCGTTAAAATAGACACTCAAAGAAGGAATTGCATTATGTCCCGTTATATTAACCCTTATACGGATTTTGGTTTCAAGAAGTTATTCGGCGAGGAGGCGAATAAGGATTTGCTTATTGACTTTTTGAATGCGGTTTTGCCGCCGGAAAATCACGTTGCCGATTTGACGTTCCGCAATTCGGAGCAATTACCGGACAATATCGTGGACCGCAGGGCGATTTTTGATATTGCGTGTGTCGGTGATAGCGGGGAGTCGTTCACGGTGGAGATGCAGAAGGCGAAGCAGTTGTATTTCAGGGACCGTGCGTTGTTTTATGCGGCGTTTCCGATTCAGCGGCAGGCGCAGAAGGGGGATTGGAATTTCAAACTGAATCCGGTGATTTTGGTGGCGGTGTTGGATTTCGAGTATGACGAACACGAGGAGCGGCGGAAACTGTATCGTCTGGTAACGCTTAAAGACCAGGACGGCGGCGTATTTTCGGATACGTTGAAGATGGTATTTTTGCAGATGCCGCTGCTGGATTTTGACAGGTCGCTGCCGCAGACGCGGCGGGACAAGTGGTTGTATTTCTTGAAGAACTTGGAATCATTTGACGGTATTCCGGCGGTATTGAGTGAGCCGGTGTTTGAGAAGGCGTTTGGTACGGCGGAGTATGTTAAGTTTTCGCAGGAGGTGCAGGAGGTGTATCAGAACGACTTGAAGATTTACCGGGACAACCGCAACGTTGTTGAAACTGCACGAATAGAGGGTAAAGCCGAAGGGTTAGCCGAGGGCGAAGCGAAGGGTAAAGCCGAAGGCAAACTTGAAGGTAAAGCCGAGGGGCTAGCCGAAGGCAAAGCAAGGGGCAAAGCCGAGGCAACGCTTGAGATTGTCCGCAAGATGAAGTCGCTCGGCATCGATGCGGCAACGATTGCCCAAACAACCGGCTTGTCCGCTTCGGAAATCGAACAACAGAACTAACCCCCCCAAAAGCGTAACGATACATATAAAACGATTTTGCAGGTGACGCGGCAAGTCCCCCGTGCAGGATGTTTACAAAACAATATCGTCTTCCTTTTCCTTCTCTTCGGAATCCTCTTTCTTTTTGGGTGTTTCCGGTTCGTGAGCCGTTCTCTGATAAAGAGCAACAGCACCCAGCGCAAGCGAAATAACTCCAAGGCGGCCGATGTACATCATCGTCATCACCGTGATTTTACCGCCCGGCGATAAGTCCCCCGAAATACCCCGGCTCAAACCGACCGTTCCCAATGCCGACGCAGCCTCAAAAGCAATGTCTTCAAAAGGCATTTGACTCTCCAAAAGAAGCATACAATACGTTCCGAGTGAAAATGCAATCAGATACATTGCGATGGCGGCAAAAGCCGCTGTCAAACGTCCGTGCGGCACGTTACTGCCGAAAAACGTTACTTCATCGCGTCCGCGTATAAAACAGACTATTGTTGCGACGGCTGCCGACCACGTCGTACTCTTCAAACCGCCGCCTGTACCGCTCGGAGAAGCACCGAGAATCATTAAAACAATCAGTACCGCCAATGTCGAAGCCGCCAGTTGACTCACCGGAACTGTATTGAAGCCCAGCGTTGTCAAAGCCGAGACCGAATGAAAAAGGGCTGCAAGCATCCGTTCTTTGAGCGGCAGTTGGGCAAGATAACGGTCAAAAAACAATAACAGCGTGCCGATGACAATAGCAGATACGGTACAACTCAAAATAATCCGCGTTGTCAGCGTTGCCTTGACACTTCGGGATTTTACGCTGCGGTAAAAGTCGTCCAGCACAATAAACCCGACGGCACCGCATAAACTTAATGCGCAGACGGCAAGATTCACTTCGGCGTTTCCGCTAAAAGATTCGAGACCGTTCGGAAAGAGACTCATACCGGCGGTACAAAAAGCGGCAACGCTGTGAAAGATTCCGTTCCAAAGCGGATGAGAAATACCGGCAGCGGCAAAAGCGTGCCAGAGAACCAGTGCGCCGATAATTTCCAGCGAAACTGTAAAGGCGGCGATATGTTTGAAAAACGAATTCGGCTCGAACGTATCCGGCATCGCAAAGACGGCTTTTCCGATATTGATACGGTTTCGCGTCAGCCTGCCTTTGGACGCAAGGAGAGCCAGCGAACCGAGTGTCATATAACCGAGTCCGCCGACCTGCATACCGATTAAGATGACACACTGCCCCCAAACGTTAAACGTCTCTGCCGTATTGACCGCCTGCAAACCGGCAGTGCTGATGACAGCAACAGACGTGAAGAGCGTGTCGAGCATTGAGACCTGCTGTCCATTCCGGCACAGCGGACAACTCAATAGAATAAACGTCCCGATGATGTACAAGGAGTAGCCTATCATCAAGACGTGAACCGGTCTTAACGTTATGTACCAAAGACGGATACGCCGATAAATGTTATACACGGTAAATGAGTGTGGGGACAGAGCAGGGCTTGAAATCCCCGCCCCTTTGTTGTCCCGCTGATTTATTCGATACTTATAACTTTTTTGATAATTTCTTTATCAAAATAATTCGTTTCCATACCGGCATCGACAATGATTTTTTGCGAAACGATACCGCTGCTGCGGGGACTTAAAAGGAACACGGCAACGGAAGCGGCTTCCTCTGTGCTGACGGCACGCTTGCGGGGAATAACCTTTTCGGCATACAAATAGGAATCGGCATAGCCCGGAATACCTGCGGAGGCGGATGTTTTCAAAAGACTTGGTGCAACGGCATTAAAGCGGACTTGTGAAAAACTGCTGAACGATTTCGTTAAAAAAGCAAGCGAGGAATCCAAGGCGGCTTTAATCGGTGCCATATAAGCGTAATTTTCGCTTGCCATTCGGGTGGTTGAAATCGAAATGGTAACAACCGAAGCATCCTGTTTCAAACACTTCGACAAGACATTACTGATAGCGATGAGCGAAAAACAGGATATGTCGAGAGCCTGCAAAAAAGCCTTCTTCGGCGTTTCGTGAAACGCCTTGAGACCTGCGCTGTAATCGGCAAAGGCAATCGAATGAACGAAACCGTCGTAAAGAGGCGCATCGCCGCCGATTTTTTCTATTTCTGTACGTAAATGGTTAATGCTCTCCTCTTCTTCGGCATTACAGATGAAAATGTTTTGCTGCGGAAAAAGCCCCTGCACTTTATCGGCAACGGCTTCGTCCCGAACGGCAATGTCCGCAACTGCCCCTTCACTCAAAAGCATTGACGCAATATGATACGCAACGCTTTTTTTGTTCGCAACGCCGAAGACGAGAAACCGTTTACCTGATAATTGGAGAAAAGACACTGGACTTGACAATGGAGAATGTAATAACGTTATTATACCCAAACCGGTTAGAAAATGTCCTCAATTTCTCTGTGAACTCCGGTGTTCTTTGCGGTAAAAAACGGCAATTTCAAACCGGCAGCGGTGCATCTCCCCTTTCAATCAAAAACTCGCAATCAGACACGTTCCAGCAAACATACGCATTGTGCCGAGACGGCTTCTTCTCTGCCGATGGTGCCGACATATTCGCCTGTTTTCGCTTTAATGCCGATTTGATGTGTTTCAATCTGTAAAACATCGGCAATCCGCCGGCAAATCGCCTCTTTGTACGGAGCCATTTTGGGTTTTTGTGCGAAAATAATCATATCGAGATTGACAATCGTCCAGCCGTTTGCACGGACTTTTTGATAGGCAATGCGCAGCATTTCGGCAGAGTCGCGCTCTTTGTTTGCCTCGTCTGTATCGGGAAACATTTCGCCGATGTCGCTGAGACCGGCAGCACCAAGCAGCGCATCGGTAACGGCGTGAAGCAGGACATCGGCATCGCTGTGTCCGAGAAGTTTGCGGGTGTGTTCAATCCGCACTCCGCCGAGCAGCAGTACCGACCCTTCGACTAACCGGTGCGTATCGTGTCCAATACCAATGCGGAACATTTTTTCTCTATAAGCAGGCAGCAGATATTATACCGTTTCCAGTTTGAAATTGCCGTTTTTGACCGCAGGGCGAAGAGAAAAGGCGGCTTGTTCTGCGGTTTTTATGGCTGCGACCGGCATTACAGCAGCCCGCAAGGGGCTGTAGGCTGCAAGCACACAACACGAGCGGACTTACGCCCCTGTTTTGACGATGACACGACAATGTATAACGGGAGGTTGGGGAACCGCCGGCACGTTCGTTTTACTTCTCTATTTCCTTGACCCGCACGTTGCGAAACTCGACGGGTGAGCCGTGTCCGAGAAAACAAATGTATCCCTTCGGATTGTGAAGTCCGCCGTGGGCTTTCCGTGTTTTTTCATCTAACTCCACTTTGGAAATGTCCGCATCAACAATGGTTTCGCCGTTGAGTACCACCTTAATATGCGAACCGACCGCCGAGATTTCCTCTTCGTTCCACTCGCCGTTCGGTTTCAAATAGTCGTGTTTTTCGGCGTTCCGCTTCGATGGAACTATCTGATAAATCGAACCGTGATACTGTCCCGGCTGCAAATTTTTGTAATTGAGACCAAAGTTATCAAGAATTTGAATCTCCATACCTTCATAAGCCGGGTCGCCTTTTTCCGCCGCTCTGATACCGACCCCGTTGTTCGCCCCGTCCATCAGTTTGAATTGGAAACGGAACACGAAATCCTTGTACTCCTTTTTGGTGCGCAGTTGTCCGCCTTTACAGTAGAACATTCCGTCTTTGACGGGATAGGCATCGATACCGCTCCCCCAGTATTCCGGCGAAAGCACGCTGCCGTCAAAGAGAAGCACATAGCCTTCGGCTTTCTCTTGTTCGGTAAGGGTGTTCGATTCCGCTGCGGTGAGAAACGGAACGG
This sequence comes from Planctomycetaceae bacterium, assembly GCA_031289675.1. Lineage (GTDB taxonomy): Bacteria > Planctomycetota > Planctomycetia > Pirellulales > Thermoguttaceae > WRKP01. The sequence continues at coordinate 5,281 of JAITOZ010000193.1, forward strand.
AGACAAAAAACAATGCGAGAGTCAAAAAGCGGTTCATCATCGTAATCATAGTGTTTAGAGTGAATAGTCTATTCTGTGTTTGCAATTTCTGATAAAGGTAACGTTTCAACGAACATATTATACTGCCGCTTCGTCTGCCGGTCAATACCTCAATATTTCCCGCTATCGTATGAGGTTTTGCCGAAAATCTTTTATACTTTCGCAGGTAACCGCCGCCTGCAAGAGCGAATCAAGTGCCGTCAGGTCGCTGTACGACCTGATACTTTTTTGCACCGTTTCGGGAACGGACTGGAATCGGGTGTGCAAAACCGTTATCACGGCATTGGCTTTCTCACGGATTGCGCCCCATTCTCTGCCTTGATTCCTCCATTTTGCGGCAAGTCCGCACTTCTCTATTGCTTCGTCAAATGTCATTTTCATCTTCTCACGTATCTCCTGAAATGTTAAAGGATTCGCCCGCAGCACGACATCAATATACGCATTCA
>JAITOZ010000209.1 GCA_031289675.1 Planctomycetaceae bacterium
GATTTGACCCGTTGAAACAGGAATTGATTGCCCCGACAAAGGAACAACAGGCAATCGCCGACCGGGCGGTGTAGATAAGCGTAAATAAGCGTAAATAATAAAAGGGGAGGGGGGAAGGAGCGGGTCGTCCGCAGCGCACTTCCTCTTGAGTCTCATAAACTTTTATGCTACAATCAAGCGGGTAGAAAACGTTACAAAAATGCGCCGTCTATGAATACGTATTCTCTTTCCCGTTTTTTTATCTTTTTGTGTGCGGCGTTTTTCGTTCATTATATTTCATTTGCTGCACCGCCGGTCAATCAATCTGCTCTGCGCCGAAATGTCGAGGAGTGGATAGAGCAACTCGGTAACGAAAGTTACCTCGTCCGGCGGCGGGCAGAAACTCATCTCGTCAACAGCGGTCTTGAAGCCTATCCTGCGCTGCAAAAGGCGAAAAGCAGCGAAGACATCGAAATTGTACGGCGTGCGGAGAAACTGCTCGTTCAAATCGAACAAATGTTTATGCAGCAGGAAAGTCCAGCCGTCGAGTATTGGGTACGTCAATATACTCTCGAATCGAATATTGCTGCCAAAGCCCGGATTATCCGGCTCTTTGCCGATATTTTTTCCGATGCTTCCAACGGTGAAGGTTTGCAAACGCTCTGCCGCATCGTCCGTTTTGACGAAAGCGAAACTTTACGCATTGAAGCCGCTAAATGTCTGATGGCATCACCGCCCGCGAAGCCGTCGCTGCGGAAAAAATGGTATCGCTGTATCAGGGAAAACTTTGCCGGCGAGACGGACAATACGATGCTTTCCTTACTCGCGGATTATGCTTCCCTGCGCTGCGATATGGACGAAAAGACACAAGACCGGACGGCGTTACAAAAACAGGTACGTGCAATAACCAAAAGGATAGCGGCTTTTCAGGCAGAACCGGAGTACAGCGTTATCCAGTCCGGTAACCAGGTTGATATTCTGATGTATTATGCGGCGGCTATCATCGAAGACGCTGCCGGTCTTAACGAAGAGAGCAAAAAAAGTACGGCAGTTGCCTGCGCCGTTGTTGCCCAAGAGGTTAACAGCAATGAACCCGTGAAGCCCATCGAGTTAGATGACAACTGGAAAATGCACGAACATTATTACGCCGCCCGCTGGTTAAGACGGAATTACCGTTTACATTGGGCGTTGCCGCACTTCGACAAGATGATTGCTGACGGGTATATTGTGTTAAGAGTGCGGAGTGCTGAACTGGCAGGCGAAACGGCAGTTTTGCTGTCGGATTATTCCGCTGCCGTCCGGTACTATGACAAAATTATGGAAATGGCCGATTCGGAAGAATACACGAAAAAATTCAATAGCGGGCAGTCTGTTAAAGCCGATGCCGCAGTCCGCCGCGATGCCTGTCTTGCGGAACAGGCAGCCGAAGCGGGAGAGTGGAAAAAAGTGCGTGAATATGTTGACCAAAGTTTGGCAATGAAGAATACAGATATTGATTTGCTTATTTTGGCACATCGGTATTGCAAGGCGGATTCGGACGCGGACACGGCATATCGTGATAAAATTAAATTTTGGAGTTATCTGGCACTGGTCAACATTCAGAACGGTGCGATGCCTCCGTCGAATAATCCGGATGACCGCCGTACGGCAGCGGTACTGGCGTGTAATCAGGCAGCGTGGCTCTTAGCGAACACGGACGGCGATTATTCTTCGGCAGCGGCATTGATTAACGCTGCGGTCCAAAGCGAACCGGAGGATTTAAGTTATCAGGATACTTTGTCGGCGGTCTTTTTTCTCGGCGGTGAATACGGCAAAGCGGTGGAAACGCAGGAGCGGGTCGTCCGCAGCGCACCGGAAGTAACGGCATTTCAAAAAGCATTAGAGCGGTTTAAGACAGAACAATTTAAGACAGAACAATTTAAGAAAGGACAGTTTGAAAAGGCGGCAAAGTAACGGTAATAAGTAACGGTAATACTTGCGTCTTCTGGGGGGGGAAATCTGCCCGCCCGCGCTCTTGCATTGCCGCTCCGCTACCCGCTCACAACACGCCGCTTGCCGCCGGACTTTGTACCAACAGTAGATGACCTTGCGCCGGCAGCATACAACTGGTCAACCTCGTTTGGAGTCAGTTGCCGCCACTCGCCGGGCATAAGTTTGCCGATTTTAACCGGACCAACGGCAATACGTATGAGCATCATCACTTTATGCCCCATACGGGCAAGAAGCCGGCGGACTTCTCTGTTCATTCCTTCCGCAAGCGTAATGTCGAGTATCGTACTCTGCTTGTGCTGCCGCTTAATCGTTACCCGTTCTGCCTTTGCAAAACCCTCCGCAAGATGCACGCCTTGCCGCAGTTGCTTCGCCTCTTCCGGTTTGAATTCGCCGGCAACCTGAACCCGATAAACCTTCGCAACGCCGTATTTCGGATGCGTCAAGCGTTCGGATAACGTCCCGTCGTTTGTCAGCAAAATCAATCCTTCGCTGTCTTTGTCGAGACGACCGATAAGAAACAGTCTGCCGAAAGATTCCGGTACGATGTCAATCGTTTTCGCTCTGCCTTGCTGGTCATAATTTGTACACAAATACCCCTTCGGCTTAAACAGAGCGAGATACACCGGTTTAGACTTTTTCAACTTCTGTCCGTCAACGGTGATTTGATATTCAAGCGGATTAACTTTGCTGCCGAGTTTGGCGGCTGTCCCGTTGACTTCAACACGCCCTTGTTCCAGAAGTTCCTCGCACTGCCGCCGGCTTCCAAAACCGGCAGCAGCAAGGATTTTTTGTATTCGGGTATCCTTCTCGAACAAGCGGTCTTTTGTCATCGGATTTGTTTTGTAACTGTTTTTTGTTTGGTGTCAAGACGCGGAGGTAACGGATATTGGGGGCTGCGGAATGCATTTCGTTTCGCAATCCGCCGCCTTACGCTAATGTTTTTGCATCAGTATTTTCGCTGCACGCAGCGGGTCAAGCAAACCGGCATACAGCAACCGGCATACCGCAGAAAAATACTTTTTCCCGGCAATATCTCCCTGCGCCAGCCGGAATGCAATCGCCGCCTTGCGTTTGCGCACCAACCAAGCAGGATAAGGATAACGCTGCACTGCCCGCTGCAGCACCATCCAAGCATATTCGTATTGTATTTTCCAACTGCCGCCGCCCGTTGAACGTTTGTTATGTTCACGCAAACAGGCTCCTGCTTCGGCGAGAATGGCAATGGGATGTTTTTCAAGAATACGAAAAAAGAAATCAATATCTTGCGCAAAACGCAATGCCGGTTCAAAAGGAATATCCAATTCGTTAATCACTGACTGCCGAAGCATCGAAACGGAAGGATTAAAATAGGGATTCAAAAAGAACGATTCGAGTTTTACGGTCTCTTTGTCGGAGTAAGGCATTATCCAAATTTTTTCAAGACTTTGACTAAATCCGTAGAGTTGGTCAACGGCGGCTCCGTATTCGGGATGTTCCGCAAGAAAATGGAACAAACGGTGCAGATGACCGGGCAGGAACACATCATCGCTGTCAAGAAAAGCAATAAGCGGATATGCCGCGGCTTGGATTCCCCGATTGCGGGTTGGTCCCGCTCCTTGTGTGCTGCAATCGGCGGGTTTGTCGAGCCAGCGGACGGACGAACCGAACGAAAGAGCGATTTCCTTGCTTTTATCCGTTGAACCGTCATCGGCAAGAATGATTTCAACGGGAAAATCGCACTCTTGGGCTTTGACAGAGTTAATACACTCTTCAAGATATTGTTCACGATTGTAAACAGGGATGACGACGCTTGCGCCGTTACACTGCTGCTGTGTTGTCATAACACCCGCCTTCACTGTTGAATTCATAGATAAAATCCCTCCGACATTCTAGCAAGTGAGAGCCGAAAGTCAAGCGAACATACCGAAGCCGGCTGTCATTTTATGGAAGCGGTAACTACGCTGCCGGCATCGCACACCGCTTCCTGTCGCCGCTGTTGCATCGGGGGAGAAAACGTGTAGAATAATATCGTTAATCTTACGTTACCAATGAACGACCTGAAAGTTTTTTCTGGACGAGCCAATATCCGCCTGGCAAAGTTGATTTGCGACTATCTCGGTATGCCGCTCGGTCAGTTAAGTGTCGGCAACTTTCCCGACGGCGAAATCCAGTGTAAAATCGACCAAGATGTCCGGGGACAGGACGTTTTTATCATTCAGCCGACATGTCCGCCCGTCAACGACAATCTGATGGAACTCCTCATCCTCATCGAGAGTTTCAAACGTGCCAGTGCAGAACGGATTACGGCGGTCATTCCTTATTTCGGTTATGCCCGCCAGGACAGGAAAGATGAAGGACGGGTTCCGATTACCGCAAAACTTGTTGCCAATTTGCTGACCGTCGCCGGGGCAGACAGAATCCTGACAATGGATTTGCACGCTGCCCAAATTCAAGGTTTTTTCGATATTCCGGTTGACCATCTGACGGCTTCGCCCGTATTTGAGAATTTCATACGCTTTTTAGGGATACCCGAAGAGAAGTTGCTCGTCGTTAGTCCTGATGAGGGAAGTATCAAGCGGGCGGCACACTATTCTAAATCACTCGGCGGCAATTTAGCGATTATTGATAAACGGCGGTACGGTAACAGAGTCGAACAAGCCAACCTTATCGGCGGTCCGATTGAGGGAAAGACGGCAGTCATTTTCGATGACCTGATTAGTACGGCAGGGTCGATTTGCGGAGCCGCACACGTTGTTAGGCGGTACGGAGCGGAAAAAATTTACATCGGAGCAACACACGGTATCTTATGCGGGAATGCCGTTGCCAATCTGAAAGATGCCCCAATCGAATGTATTGTGCTGACGGATACGATACCGCTGCCGAAAGAATTGCTGCCGAATTTGAAAGTGTTGAGTGTTGCTCCGCTGCTCGGCGAGGCTATCCGGCGGATACACTGCCACGAATCGGTCAGCCGCCTGTTCACCGATATGAAACTCTGGTCTGGAAAACATTAGAGCGTGTTAACGCGGCGGCAAGTACGTTCCCTTGCAGGGGATGCTTCGCCGGCAGCGCAAGAATAAGATACTCCCTCCACGCTCCGCTTGACATTTTTGCAAAGCCGGTTAGAACGACGACCGGAAATGTAGTGTAGGCAGAAACAAGCGGAGACAAGTCAGTGACGTTGCTCACAAGAAGAGAACACAGAACAGGCTTGATAGCCCAGCACAAACGCAGCGAGGCAGATTCAGGTTCTTCCGAAGTTGCAAGCCGCTGTTCTCACAAAGAAAACAACCTTCTTACCGAACACCTCACAGTCCACAAACGCGACCGCTCCAGCCGCTGCGGGCTGATGATGGTCAGCCCGCAAGACTTCTCGATTACCTCAAAACACGGGAACCGCACCGCCCGTCTTACGGTCTAATCGCATCGACTTTCTTTTCTGCGGCTTTGAGGAAGTCGCAGAATTGCGGCAGTCCCTCGGTGAATTCCGTTTTCAGGAACACATCAACTGCCTCTTTCGCCATCCATTCGCCCCAAATCATTCCGCCCAGACAGATAGCGTTCGCATTGTTAATCGTTCGGGACATTCTGGCAGCAAACACGGATTCCACTACAGCGGCAACCACACCGGGAAAACGGTTTGCTACAATGGCGGCTCCCATACCCGTACCGCAGAAAAGAACGGCTTTTTCGGCTTTCTTTTCCTGCAAAATTTTTGCGGCAACCGGAATACAATCGTAGTAAGCGGAATCCTTGCCGGACTGAGAACCGACATCCTGAACGGTATGTCCCTGCTCTTTGAGGTGAGCAACGATGGCATCCTTCAGGGCAAGGGCAAAGGGGTCAGCAGCAACAACTATGTTCATTTTTTTTGCGGGGTTAGAGGATGAAGCGGAAGTTTCAGCAGCGGCAAGGGAACGGAAAACCGTATTTTCCGCTGTACCGGTAAGTACCGTTCCCAATGCAGCCGCTCCGATAAAATCTCGTCTATTCATGCTCGTCTATAAAGGAAAAAAGACAACACGTCCATTGTACAAGACGGCAGACGGATTGCAAGACATATCTGACCGAATTTTAATCGGCACTACTTGATTTACTCCCATTTGTCCGAAGCAAGTTTATTCCGTTTCCAAAACCAAATGCCCGCCGGACAACGGGTCGCCGAAAAATATCTTGAAAGGTATCGTCAAGCGGTCATTCTCCAACAATTCTTTGTGCGCCTTCTCTAATTTCGAGTTGACCGGTGATTCCGCCTCCAACAAGTCGGCAAGTTCCGCTAACTTCTTACTATTTCTTTCTTGTTCGGCTTTTTGCTGTTCCAACTCCTCGTTGTTGACCAAATTCGCCTCGCCGTTTATAACGTGTTTTGCTGCCGCTTCAATTTTTGTTTTCAGTTCCGCCCGTTGTTCGGCAAGTTGTTTTTGCTTTTCCTGCAATTCCTGCAAATGCGCTTCGTACAAATCCGTCCACCGCAATTCCTTGCCGGATGCTTCAACGATTATCGGCAAACGAATCCTCTGCGTTCCCTCCGTACCGGCATCAATGATTTTCTTATACGTTTGATTGACCGTTATTTCAAGGCGGAGTTTCGCTAAATCCTCCGGTGTCTGCTTGGGAGGCTGTATTACTGTTACATTTTCACTGCTCTTTATTTCCAAGCGGACAGGCGGTTTCTGTTCCTGTAACTCATAATACTTTTGCCAATCGTCCGGCAGCGGAAATACCTGCTTTTCCAGAATGTCTTTGATACAAGAAACAGGTATTTTTGCGGCAGACGGAATGACCGGCGGCGGCAATTCTTTCGGCGTTTCCGTCTTCTCTTCGTCCAACACCGATGCCGCTTCGGTATTCTTCACGTCATCTTTATTCGGTGCGGCTTTGTTTGATTCAACGTTGTCTGAGTCAGCGTTGCCTGTTTCCGTTACATTTTTGCTGTCTCCCTTATTCGGCAGCATGACAGCGGCATCCAAAGGATTACGATGTTGCTGTTCATTGTGCTGCCGCTCATCGATGCCCGCTTCCAGAGTGTCTGTTTGATGTTTTTTGACGATTCCAAAATGCAGTTTTTCGTCTAAAAGCAAAAAGACGAGCATCAGAATGAGAAGTATCATCACGGTATAAAGAACGTAAAACTGCCCCCGCGAACGGAGAACCAAAAAACGTTCCAAGAATTCGGCAAAAGACTCTGTATTCTGTGTCTTCTGCGGTTTTTGCGGCTGCACCGCCGGCATTACCGGCAGAAATGTCGGTTGTTTTGCGGCATTAGCGGGAGCATTCCCTTTGGTATAACCTTTTGTATCACTGTCGAGGAGCGATTGAAACAACGTATCGGTATTTTCCTTGTCATTCGGTAAAAGATAGTCGATACCCTGCCGGGCAAACTCAACGTAAGCCCCCTGCGGCGTTCTGCCGGACGTTTGCGTTAAGTCGATAACTAACGCCGCAGAGTCTTTCGTTTCCCTTTGTGCTTCCGGCGAACCGGCAAGGCAGCCCTTCCATTGGCACACAGCATTTTCGGGAAGACCGGTATTGTTTGGAAAGCCGGTGTAGTAGGTCGTGAAGGTTCCCCGCCAGAGTACCGCTTGGGGCAGCATTGCCAACGATTCCAGAAAGAGCGGCAGAAGATTTTGTCCCGGATTAAACACAATGACAGCACGCTGCGAAGTCAAAAGCGTCTCGGCGAGAACTCCGCCCCAGCCAGCATCGTCCGTCAATTCCTTCCAGCACGGACAAGGAGTTGTCGGCGCAGCAGTAAGAGCAATTTGTTCATCATTATTGTGAACAAAACGGCGGTACTGTGGCGACTCTAATTCGGCGAAGTTACCGAAAAGTGCTGTCTTATGGGGGTCGCACCAGCGGCGTTCTCTGGCGATTTGCTGACGGCGGGTCAACGGCGGCGGCACTGTCAGTTTGGGTATCGGACGACCGGCAGGAAACCGTACACAGGGAGGCTCCCAGCAGGTCAAGTGAAAACCGGGAAGAGATAAGGTCCAAGCCGGTCCTTCGGAATTGATTTCGGTTGCATCAAGCGTAATATGATGTGCAAGCGTGTTAGGCTGATTTTGAAAGTCCGTACCGGCATCGCTTATGCGGGAAAGAACGTGAACGGCAGCGGTACTATCGGTAAGCGTACTTCCGGCAAGAATGATATGCGAATAACAAACAGGATTGAACCGGTTTTGCTGTATATCGGTGTCAATATGCCGGTAAGAAGACAGTTGTTTCAGACAGACTGCGAGGGACGGCGGCAGAGTCGCGTCTGCGGCAACGGGACAAAAACCGGTATCATCCGGTTCTAATCCCTGCGGCACTGATGTCAATATCAATTCGTGCGTCATTGTGTGAATTGATAATTGATAATTGAGAATCAGGACACGATTTCATACCGTTCTGCTGTCCGTCTTCTGGATAATTATCAATTATTGTTACTCCGGCACCCATAATGTTGAGCCGCCGGCGGTATTGGCGGATACGGTTTGCTCCGGTGTCCAAAGTCCGGTACTTTGCGTTCCTTCCGGCACAGCGGCGGCTTTTTGCACTGTCATCTGTTGTGTTGCCGCACTCACCGTCCCGTCCGGATTCAAAACACCGAGTTGCACATACAAGTCCCGCAATGCCTGCATCACGTTGGCATCGTTCTTGTATGTTTTGACAATGTACGATACCAACTGCTGTACTCTTTCGCCTTGTCCTAAGTGCAAACGCAGCGGTATTTCGTGGAGACACCAAGCCGCATCGGGAATGTTATGCGCCGCTGATTCATTACGCCCCCGGTCAATCCAAAGCAACGCCTCTTCAATATCGCCGGCAGCCGTTGCCGTTTCGAGAAGCGACTCGAATGCCAGCAGCCGGGCTTCAAAGGGCATCGAATCCATCGGTCTGTTGAGCAGTTCTTTGGCGAACCGCACCGATGCACGCGGCTCCTTCATCACACCGGCAATTTGCAACCCCTCCATCAACGCTTCGGTCGGCACTTTTTCCGCATCAAGGCGATACCAACGCCAAACGGGCAGACCGTCAAAGACCGTCAAATAATCCGAACTATCGGGAACGGCAATCGTGCCGAGTACCGGCAGACCGAGTGTCTGCCGCAAGTCGTTGCAGACGGTATTGCCGAGTTCCGCGTCCATCATCAATTCGAGATATTGAATCGCCGCGAGTAATTTGACACGGTATTGCAGTTCTTTTGCGGCTTCGTTCGGCGTTTTGCCGTCAAGGAGTCCGAGCGGTAATTGACACCAGTTGCCGATAAAAACCGCTGCATAATAATCCTGCTGAAGTTTCTGTACCGTTTCGGCATCCGGCATCGTTTCGGACGAAAACCGGAATCGGTACTGCACCAAAGACACTGATTGGGAAAACGGACGGCGTTCGAGTACATTACCGGCTGTTTGTACCGTATCGCCAAGCACTTCGGCTAATTGCTTTTCGACTTCAAACCGCTTTTCTTCAAGCAGCGAAGAGACAATCAATCGGGCTTCGCGGTCGGTCTCCTTGCCGAAAAGCAGGCACGCTGCCTGTTGCGATGCGGCGTTTTGAAGCGTAACTTCGGTATCTTTCGGAAACGGTTTGTCGAGTAAAACGAATCCGCCTTTGGGCGGCGGAACATTCGGCGATGCGGTATTCGGGTCGCGCTGCGGCACTTCGATACGGTAAAACACCGGTGCTGACAACATTTTCTCGAAAGCCTTTTCGGCATCGGTTATCGGATACTCGATTTGCAGAATATTCGTTGAATCACCGAGCGGCTCTGCATTGACGAGCAGGAGCGTTGTTGCGGCATCAACGGCATCTTCGAGCGGCACATTGGGCAGCAAGGTATATTGCTTTAAGGCCTCCTTGCCGCTTTCATTTTCAAGGAGCCAAAACCGGACGGCGGCAACGTTGCGCCAAATGCCTGACCAGCGGTCGGCATATTTTGTCAGCGGTTCAAGTTTTGTCAGTGCCGATTTCCAACGCATTAAGCCGATGAGAGCCGAAGCGTCATCAAAATCTTTCTTTCCGGGAAAATCACCGGGACAATTCTCTTCAAACATCAAGTCTCGCAGCAGCAGCGGCACATCGGAAAGAGATGAGGCGCGATAAAGTAAGGCATTGGCTTGTTCCTGAACGCTTGGAAAATGTTTCAGTTGGTTGCCGATAGCGGTAACGGGTAGGACTTGACCGTAGAGCAGCAGCGTTGCCCCGACTTGCAGGGCGGCGTTAATGACGGCACTGTGCGCTGTTCCTTCTTTTGCCGATTCGTAAGCGTCTATTAAAACAGAAACTGCCGTTTTTGCCTGACCGGTAACAGCAAGGGCAAGGGCGTATTCAGCGGAGGCAACAGGATTGTCCGGTTCTTTTTCGTGAAAGGCTTTCGCCAGCGGCAAAGCGTCCTGCCAGCGGTTTTCAAGACGATAGACAGAAAGTTTTGCTGCTGTCAAACAAGCACAGCCATAATGTTCTTTTTCAATGGATTCGATGTAAGAAAGGCACGCTCCGCTCTGATTAGATTCGAGGAGACGCTCGATTTGTTCTATCTCTTTAAGCAAATCGTTACAGCAAAACCGGATTTTTTTATCACGTCCGCCGGGACAAAGCGAATAGGGGTCGAAGGGCATCAGGAGTAGGATGATAAGGTGACATTCTTACGCAGCACAGCATTATAATCAAAGAAATACGTGAAAACAAGACGCTGATAAATTCCAAGCGCAAGCATACATCCAAGAGCGGGGGGCGTAAGGCGTACTCGCCGCAGCCCCCCAATAATCTTCCTCCCAAAATAAAAAAATCCCCCAAGATTTCGCTTGACATCTGCCGGTCGACGGGTTATAGGAAACCTCTAATAACTCTCTTTTACACTAGTTTGCGATGGCGTTGTTTCCTAAATTTTGAAAAATTTAGAGGAATTCATCAGCCTCCCGCCAAGATTTTTCGTAATGATAGTTAGAAAGGTTAGGATTTTACTCGATTTTACGGAGAAAACAATGCAGACAACGGACATTCCCGCAAGGCGGTTCAAAATTCGTAACTGGTCGGCTT
>JAITOZ010000218.1 GCA_031289675.1 Planctomycetaceae bacterium
CAAAACATCGACTCGCAAAGTTCAATGGTTGCAAGTCTGAAAAGTTTGTGATACTCTTAAAGGAAACGGAATTCCGCTTCAACCATCGAAAAGAAAACCTTGCCAAAATTATAAAAAAAACTTATGAAAAAATAACTCTTAAACTTGTCAAGCCCCTAATTCAATTTCGTGGTTATTCCGATAGGCAATGCTTCTGCTGTTCACCGATTCGATACCTCGAATGTTGTATGCAATGCGGTAATAATCCGGCGGCGTTCCTTTCATTTCAACGATACGAATATACGGCGACTTCGATAAGACTTCGGCAACGCTTTTTGCGTCGGCGTAAAGCCGTTTGAGACGCGGCGGAAGTTTTCCCGCCGGTGCTTGCGGATACGGATAAAGCAGTTCCTCTAAATCGTCAAACGATATGACGATTTTCTCAACTTGCGGTTCCGTTATTTCCGGCAACTCGTCTAAACTTATTGTAATTTTATCCATTGAAAATTGCGTTATAGACAGCTGATGCTACTATACAAAATAAGAATATGTACCAAATGACAACAACAATAGTTACTACAATATCCCAAATGGTTTTAATAACCTTTCCGACTGTATTTCGCACACTGCCCGCCGTTTGCGGGATATAGCCCGTCCCTGTTGCCAATCCTGCCCCGCCGCCGGAACAGCCATAAATTGCACAATGTCCGTTGGCGTTCCAGCAATCGGCGTGATACGGAACCGAACATTCATTACAAGCCGTAACGGGTTCGTCAAAGCCGATTTCGGCTCCGCAATACGCACATTGAACTTGCTCCGCTAAATCGGATTCTGTAATAACGATTTTACTCATTCATTGGGCAACGTTGCCGGCGGTGTTGACGGTGTTGATTCATTTACTGGTTTGTCTTTTGCTGATTTATCCGCTTGTATGTTGTTTAGTTTTGGCGGTTCGGTCATCGTTTTCTCTGCCGGACTGCCGCTGTTGGGCGGCTTCGGCGGTTCTGTTTTCGGCAACGTGTGCTTTTCTATGGTGTCACATTTTTGTTTCAGGTTTTGTAAATCCGTTTGGCATACTTCAATTTTTTCTGAAATACGATTTTCAGATTCATTGACTAACTGTTTCAGATTCCGTTGGCTATCGGCGACTACTTCGTTAATGGGCGGAATCACTTCTACCCGCGGACGAAGTGCAAGAAATGCGAAAAACAATATCAACAGCATAAAAGACAGCATCGTATTCAGCAGTACCATAGCGTAAATGTCCAACTTGCCCAACAGCGGAACGTCTATTACTTGTTCGCAGGGCTTCGGCGGTTCTTGTTTAACCGGAGCGGACGGCGGCAACGGCGTTTTAGCCGTTTGCCCAACGTCATCGGCAGTAATACGAATCTTATCGGAAATATCAGTCATATCGAAATTTTGAGTTTTATTCGGACTCGCCAGATTGCCTGACGACCAATTTGTCTGCCATACATTGCTATGCGTTGCCCGAAATGCCGGAACATCTCCGATTATCAACGGACGCTGCGACACAACTTGCGAATTACGCCAAACGAAAAATCCTTCGCTTGCAGGTCTATTCTCGATATGCGGGTCAAAAACGTATGCAATGTGAAACGGGGCGTTAAACGTACTGCGGCAAATGAACAAATCGTAACTAGACAGAAAAATGCTGAAGCCGGGATGAGTATGATTCCAGCCGACAATTTTTAAGTCGGGATAATGCTGTTCTATTTGTTCGTGAACATAGTCCCATGTTTTGGATGTAAAAGTTACGCTTGCCGACCGGTTGTCTGTGTATTTTCCTTCGATAGAATCCTTCACGAAAACAAACGGTTCGCCGTCCCAGCACACTTTACCGACAAGCATTCCGCCAACCTCGGCACGCATACTTTTACGACCAAGTTGCTTCATCTTGTTTAGTACTGAGCGGAAAACAACAATTTGAAAACCGGCAGGGCGTTGGGCAAGATGCAAACTCTTTAAGGGAAATTGCATTGGCACACAATCCTGTTCGGTGATGTTCTGCGGGTCAATGCTCATCATTTTTCAATAGTGGAAAAGGGGAACTGCCGGCGGTAATTTCCGGCTGCAAACGGAGAACGTCTCCTTGCGTAACGCCTGCATCGGCAAGAGTTTGCGTATCTTGCAATTGCTTGCCACTTTTCTTGTGGTGAAACTTGTACGACAACGGTTGTCCGTCGGGACCGTTGGTCGGCAGTTGAAGTTTGTCCAGCAGGACAGCGATAATACGGTTGACCGGTGCGTTGTCAGGAAGTTCGACTTCCGTCTTTTTTGTGCCGGTTGCGTCCATTACTTGAACGGTGATGTTAGCCATTGTTTTCTCCAAGTGTGAGTGGTTGATGTAAAAATATCCTTTTTCAGGAGGATTTCGATTTTTATGGTAATAGATGGAAGGACTACCTTTCTGACAGAACCGAATTGAGGCATTCGGGGCGTAAAGAAAGGGCGTTATATCTGTCGCCCTGCACGCGGTATCCTAGCAAGAACCGTTAAACTCGCAACACGATTTAACGCCCGCTGACGCGGACGTAAATCATTTTGAGTTTAACAGTCGCCGTTCATCAAGCGCAGACAAACCGCCGAATATGATGTTCATTCGGACGGACTGCTGCGATTGCCTTCTTCATCTTGCTAGGATTTTGCGCAGGACAATGACTTTCGTCTATTTTAATTTAGGGGCTTGACAAGTTTAAGAGTTATTTTTTCATAAGTTTTTTTATAATTTTGGCAAGGTTTTCTTTTCGATGGTTGAAGCGGAATTCCGTTTCCTTTAAGTGTATCACAAA
>JAITOZ010000235.1 GCA_031289675.1 Planctomycetaceae bacterium
TCAAGTGCCTGTGTTTTTTTTCGCTTGCTCCCGCAAGCGGCTCTGAAGGGGGGCGGTTTGAACGGCTTTGCAGGTTTTTGTAACAAATTTTTTTTTGCAAAAGTTAAGGCTGCCGGCAAAAACCCGCCGAAATCCAACGTGCCGGTCCGGCTTCCTGCCGCTTTTCATACGCATTTAATTTGTTATACTGGACTCCGTCAGTACTTTCAACCCCTTATACTGTTATGACGATGAAGAAATTCCTCAATGCTCCTGACAACCTGACGGCAGAACTGCTTGAAGGTTACACGCTTGCGTATTCCAAGCAAGTAAAATCAGCCGGTGAACACATTGTTGTCCGTACGACAGCGAAATCGAAAGATAAGGTTGCCGTTGTAACGCTCGGCGGCAGCGGACACGAGCCGGCATTGAGCGGTTTTGTCGGCGAAGGAATGCTCGACGCATCCGTTGTCGGTGATATTTTTGCTGCTCCCGGTGCGCCGCGGGTTCTCGAAGCCCTGCGTCTTTTCAAAGACCACAAAGGTATTCTGCTCGTGATTCTCAATCACGCCGGCGATGTAATGAACGGTAATATGGCGTTCAATATGGCGGTGAAAGAAGGCATCAACGTCAAGAAAGTTTTAACTGCCGAAGACATCGCACCGGGAATCAACGCCCCGCTCGAAGACCGGCGCGGTCTCGGCGGCTGTATTCCGCTTATTAAAGTTGCCGGTGCTGCCGCCGAAGCGGGGAAAAACCTTGATGAAGTTGCTGCCGTTGCCGAAAAGTTCGGGGCTTCGATGGCAACGCTTGCTGTTACGATGAAAACGGCAACGCATCCGCAGTCGGGACAGTACATCTCGGAATTACAGGACGACCAAATGGAAATCGGAATGGGACAGCACGGTGAAGGCGGCGGTACTGGACCGCAAAAAATCGTCTCTGCCGATGAGACCGCCGAGACGATGGTTACACGTCTGATAAACGCCGTCAAGTTGCAAAAGGGCGATAAAGCGGTGTTAATTATTAACGGCAGCGGAGCAACGACGCTGATGGAACAGTTCATTATTTACCGCAAGGCGCATCAGGTTTTGACGGCGGCAGGAATTACGCTCCTTGACGGACGCTGCGAAGAAATCCTGACGGTGCAAGAGGCTGCCGGTTTTCAGATGTTCCTCGCAAAACTGGACGACGAAACAGCGGCATACTATGAAGCACCGAGTAATGCGCCGTATTGGGTAGCGAAATAGAGATTTCACTGGGGACGGTATCGCAAGCGTAGCGGCAATCGCATTGCGTAGGACGTAAGCCCTGCGCAGCGGGCAGTGCATCCCGGGTTGCGAAAACAAAAAAACAGTTACGAGACAACTATTATCAGCAAATGAACGACATCATATCAGAGTTACGCTGGCGGGGATTGATACATCAGTTAACGAACGAGAACAGTATTGCCGATTGGCTGATGGAACAATCGCGGACAGTTTACGCCGGTTTTGACCCGACGGCGGATAGTCTGCATGTCGGACATCTCGTTGCCCTGATGAATCTTCGGCGTTTTCAGCAATGCGGTCATCGTCCGATTGCTCTTGCCGGCGGTGCTACCGGTACAATAGGCGACCCCAGCGGAAAAAGCGATGAACGCAAACTCATTACAAAGGAACAAGTCGAATACAATATCAAGTGTATCGAAAAACAGTTGCGTACATTCCTTCGCTTCGACCATTCACCGACCGGTGCTGTTATTGTCAACAATGCCGATTGGTTTTCGCAGTTTTCGTACATTGACTTTTTGCGCGATGTCGGAAAACACTTTCCTGTCAACGTAATGCTGGCAAAAGAATCGGTCAAACTCCGCCTTGAAAATAATGAGTCCGGTTTGAGTTTTACGGAATTCAGTTATATGCTTATGCAGAGTTACGACTTTGTCCATCTCTACAAGACATACAAGTGTGAGATGCAAATCGGCGGCAGCGACCAATGGGGCAATATCACGATGGGCTGCGACTTTGCGCGGCGTGTCGGCGTATTGCAGCAGTCGGGGCAACTGCAAGGTTTAACAAGTCCGCTGCTGACGAAAAGTGATGGGACAAAGATGGGAAAAACAGAAGGCGGAGCGTTGTGGCTTGACCCGAATAAAACGCCGCCGTATCAGTTTTATCAATACTGGATAAATCTGGACGATACCGATGTCGAAAAGACGCTGAAGATATTTACCGGCTTGCCGCAAGAGGCAATCGCCGAAGCGGTTGCGCAGCATAATATCGACCCTGGACGGCGGCTTGGTCAGCGTAAGGTTGCCGATGAATTGACACAACTCGTTCACGGAGAATCAGGATTGGCCGTTGCCAAAAAGGCGACGGATATTTTTTTCGGCGGCGAAATAACGGCGTTAAATGATGCGGCGTTGGCTTCCATTTTTGCCGATGTGCCGAGCAAGGAATTGCCGCGTTCGCACTTGGAAACCGGTTTTCCGCTGGTCGATGCGTTGACGGCAGCAGGGCTGACCGGGTCAAAGAGTGAAGCCCGCCGGACGGTTCAGCAGGGGGGAGCGTATGTTAATAACCGGCAAATAACGGATGTCAACGCCGTTTTGACGCTTGAACATTTAGCGAGCGAAAGTTTGGCGGTTATCCGCAGCGGTAAAAAGAAATACGCTCTGTTGAAGTTTGTCTAATGAGGAATTGACACAGATAACTTGGCAGATAACGGCAGTCCCGAAGGGGGGGGGATACAACCGCATAAGTTATTGATAGTGCTTGCTCTACACTATGGAACGCACTATGGAACGACGGACGTGGGCGTACTCCTTATTTGATTTTGCCCCTTGCCGTTTCATCGAACACGCGATGCCGTGCCGTGCCGTATAAAAACGTTACGGCAGTATTGCAATCGCTCCGCCGACCGCACCGGCTTCAAACAACGCCCCGCGAAACGAAATCGGGAACGGCTGAATCATATACGGCGAACAATTGCCGACCCGGTAATGCCCCAGCGTATAGACACATTCGTTCGGCGGCATTACTCCCGCATAATACGGCAGCAGCGGCACCGTTGCAAAAAACTTCGCACCGGAAATAATCGGTTCCATTGCCGGACAAGACGAATGTCCGTAACGGTCTAACTGCACATCTTCAAAGTACGCCGCCTTTGTGCAAAGATTGGAAGCCTTCCACTGATAACACGTCCGGTCAAAATGACGACCGCTGTAAGCATTATAATGTTGCGGACATTCTTCCGGCAACTCGTTGCCTTTCCGGCGAATATCGTGAGAAATTGCCGTAATCGACTTGAGTTCGTAATCACACGGCGTTTTTTTCAAAACCGAACTCTTCGGCAGCGGAGCCGCCGCGGGTTTTGCTACCGTTACGTCTGTTTGTCCGGCAGCATCGACCACCGTTTTTTCTTCCACATTCTGGGCAAGTATCACCGGAAACTCCAAAGAAACCGGTGCGGCTGTCTTCGTCTGGACGGCTGGATGGACTTGAACGCTTTGCGTCCGTCCCTGTTCCGGCTTTGTCCATTGCAGTTCGCCGCTGAATGCCAGCATTGCCGAAAAAGCAACACCTGCCAAAACCGCCAATGCCGAAAAATGAAACTTTTTCATCGTGGATTCCTTTCCTAAATCTTTTTTTTCTTAATGCCGTGTTATGTTAGTATCGGCTTACTTTACTACTCGCTGCTGTAATTCGGGGCTTCCTGCGTTATAACAATATCGTGTGGATGATTTTCCTTGCCGCTCGCCGGAGAAATACGAATAAACCGCGATTTCGTCCGCAAATCGTTAATCGTCTGCGCCCCGCAATACCCCATACCGGCACGCAAACCGCCGACCAACTGATAAACAAACTGTCCCAACTTGCCTCGGTATGCCACACGTCCTTCCACGCCTTCGGGTACTAACTTTTCCGGTGTAACATCCCGTCCCTGCCGATACCGCTCGCTCGAACCGTGTACCATTGCTCCTAACGAACCCATTCCCCGATAACTCTTGAACGTCCGCCCGTGATACAATATCACATCGCCCGGACTTTCCTCTAAACCGGCAAACAGTCCGCCTATCATCACGGCGTTCGCACCGGCGGCGATGGCTTTGGTAATATCGCCGGAATAACGGATACCGCCGTCAGCGATAACCGAAACGCCGCTGCCTTCCAACGCTTTCGCCGCTCTGGATATTGCCGTTATCTGCGGTACACCGACACCCGAAACAACCCGCGTGGTGCAGATGGAACCCGGTCCGATACCGATTTTCACTGCATCCGCTCCCGCATCGGCAAGGGCTTTGGCTCCGTCTTCGGTTGCTATGTTACCGGCAACCACGTCAATATCATAATGTTTTTTAATCCGCCGGACGGCTTCTATCACGTTGGCACTATGCCCGTGCGCACTGTCCACAACAAGCAAATCGACATCACGCTCTATGAGCCGATCAATCCGTTCATCATCGTGAACGCCGACTGCTGCCCCGACCCGCAGCCGGCCGTCATCATCGACACAACGGCTGGGATAACTGCGCATCTTATCAATATCCTTAATCGTGATAAGCCCCGTCAATCTATAGTTATCGTCCACCAGCAGCAATTTCTCTACTTTTTTTTCTTTCAAAACAGATTCGGCTTGCTCCAGCGTAACGTTACCTTTTGCCGTAACGAGATTTGCGGCGGTCATCACATCGGAAATCGTTATATGCCTGTTTTCAAGAAACCGGAGGTCGCGGCGGGTCAGAATACCGCAAAGTTTGCCGTCTTCGTGGACAACAGGAACGCCGGAGACATTTTTTTCGCTCATCAGCGTTTCGGCATCGTCCACAGTTGCCGTCGGCGGAAGCGTTGCCGGATGACGGATAATACCGTTCGCCGATCGCTTTACTTTCGAGACTTCGCCCGCCTGCTGTTCGATAGAAAGGTTTTTATGAATAATGCCGATACCCCCTTCTTGTGCCAAAGCAATCGCCATACCGGCTTCGGTAACCGTATCCATCGGCGAACTGACGAGGGGAATTCGCAGGGCAATCCGTTTGGTGAGAACGGTGCTGACATCAACGTCCGCTGGAACAACTTCGCTGTACTGCGGTTCGAGAAGAACGTCGTCAAAGGTGATACCGAGTTCGGAGAAAAGATTGTTCATCGGACGGAGGGTAAAATGGGCGGGCTTCGGTACTTTCATTGTGCCTTGCTGCGGACAGTTTGTCAACCAATACCATACGCAGCGCAACGAAGCGCAAGCACGAGCGGGGGTACAGCCCCCGATGGAATTAGCCTCCCGATAGGGACACCGAATGAATACGATAGCGTTTTCCGTCGGCTCCGTAAAAAAGAATCCGGTTGGTGTCTTTTTCCCAGACGGCAGTGAATTGGACGGCACGCGGTCCGTGCAGGCAAAACATCACTCCGCAGACCGCCCCGCTCCGTTTCAGGACAGTCTCTGTTACCGGAAACGCATTTTCCAGTATCCCGTTGTCGTTACACAACGTTTCGCAGACGAATGAGCGTACTTCCTCTTTCATACCTCTTTTTTCGTCATTCGGCGTTTTCCTCTTTTTTGTTCCTGCTGTTCCTGAAACGTTCGGATTGACGCACAGAGTCAGCCTGTTTTACCTAACCGGAAGAGAGCAATTTGCCGTTTTACCTGAACATATACCGGTTGACAATGTTCTCGAAGAGTTCCTGTCTGCCGCTCTTGTTCGCATCCGCATCGCCTTTCTTCAGGATATACTTTTCAAGGCTCTTGAAGTTGTGCTTGCCCGTCTCGATTTCGGCACCGATACCGCCGTCCCACGAAGCGTAGCGGTCTGTAACCAACCGAGCGATTTCGCCGGTCTGCCGGATTTCGGCGGCAATTTTCAAACCGAGAGCAAAAGCGTCCATTCCGCCGATGTGTGCGTAAATCAAGTCAATCGGCTCGAAACTTTCCCGCCGGACTTTAGCATCGAAATTCAAGCCGCCCGTCTTGAAACCGCCGTACTTCAGAATGATGAGCATCATCTTGACCGTTTCATAGACATTCGTCGGAAACTGGTCAGTATCCCAGCCGAGCAGCGTATCGCCGGTGTTCGCATCGACCGACCCCAAAAAGCCCTGACTGCCGGCATATTCGAGTTCGTGTTCGACCGAATGTCCAGCCAAAGTAGCGTGGTTCGTTTCAATGTTCATCTTGACGTACTTTTCCAAACCATAGGCACGGAGAAAATTGATACACGCTGCCGAATCGAAATCGTATTGGTGTTTCGTCGGTTCTTTCGGTTTCGGTTCAAAGTAAAACTGCCCCTTGAAACCGATTTCTTTGGCGTAATCAACTGCCATATGCATAAATTTGGCAAGGTGGTCGATTTCCCGCTTCATATCGGTATTCCAGATACATTGGTATCCTTCCCGACCGCCCCAAAAAGTGTAACCGCTGCCGCCGAGTTCTTTGGTGACTTCGAGGGCTTTCTTTACTTGTGCGGCGGCAAAGGCAAACGCATCTGCATTGCAACTCGTTGCCGCCCCGTGCATAAAACGCGGATTGCCGAACAGGTTCGCTGTTCCCCAAAGGAGTTTAATGCCGGTGCGCTGCTGTTCTTCCTTGAATACTTTGACAACGGCATCGAGGTTTTCGTTCGTCTCTTTGAGTGTTGAACCTTCGGGAGCAATGTCCCGGTCGTGAAACGCATAAAACGGCATCTGTGTCTTTTCGAGAAACTCGAAAAAGACCTTGACCCGCTTCTGGGCATTGGCAACAGTGTCTTTGCCTTCCCAAGGGCGGAGCATTGTCGGACCGCCGAACGGGTCGCTGCCGCCGGCACGCATTGTGTGCCAATAGGCGGCACTGAAACGAAGATGCTCCCGCATCGTTTTGCCTTCGACTTTTTCGTCTGGATTGTAAAACCGGAAGGCGAGATTGTTCTTCGACTGCGAACCTTCGTATTGAACGGCTTTCTTTACTTCAGGAAATGCGGACATAATTTCTCCTTAATGGTATTTGGGGTATCGGTTTGATGATAGCGAAAAGTTTGTCTAACCGCGACAAGCATATAGTTTTGCACATTCTTTTTGAAAAATCAAGAGGCAGTTTTCTATTTTTGGAGAGGAATTGTCCTGTTGCGGCAAATTTGCTATACTGCTAAACGGCGAATGTATGAATGGGAGCGGATAAATATCAATAAAAAACATTCGTTGTCATTCGTACATTCGCGGCTAAAAAGGAAAAATGCGAAAACGCAAAACAAAAACGGGTAAGCAGAGTATCTCCGAAGCAGCGGCGGATTTTCTCTTTGCCGAACTCGATGCGGATTATCAGACGTGGTCGAAAAGTTACGAATTGCCGGCGTTTATATCCAATAATCTCAATAAGACAAAAAGACTGCGTCTTTATCAGACCGAAGCGGTCAAACGTTTTATCTATCTTTTTGAACACGAACGTTCCGCTGCTGCCCATTGGTTATTCAATATGGCAACAGGCAGCGGAAAAACGTTGGTAATGGCAGCGTGTGTGCTTTATCTCTACGAACAGGGATACCGGAACTTTTTATTTTTGGTGAATCAAACCCAAATCAAAGACCAAGCGAAAAAATGTCTGACCGAATACAAGTACAGTAAATATCTGTTCAATCCGAACGGCGTAAAATTTTGCGGACGCAAGGTCGAAGTCCACACCGTCGAAAGATTACAGGATGCATCGCCCTACGGTATCAATTTTCTCTTTTTCAGCACCCCGCTTCTTTATAACCGCTTGAACAAAAAAAGTGAGAACGCCCTCGCTCTGGATGATTTCATTGCGGACACAGACAAAGATAAAAATAAAAGGGGCTTGACAAGTTTAAGAGTTATTTTTTCATAAGTTTTTTTATAATTTTGGCAAGGTTTTCTTTTCGATGGTTGAAGCGGAATTCCGTTTCCTTTAAGTGTATCACAAACTTA
>JAITOZ010000254.1 GCA_031289675.1 Planctomycetaceae bacterium
GATACTTTCTTGACGATGAGAACATCCATCTGGAGCGGTTCGGAAGTCAGTTGGTACTCCGCCATAAACTCCAAAAAGTCCCGATATTCTTCGAGTTCCAGTTGAATTGCCTCGACAAACGCCGGATGCCAAGCAATACGTTCCATTGAGCATATTATCGGTTTTCGCGAACGCAATGTCAAGGAGAGACGGCTACATCATTTCCTTCGCAAATTCTTTACGGAAGAGTTTAAGTCCTTTTTCACCGTTCTTGTCGTCAACGGAAACCGAAACGCAGCGTTCGCTCGTCGAAATAATATTCACATTAATACCGCCGTCGGCAAGCGTTCTGAACATCCGATAGGCTAAACCGGTGTGCGAACGCAATCCTGTCCCCCGCACCGATAAAATGGCAGCGGCAGAATTGTACAGCGGTTCTTCGCCGCCCCAATCTGCTGTCAGTTTCCTGACGACTTTCAACGCCCTGTCCAGTACCTTGCGGGGAACAGTGAACGAAATCACTGCCCGGCTGTTTCGGCTGCTGCTCTGCACTATCATATCGACAATAATTTTCGCTGCCGCAATTTTTTCAAAAACTTCCGCCGCAATACCCGGCTTGTCGGGAATGTTCGGCAGCGTTATCCGTGCCTGTGATTGGTCGAGAGTAATCGCTTCAATTAAAATATCTTCCATTCCGAGAAGCGGCGAATTGAACGAAACAATCCGCGATTCTTTCCCCGCCGTTACTGATTTTGCGGTCGGCAATTTCTTTTTTTTTGCACCAGCCGTAACATTTGCTACAGCACTTATCGGACTTTGCAAATGAAACGCATTATGTACAGCCCGAAGGGTGTCCAATGCGCTGTCTTTTGTTACCAGTGCGGAAATTTTAATACCGCTCGTCGTAATCATTTCGATATTGATACCTTGTCGGGAAACGGCACGGAACATCGTTTCAGCCACGCCCGGCTGCGTCTCCATTCCCAAACCGACAATCGACACCTTGACAGCGTTTTCTTTCCATTCGACCTTTTCTGCACCAATATCATTGACAAGCGATTGCAGCACGTCCAGTGTTGCCGTTAAATCGATTCCCGGTACGGTGAAGGCAATATCCGTTTTGCCGTCCAAGCCAGCATTTTGGACAATCATATCGGTCGCAATTTTCGCATCGGCAATTTTTGAGAAAATCCGCATTGCATTTCCCGGTTTGTCGGGGATACCAACGAGCGTTACCTGGGCTTCGTTTTTTGCTACTGCCGCTCCGGCAACGGGCGTGTTTCCTTCGGGTAATGCCGTGATAAGCGAACCAGCAGTATCGGAAAAACTGCTGCGGACGTGAACATTGACTCCGAATTTTTTCGCAAACTCAATCGACCGGCTGTGCATCACACCGGCACCGAGACTGGCAAGTTCAAGCATTTCGTCATAAGAGATTTGCGTTACTTTTCGGGCTTCCGGTAACAGGCGAGGGTCGGTCGTGTAAATACCGTCCACGTCAGTATAGATTTCACATTCTTCGGCACCGAGAGCGGCAGCAAGGGCAACGGCAGAGGTATCGCTGCCGCCGCGTCCAAGTGTTGTGATGTTGCCCGTTTCATCGACCCCTTGAAAACCGGCGGCGATGACAATGTTGCCGTCGGCGAGAGTTTTACGCATTTTTTCGGTGTCAATCGTTTTGATTCGGGCTTTGGTATGCGAAGAGTCCGTTTTAATACCGATTTGCGCACCGGTCATACTGACGGCTTTATAACCGAGACTTTCAAGAGCGATGGCGAGTAATGCGATGGTAACCTGTTCACCGGAAGACAGCAGCATATCCATTTCCCGCTTTGACGGTCTGTCGGTGATTTCTTTGGCAAGGGCAACGAGACTATCCGTTGTTTTGCCCATTGCACTGACAACAACAACGACTTGACGACCGGCTTGCGCCGCACGAATGGCTTTCCGGGCGGCTCCGAGTATTTTTTGCGTGTCGGCAACACTCGTACCGCCGAATTTCTGAACGATAATGGACATAGATATTCGCTGTTTCTCTCATTATCGCCGTCAACGGTTTTTTGTCAATCACAGGCGGAAAAAGACGTGTCGGCATTAAAATTAACGGTGAAACGAAAGAGGCGGGAACTTGAGTTCCCGCCGTATTAACCGCAAGTTTTGAACGACGGGGACGGAGGCTGAAGCCCCTGTCTCTTTTTTTGCCGCACACTCACTCTTTCATATCGAAACGTCAATTCGCATCCACGTACCGGTTATTTCTCGTCGGCTGAATATGCATCAATGTTTCCTTCGGTAATACGGGTGTCGGAATCGGCTGCGTCTCAATCAATTTTGGTGCCGGCGGTACTACCTGTTGTCCTGCCGGTTGCGATGAATACTGCGGCTGTGCTGCCGATGCCGTCATCGGGACCGCCGTGCCGTCAAAGGATAACATATCCGTCCCTTGAAACTGCCTATACGTTCCCCTGCTGACATTCTGCGGACGAGTAAAGCCGTAATTCAAATAATGTCCGGCATCACGCTCTCTTGCCCGGCGTTTCGCATCAAAGTACGCTTTCGGCGACCACGCTCCCTCCGTCAGACAAACATTATCATACTCCAAAAGCGAACCCTTGCGGTAATGCAGAGTCATAATCGCCAGATTGTAATCGACCACCGCACTGTAGTAATCCGTTTCGGCTTCCGCTTGACGTTTTTGGGCATCGAGCAACTGGTCCAAAGTAATTTTTCCAGCCTCGTAAGCCGCACCAACGGCAAAGACTTCATCGTTCGCCGCCCGTCTTCCGGCAAGCGTTGTCTGTATCTGTTGATACGACAGGTCAATGTCCCGGAATGAATCCGCTAACTGATGAGACAACTCCAATTCCTGTTCCCGCAGTATTTCACGGGACTTTGCAAGCATTAGTTGTGCATTTCGGACACCGGCAAGTTCCTTTCGCCATCCGAACGGCACAGCAGCAGATAAACCAACTGTCCAGCCCGAATAATCATCGTATATCATCGAACCGTAGGCGTTGTTATGCCGGTTGTTGGAGTCAATCAGGTCTTTGCCCGCACCGGAAAACCGGTATGCCGCATTCATATCAACTTGCGGAAGCAAAAAGTTTTTGGCAGCAATCAATTCGAGTTCATATCGTTTCACGCTCCATTTTTGCTTGCGGAGTTCCGGCGACCGTATCAAACCTTCGCAAACGGTACTATGCCAATCCAGTTTAATGGGGGCGATTATTGGGTCATCAATGGGACGGATGAGCCGTCCATCGGTTGCCGTCAACCCCATAATGTACCGCAGCGCATCTTCGGTCTTGAACAAATTGCTTTGTGCAATTTCCGTTTGCTGCCGGAATGTGAAGTAGTTGTGTTCCGCTTGGGCAAGGTATTGTGCGCTTCCGCCGACAGCCCCGAAGTCCGATTTGATTTTTGTTTGCAGCCACGTCTGATAGGCGGCATCAAGCCCGCTGCGGACGGATTCGAGACGGTGATATGCATAATACAAATTCCAATAAGCCGTTTCGACCGAAGCGACAAGGTTTCTCGTATTCATCTCGAAGTCCACCAATGCCGTATCCGTATTGATACGGGCTATCACGACCCCGTTATAATTACCGGGAGTTGCCCCCGGTCCGGCAATGCGGTTAAACTGGATACCATTTCCTTGGAACAGCGGTTGTGTAAAACCGCCTTCGAGATACGACTGCCATTGAACCGGCGCAGTGCCAGTATACTGATTGCCGTTCGTTACATAATACTGACCGCCGGTCGAAGCATATTTACGGATACTGGTATTAAAGTTTGCTTCATCCTTCCGGATTCCATACGTTTGAAAGCCGTTCCAGTTGGCGGTACTTTCTTTCAGCCAATTGGCAGATGCGGTTAACTGTCCGTCGTAAGCCGCCAAGGCCGCTTCCTGACCGGCTCTGGGATCGCTTTCAATTAACGCCGGGTCGTAAACTGTCCCGACGGCATTGGGCGATTGAAGCAGCAGACCGGGAGTACCGGAAACGCCGCTTTTGGAAAAACCGACTCCATTGAGTGTCCTGATGACTTTGCTGTTCTTTAACGCCATTTGGACGGCTTCTTCAAGTTTGATATCCCAAATCGAGGACGGGTCCGGATTGGCGAGAGTTAACGGAGGAATGGTTCGCGTTACCTCTGGTAGCGAACAGACCTCGACATCGGGATAGTCGATTTTTGTTGCTTTGCCGATATAATGTTGCTGGTATTTTCCTTTTTCCGTCAGGTAAAGCGGCTGCTGCGGAGTGCAGCCTGTCTGACCGCAAACGCCGATAAGCAACACACTTACAGCAAAATTCAGTAAACGTCGCAGATATTTCATCAGATTACATCCTTGTAACTATTGCGTAGAATAAGCATTTGTGCCTTCTACGGCAAGAGCGGTTTGAACGATTCCATTCGGTCAATCCCGTCAGTACTTTTTCCTGTGTCTTTTGCAGTCCGTACACCGGTTACTTGTCTAACCGGAAATAGCCGCAGAAGGGATTTCCCGCTTATTACCGTATCGGTCAACCTCAATCGGCACGGTAAATAAAATGCTCGCAGCCGGTTAAACCGGTCAGAAAAGAACAATCGGAATAATTAAAATAACCGAAACACAAGATTTGTTTTCGTAACTGCCGAATAAATTTTCGAGTAAATCATTGAGCAGCGAAGCCGCGAAGGACGCGAGAAAATAAAGAAAGAATGTATAAAAAACTTTGTGTCCCTCGTATATTAGCGATTAAGAAAACAAGAAAAGCGGACAAAACACAACTCCAATGATTTAAGCGGGACATATCTGGCGGCTGTTTTGTCCGCAGCACTCGTTGATAATCGGCGTTGGTTCACTACTTTCGCCGGCGTAATTGCTTGCTTTTTCGGCAGGAATGTGGATAATGGGCAGCATTGTGAACGTCAACATACTCTAATTTCAGAACCGAATATGAACCAGTACCGTTACAGACAGTTTGCTTATTTTGTTTCATTAGCCGTCCTGCTTGTCCTGCTTTATCTCGTCGGCAGACCGGCGAAGTTGACCGTTGATGCCGGCGGCGAAGCCCGCACCGACTCCGGCGGTCTGTTGGCTCAGACACGTGCCGCCGAAGGTTTTACCGAATCGCAAATCGGCAAAATTGACCCCGCAAGCAGTACCATTAAACTGGCAACGTTCGGTATGCGCGGCGTTGCTGTTGTCCTGCTCTGGAATAAGGTTCAGGAACACCAAAAACGGCACGATTGGAACACCGTTATTGCTCTGACGAACCAATTGGTCTTTCTCGAACCGCATTTTACGACAATTTGGGAATTTCTCGGCTGGAATCTCGCCTACAATGCGTCCGCCGAGTTTGACGATTATCGGGAACGCTACCGCTGGGTGATACGCGGTATTGATTTTTTGGCAACCGGTGTCGAACGTAACCAACTCGCACCGAAACTTTGCAAAGCCTGCGGCTGGACGGTTTCGCAAAAAATCGGCGGGGCGGGCAGCGATGAAAACGAACAGTACCGCCGTTTGCTCAAAGAAGACGAAGACTTCGGTTTGCGTCACGACTGTCCGCTGCCCTCCGACAGAGACAACTGGCTGCTAGGAAGACGCTGGTATCATCAAGGCGAGGAACTTGTGTTACAACGGGGAGTGAGTTTGATGAACGAGTCGGACTTTACTTTCTTTGCCAACTCCCGCTCGAACCTTTTTAGTTATGCCAAGTGGAAACGCAAAGACGGTATTTTCGGCGAGGAAGCCATCAGGGCTTGGGAAAATGCTGCCAAGGAATGGATGGAATTTGCAAAAATGGATTTGGCAACTGCCATTCCCGAAGGGAAGGGATTGAGAGTCAATAAAAATAATTACAAGTCGGTCAAGCGAACACAACTTGAAGCGGCGGATTTGGCAAAAGAAGAGATAGCCAAAGTAAAAAGAGAATTGGACGGCATCGTTCTCAACCTGAAAGAGACGCTGCTTGTTGCCCGATGGAATGAAATTGCCCAAACGCCCGGTCAGCGGGGAACGCTGCTCGCCGGTTTAGAGGATGCCGTTAATTGGGATGAAACGGATGCCCGACCGAGAACAGAATTACTGATGCTGCGTGATTATCTCGAAAAGAATCAGCCTGACTGGCGTACCGTTCTGCAAAAAGACCGGGATACGCTCTACACGCCGGAGGAGTTAGAACTGCAAAAGATACCGCAGATGTTTTTGGAAGAGGAAGAGAAAAAAGTGTTAAACAAAGCGA
The DNA here is from genome assembly GCA_031289675.1 of Planctomycetaceae bacterium. Taxonomy (GTDB): domain Bacteria; phylum Planctomycetota; class Planctomycetia; order Pirellulales; family Thermoguttaceae; genus WRKP01. The sequence goes on from JAITOZ010000254.1 coordinate 6,210, forward strand.
ATGAGAGCGTTTCGCAGATAGCAGGACGTGTGAACGGATTGATAACTTTATCGCCGAAAGTCATTGCTGAAGAAATTCAGGATAGAGAAGACGTTCCGCGTGAAAAGAAAAGCAGAGCAAGAGAAATCCTTTCTGAAATAGACCAGCAGGAAAACAGCACCCGGCTTTCCAAAATGTTCCGTGATATTGTCGGTTACGACTTAAAACTGCGGGACACGGCGGTTGAAACGACAATGCAAGCCGATGATGCACACCGTCTCCGTTATTTCGCAAGAAAAGCCTATTATGACGGACGGATAAACGACTCGATTACCGGCTGGCTCGATGCGATGCGGAAGTGGGATGAAGTCGTCGCACTGCCGCAGTGTGCCTCAATGCTTAATCAATCCGATTTCTTGCGGGATACGATTGATGTCGTGAAGAAGTTCGTCATCATTTTAGATAAGAGTAACAAGATATTTTCAGATGTCGTTGAAGCCGACCCCGTGCCGATGCGCAAGATAATGTGGAACCGGACTTTCCGTATGTCGCCGGTTGCCTCTTATGATGCGGGCTTGGAATTCGCCAAAAAAGAATTTGACCGTGCCGCTACCGAAACCGACAAAGCCAAGCGGGAAGCGGCACTCACCAAAGTTGAACGGTACTTTACCATACTGACCGGTGCGTATGCCGGTCTCAATCGGGACGAAGACGATTATATGAAATATGCTCCGTTCTTCGATTTACGGGACAGAATGATTGAGTCGCAAGCCTATTTTGTCAAGACGCTTGTCTTAGAGAACAAACCGATGCCAGAACCGGCATCGCCGCTGCGGGATTACGTTGAGTTGATGCTGGAACACGACAAAAATTTGGCAAAGGCGAAAGAGCCGCTTGCGGATGCGGCTGCCGCGTTGCAGGAAAAGAAGTTTGCCGAAGCCCGGACGGAACTGGATAAAGTGCTGCCGCTCTGGAAAAGTCTGCTTGATAAATATCCGCTGATTCAATACGATGCAAATTCACCGGTGCAGAACGAAACGGTGCAGTTTGCGCTGCTCTATGCGGCGGCGTTGAAGGGGCAAAACAAACCGCTGCCGGAAGATTTTCCGTTCAAAGCGTTTGTCAAATAACAGTAAAAGTTAAGTGTAAAGTGAAAAGAACATTTGCCGGTATTTTCCTGCTTTCGGCGTGTTTTGCCGGTCTTGCCGCTGTCGGCTGGTATTATGTTCAGCCGGCAGTGCAAATGAAGCCGGAATACCAAATTACGGCAGAGAACGTTACTGTGCCTCCGCCGCCGGACGGTGTGCCGGAAACGTTTGTCAAAGAGGTGTTAGAGTCTGCCGGTCTGCATCAGCCCGGAATACTTCTCGATAAGACGCTGGCGAAAAAACTGGCTGATGCCTTTGCTGCTTATCCTTGGGTCGAAACGGTCGAACAAGTCGATTTGCGTTATCCGTCCGGTGCGGTCATTAAATTATCGTACAGAAAACCGGCAGCGTTTGTTGCCGCAGCGAATCAGGGGCGTTATCCCGTTGACCGGAACGGTATTCTTTTGCCCTCGGATTATTTCGCAAACATTGCGCCGGAAAAACAAATGCTTTTTGTAACAATAACCGGCATTAAAACTGCGCCGCTGGGGACTGCCGGAACGCCCTGGGGAGACCCGTTGGTACAAAGTGCCGCTCAACTTGCCGATGTCTTGGGCGAAGATGCGGCGAAACTGAAACTGACGTACATTACACCATTTGCCGAAGAGACTCCGGCAGGAATACGGATTGCCTGCAAACTGACAACACAGGGAAAAACGGAAATTATTTGGGGGCAGTTTGCTGCCGGAGACCCGAAAAATGAGGCGAAAAAAAAACGTTTGTGGGAGTTAGCCGAACAGTATCGGTCGCTTGACAATGTGCCGGTCAAGTTTCAGCCTGTCAATTTAAGTGTTGATAAGTAAGTTGATAAATAACAGGAAAAAAGGATAATGCAAATCATTACGCAACTCGATGAGTTTCCCGAATCGCAGCGCGGCGGTGCGGTGAGCATCGGCAAGTTTGACGGTATGCACCTCGGTCATTCGCTCATCGTTCACCGTCTCAAGAGTTACGCTAATAAACTGCAAATCCCGTCAATTATCGTAACATTCGACCAGCCGCCTCTCGCCGTCCTGAAACCGGAGTTCGAATTCGTTCCTATTTGCACTCTCGAACGGAAAATCGAATTGATAAAAACATTTCATATCGATGCACTCATTGTTCTGCCGGCAACAAAGGAATTTCTGGAACAGAAAGCCGGCGAGTTTTTTCAAACGGTAATTAAAAAAACCTTTGATGCCCGCGTGATTATCGAAGGACATAACTTTTTATTCGGCTTTAATCGCGAAGGAACAGCGGAAAGCATCCAATCGTTCGGGCAGCAATCAGGCATCAAAGTAGACATCGTGGATTTTGTCCAAATCGGCAATGTCCGTGTTTCGAGCAGCAATATCCGGCATCTGATACAGAACGGACGCATCGAATCGGTGAACGAACTTATGCCCCAGCCGTACCGCTTGACAGGCAAGGTTGTTCGCGGCGACCAGCGGGGCAGAATGCTCGGCTTTCCGACGGCAAATCTTGCTGACGTTAAAACCGTTTTGCCGAAACCAGGTATTTATGCAGCGGCAACAGTGATTGACGGAAAACGGTTTGCGGCAACAACGCATATCGGCTCTCTTCCGACATTCAAAAAAGCGGATTTGCGTATTGAAGTTTTTGTGCATCGCTTTGACGGCGACCTTTACGGCAAAACACTCTCCATTGATTTTTTGGCGTTCCTTCGGGATATTATACCGTTCAACAGCGTTGATGAATTGATTGCCCAGATGAAAACCGACGTGCAGCACAGCGAACGTATTGCCGGTGATTGAAAAATGATGAATAACGAAGCCGCGAAGGACACGAAGAATAGAAAAGAAGACGATTGCAAAAAATGACTTTGCGTTCCTTGCGCCTTCAATTAAAAAAACAATGACGGAATAGTTAATGGGTCTGTCATAGCTAATTATCTACAAGCGGAGGTTACAATAAGCTTTAGAGTATGAAAATCAAGGGTTCTCATCTTGGTTTGAGCCAGTCGAAAAAGTTGCTCGATTTTTTGTTGCCGGTGTCACATCCCGAACGGCGGCAGAACTTGTCGGTGTTACCGGAAAGGTTCCCGTCTTCGGCTGCCTCGAACGAAAAGGCAAGGTTTATACCCAAATGATTTATGATGTCAAAGAAAATACATTGATACCGGTTATTCGCAGAAAAATAGGGCGGAGAGCATTATTTACAGCGGTCATTTCAGAGCGTACAATGATCTTGATGTCTCCGAATTCAAGCATTTGCGAATCAGTCATTCCAAGGAATTTGCTGAAGGCAAAAATCATATAAACGGCATCGAAAATTTTTGGAATCAGGCAAAGAGGCATCGGCGAAGGTTCAATGGAATTCCAAAGAACAGGTTTCATTTGTTTCTCAAAGAATGTGAGTTCCGCTTCAATTACGGACAGCCGAAAAAACGATTGACCACTCTGAAAAAGTAGATTAAAATAACTTCAAAATTGCCTTCCTTGTAGGCAATTATCTATGCAAGACCCAAATTAAATATGGAAAACACCGTAAATTGTCCTCAGTGCGGGGCGGAATTGAATGTCGAAGAGGTATTAGGACACCGCATTGAGGAAAGGTATCAGCAGGAATACCGCACGAAAATTGCCGAAATGGAAACCGGCATAAAAAAGCGGGAAACTGCGCTTGTTCAGAAAGAAAAGACGTTGAAAGAGCAGCAGACTGCGATCGAAGAGCAGGTTGCAGAGCAAACGAAGACGGCAGTTGCCAAGCGGGAAAAGGAAATCGCCAAACAGACCGAAGAGAAGATAAAATCGGAATATGAAGTCCAGGTCAAGTCGCTTTCCGAAGCGGCAGCGGAAACAAACAAGCAACTGCAAGTGTTGAAGTCCGCCCAAATCGAAAACGAGAAACTTAAACGGCAAATCGAATCGCAAAAACAGGATTTGGAATTACAGTTTGAAAAGCAGTTTTCGCAAAAGTTGAAAGAAGAAGCAGAAACAATCAGTAAAAAAGAGGCGGAGCGGCACGAGACCAAAATGCTCGAAATTCAAAAGAAGTTGGACGACCAAACGAAACTTGCCGAAGAGATGAAGCGTAAAGCCGAACAGGGGTCACAGCAGATAGGCGGTGAAATACAGGAATTGCAGATAGAGGACTCTTTGCGTAAATCGTTTCCGTCTGATTTGATAGAAGAAATAGCCAAGGGAAAGAACGGAGCGGATGTCAAACAGATTGTCCGTAATTCTTTTGGAGCGGAGGCGGGCATCATTCTTTACGAAAGCAAAAACACGAAAGATTTCAAAAAGGATTGGATTGCAAAACTCAAATCGGATACTGAATTGGAAAAGGCGAACGTTCCGGTTCTTGTTACAAAAACAATGCCGAGGAATATGGAGCATCTGGGTCTCATAGACGGCGTTTGGGTTTGTTCGGTGCCGGAGTTTCAGGGGCTTGCGATGGTACTTCGAGAAGGTTTGCTGCGCGTCAGCGAGGTTCTTGTTTCGCAGACGAACAGGGAGGACAAGATGCAGATATTGTATGATTACCTGACGGGCGGCAAGTTCGGCGACCAGATTCAGCGGGTCATTTCGCAGTTCAGAACGTTGCGGGAAGGTTACCAAAAGGAAAAGGAGGCGATGCAAAAGATTTGGAAGAAGCGGGATGCTCAACTCGAATCGATGCTGCAAAGCACAAGTGATTTTGTTATGCACATTCAAACGATTGCCGGTTCCAAAATTCCGCAGTTGGAAGCACCTGAAGAAGAATTGCTGGCGTTGGAAACAGAAACGTAACCGATGCTTCAAGAGCCGGAGGAGTCAATTTTCATCGCCGTTCTACCGGCATCCATTGGGGCATACCGACACGCCCTGTAGTATAAGCCGTCCGCATTTTCCTACCAACTTGCTTGCCGAATATCCGAATAGCGGGGGTCAGCCGTTACAATACGTCCTTCCGGCGGAATTATATCACCCGCCGATTCTTCAATAATAACTGTTCTTTCCGCAGGAATGTTCTCGTTGGCGGGCAGTATCTCGATTTCCTCCGTATGCAGGGGAACAAACGGTATCGGCTGTACCGGTCTGCGGCCATTCAAGAACGGAAGCCGGCGGTGTCCCCGAACAACGGTCTCGTCCTGCACGCCGTCGCTGCCCAATGCATCGCCCCAATACGGCAGGTTTTTGACCGGCGGCTCTTTTTTTAACAGGTTACGGATAAAAATTGCGGGGTCGCGGGCGGCTTTATCCGTTAAAATTTTCACGTTACTGGTTATCGGTTTCACCTCCGTGCGCAAAAGCATATCGGCTTCCTCTGTCATTTTTTCTGCATTGTCCAGCACCGCAAGCAGTTTTTCATACACGGCGGGGTCGCGCATCAAACGTTTGACCGTTCCATCGGATTGCTGGGCATTCTGGAGAATCATCATCAAATCATCGAAAAATGCCGATAACTTATCCGCTGTCTTTTTGACGGATGCAATGATTTCAGGGGCATCACCGCCGATTTGTTTGGAAAGTTCCGCAAGCGTATCAACGCCGCCGTTCAATTTGTCAAGAGAAGTGTTCCCCCGCTCGACAAGCCTCCGGGCATCTTGTACAAACTGCGTTGATTCCCCGACAAGTATTCTGCCGTGTTCGATGACCTCCGGCATATCACCGATGATTTTTTTCACATTCTCCTTGATATTCGGGTCATTGACATAGTGATTGATTCCGTCCGTTACCTGACGGAATGCCGCCATCGTTGAACGTGTGTCATTAAACAACTCCGCAACCTTTGCCTGGCGTGCCTTAAATTCTTCCGTTGAACCGAGTACTGTATTGATACGTTCAATGAAGCCGCCGAGATTTTCCGCCGCTGCCGAAACATTTTGAATCGTTCTGGATAAATCGCCTTCAATGTCGGCAAAGCCGTTCATTATGTCGCCTGAACCACTGCCGACAAGCGGAATGGCTCTGTCGATTTCCTCGACTTTGCCGGTAAAGTTCATTATTTTAGCGAACTCCAGCGAAGCGTCTCCCATAATGACGGTCTGGCGGATGCGACATTCTTCATTCGTGTAAATCTGCCGCTTCCGGTCGAGTAGAAGCGTGATTTCGACTTCCCGGTCTTGGTCAACGAGTTCAACTTTCGAGACTCTGCCGATTTGTACACCGTTTTTGAAAACCGGCGAATTGCGTTTGACTCCCGGTGTGCGTTGGAACCGGACTTGGACAGTGTAATCGCTGCCAAAGTTGATGATGGACTGCTTGCCGAAAAAGACGGTCATCAGGACGAGGCAGACGATGACCGACAGCACCATAATACCTATCCGTAATTCGTAGCGATTCGTTTCCACGATAACGGTATCGGCATTATCGTTGTCAAACTTTAACGGTTGTAGGGATAATGCGGAGCAAAAGCACACTGCATTCCCCTTCTCAAAGATACCGCTTAACTTGGTAAAACAAGTGATTGACCGCTTCAACCATTGGGATTTTACCCCAAACGGAAAATATTCCTTGTGCCATCGCAGCGTGCGTGTCTATTTTGCCCCGCAAAATATCACCTGCCGCCTGCATATCCTTGAAAACCAATACGGCATTAGGCGATTCGCTCTTGCTCGTCGTTACTGTCAAATGTCCCGATTCACAACGCAAACTAATCGACGGTCCGTCACCTATCTCAGCACAAACCGTTCCGCTGGACATTCCGGCAACGATTACTTTTCCCGCCGGGTCGCTGTTGCCGACCTCTGCAAGTGCCTGAAAGGCAACGTAAGCCGTCAACGTCGTCGAAACAGAAAAGAAATGACGGTCATTCAAAAGCAACTCGTCTTTCGGTTTCAGATAATACTCCAATCTCTCCGTTAAAACGGCGAAATTCTTCAAGAGGAAACGTGCATAAAATAATCCAAAAACATTAAACGATGGTGTAACTTTTTCACCGTTCATCAGACGGTTAAATTTTTCCGGCGAAGAAAAGTACAACCGCAAAGAATACCGCTCATTGCGTAATCGGGAATACCGGCATATCCCGTTTTGAAATATCAACGTTACCGGATCACAACCCTTAACGGCAAATTGCAGCGATACGTTCCGCCCTTGAACGGCTTCAGCAGCCTTTTCATCCAACCGGCACAATTCCTCAATGTTACGCAGGATACAGTGCAGATTAATACCGGCTTTTGCTAGGGGATCCATCGGAGAATGTATCGCACGATTTCTGACCGGCACATTTGCTAACCAGCATTTTGCTGATCTTTCAATTTTTTTATCATCGCCGAAAGCCGGGATTTTTTTCGTGCGGCGGCGTTTTTATGGATAATCCGCTTCGAAGCCGATTGGTCTAGGAACTTGACAGCAAGACGAAATAGACTATCGGCTTCCTCTGCATTTCCAGATACAACAGCTTTAACAACGTTTTTACACCGGTTTCTGACAAACGACCGGCTTGCCCGGTTTCGCTCCCGCGTTGCAATGTTCTGGTGCTGACGTTTTTTTGCACTTTTAATGTTCGGCATTATTTTATAATTGGAAACTAATAATTGAGAAGTGAAAATCAAATACACAAAAGGGGACGGAAAATTGAAAACAAAAGTAAACGTGCCAGGATAAAACCTATCACATCTAATTTTCCGTTTTCAATTTTCCATTCTCAAATTTTCTAGTACCGTTCGCGTGACGAATGACGTTCGCCCCGGTCCCCTCCGCCGCGGGGCTTGTATCCGCCGCCCCCTCCGCCATATCCGCCGCCTCCCCCTCCGCCGCCTTCGCGCCGCGGCGGTCTTGACTCTTTCGGACGTGCTTCGTTGACTTTCAACGACCGCTCGCCGAAAGCCGCTCCGTCGAGTGCCTGAATGGCGGCACTTGCTTCATCGTTGTTCGCCATTTCAACGAACCCAAAACCTTTGGAGCGTCCTGTCTCATGGTCGGAAATAATTTCCACCGAGGTGACGCTGCCGTACTGCTCAAATGCCTGACGCAGTTCATCCTGCGTTGTCCGGTAAGAGAGGTTACCTACATAAATCTTCATCGCTATCTACCTATGCCGTCGGGAACAAAAACATCGGAACTCTTCCCTTTGACGGCAAAAAGAAGCAACCAACGATGCCGGTACAGGGGGCATCAACCCAATGGAGGCGGCGGGAATTGAACCCGCGTCCCGAAACAGATCCGAATAAGTGTCTACGTGTGTATCCGATTCTTTATTTTTTAGTCCCCGCCAGCCCTTATCGGCGACGGTCTTTTAGGGACGGTCCGAAAACAAATTTAACTTCCGCCGTATCCGGCTTGAGCGAAAGCGGTCCGAAATTACGTCCGAACTTTACACCGCTTCGGCGGCAGCGCAGGCTCGGGGTTGCTTGTTCTTAAGCAGCCAATGCCAATTTAGGTTCGGCATTTGAATTAGCGGTCGGCTTTTAACGTTGCCCACTGACCAACAACGACACGCAACTTATAGTTCACTAGCCCGGTCGAATCCGGTTCACCCCCCTCCTAACGAAATTCTTTCCCTGTGAGTACCTTACTCACAAGCAAATTTCACAGAGCATTATAACAGTAATCGAAAAGGTGTCAACGGGGCTAGCCGCTGCCATTTTCCCTGGCGGAAGCCGCCATTGAATCCAACATCCGCTTTCATCGTTATAACAAAGCCGTCCGTACCTAATCTCCAAACCGGAATTGCGGTCATCCTTTGCGACATCGGCAGTCAATGCGATAATCGGCATTGTCTTCGGTAACAAAACATCCGGTACAGCGTGCAAACCCTGCACCGGATTGGATGATTCCCTTCATTCGTACAAAAGAGCTGCTCTCTCTCTATTTTGCCCGTTTCTTGGTAGTGTTATAAATTTGTTGGAATGAACGTTAACATACGGAAAAATAAGGGACTTCTACGACTCAATCAATAAATTCCTGACACAACCGGGCAGACGGCACGACCAATCAGTTGGTCTTCGGCGAGAAGAATGTCCCGTCTTATGCGCTGCAAGGCGGACGCATAACCGTCCATTCCGGCACCGGGGCTGCGGCGAGCCGGCTTTGGAACGGCGGTTATATGGACCAGTGGTCGCACTCCGATTATCCGAGTCTCTATTGCAATATAGCGAGGTTAATAGGACCGGACGGTGTTTTTGCGAATGGACCTTCCGACAGCAGATTGAGGGCGATTGCCGGCTGTACGAGTGCCGATGTTCCGGCGAACTTTGAACCAGACCCGGCAGACATTCCCGACCAGTACAGTTTCAGTTTCGGGTCAGCGCATACAGGCGTGATAAACTTTCTCGTCGGCGACGGCAGTGTCCGCGGCATTCCGCCGAACACGAATATGCACCTGATTTATCAGTTGTCCCAAGCCGATGACGGAATAGCAGTTGCACTGCCGTAAATAGGAGTGGTGAGTGGCAGTGACGAGTGATTCGACCTGCGGTCGAAAAGGGGGAGTTCTAGCCGATAAAGTTTGCCCCTCGCTTGCGAACTCGCCGCTAGCCACTCGTCACTATTTACGCTCCCCCGCCGAAGCCCCCCGATAGGTATAACCCCCGGCACGCTTTACTCCGCGAACTTCCGTTCGCGGCTCTGATTATTCTGATTTAACGCTTTGACCGGCGCACTGCCTTCCGCTTCTTGATTTTGCGGCAAGGAACGCTGATACGCCTGATTTCTGACAATAAATTCATCACAAAACCGCTGCGCAACACGCTCCTGCGATTCCAGCAATGCCCTTGCTGCATCAGATAACTCTTTCATAAAACTAACGGGTCGTAATAGGGATTGTTGTTCCAGGGAATAGTAACAATGTACTGCGATTGAAAAAAAATACCTGCCATATTGAGTGTGATACGATGCTCATAAACGAGCCGGCCCTCCTCATAATACTCTATCGCCTCTTCACGGGACTCTGTTTGAATCCTCTTTTTCGAGAACAGGTCACAAATTTCATATACTGTCTTTGCTAAATCATCCATCTTTTTTTAACCTTACTATAATTACTTTTAACACAAACAAAACAAGCGCAAGAGCGGGGGCGTAAGGCGTACCCGCCGAAGCCCCCCGATACTCCTTGCGCTTTACAAATCATCGGAGGGCTTACACCCCCCGCTCTTTACAAACCGCCATCTTGCGATGGCGGCTCTGATAATGATAATTCTCAATTATCCAACCTACGGAAGCGTTACCGCAACGCCGTCATTGGCGGCAGCAAGGTTGCAGATGACGTTGTTGCCGACCGAGTCCGAAATGCCCCGAACACTGCCGTCACCCAAACCAAATACAACCACGCTCGTGTGATTGCTCCCCCAACTGCCCGCATTGCTCGCATGCTCGAAAGACAAATACTGCTTCACCGTACCAGAGCCGATGTTGGTCGTCTTGCTCTTGCCGCCGTTGAGAATCTTATGCGGCGCAGCGGATACGTTCGCGCCCGCGGTGTTTCCCGGAGTAGTCGATGGTACCACATTCCATGCGGTCACCTTGACCAGGTCGAACGGCGTAACCACCTTCGTATAGTAGGACCGATAATTCGTCGCAGTATCAGAGGCTGCGGTGTACGTTATATTGGCCCCTTTATACCACGCACCGAGTTGTGTAGCCGCAGCAACGTTACTCCATGCAGCACTGCTGGTATCCGCAGCACCGGCAGCCCAACTGATTTCGCCGAAAACACTCGGGTTCGACGTGCCGTCCGCCATCTTGAGCGTTCCCGCCTTGCCCGCCGGGAACACACCGTTAGTCAGCGATGCCACCTGAAAATTGGCAGGGAACGGTGTTGCCGTGGCGACACCAGCAGAAGTACCCGTAGTATTCACGAACAACGTATTTCCCGTCGCTGCCGTTTGCCCATACGATAGTGTCTGCGTTGCAACTAACCCATCTGCACCGTAGTTCGTTCCGCCGGCAATGCCGACGTAAGAAGCAACAAACGGAGCGGTTTTCGCTCCTGCGTGATTGCCGCTCGGACAGACAAAGTAGTTAATCTTGGCATTCGTAATAGCGGGATATTCCGCTGCGTATGTAGCAACCGCTGTTCCGTTGGGAACTATGATTCCCCAGCCGTCATCGACATCGGCTGTCGTTGCCGCCGAAATGGTAGCAGGTATGGTATCAAGCACTGCTGCTGTTGCCCCAAAGTTGAACTTCTCATAGATTGCCTGCTGTTCAACGTAAGGCAGAATACTGACGAGGACACTGGCATTGGAACTGATAGTGGACGTAGCACTCACGCGGTGATTTTTCGTGTAGGGTCCTTGGTTAATGTTGCCGACGTAACCGTCGGAGGGGAGAACTTCTTTGTACACGTCGGCGAAGTTATGGAGCGCGAGGCTGATTTGCTTGACGTGGTTGGTACACTGCATTCTTCTTGCGGCTTCCCGTGCGGCTTGCACTGCCGGAAGCAAGAGAGC
>JAITOZ010000280.1 GCA_031289675.1 Planctomycetaceae bacterium
TCTCTCTCTCTCTCTCTCTTACACTTACGTGAGGTCAATTTTGCAGCACTTTGCTGCGGTGAAACAGTTGTGAACATTTTAGTTCTCCTTTTAACAAGGTGGTTTTTTGCAGAGGCACAATACCCCCGCTGTCAGTAATAGTGTAACCTATCAACAAACAAATGTCAAGCGAAATCTGGGGAAAATTTCAATTTTTTTTGAAATTTTACGAAAGCGGCTCTAATGATAGGCAGCCTCTGCCGTTATTTACTCTTTGTACTCCTCGTACTCTCCCAAGATTTTTAGGTCAGACGTAAGCGGAAGCAATGCGTTGAGTGCCTGTTTGTAGCGGCTGTGTTCCCGGAATGTGCAGTCAACATAAAAATAATACTGCCACTCCTTGCCCTGCAACGGAAACGATTGCAATTTCGTTAGGTTAATTCCGTAAAACGACAATATCGTCAACACAGCAGCCAAATTGCCGACCGTATGCGGCAGCGTAAAAACAAGCGATGCCTTGTTCGGGCGGTGCTGCGTTTCCTGAAAAAATTGTTTCGCTGACTCCAAAGCGGAAATCAACAAAAACCGGGTATAGTTATGCGGATTCGTTTCAACCGCTTCCGCAAGGACTTCCAAACCGTATTCTTCGGCAGCCTCTTTACTGCATACAGCAGCGTGCCACGCCAATCGGTTTGCGGCAATCCATTGAGCACTCATCGCCGTATCCGGTTTTTCGACAATACTTATTGACGGCAAAGTATCCAGAAAATCTTCACACTGCGACAATGCCATCGGATGAGAAGCGACTTCAATAATCTCTTCAAGTTTTGTACCGGGCAGTGCCGCTAAACAATGTGAAATCCGCAACTTATACTCGCCGGTAACAAACAGACCGCTTTGCCGGATAAGTTCGTGGTTTCTCAGCAAACTGCCTGCTATCGTGTTTTCGATAGCCATTAAACCGAAGTATTTCGGCTCTTGGAGAACCGTTTCCGTTACTTCTCTGAAAGTGTTCTTACTGATAAGCGTTATTTCTTCGCCGGCAAAAAAACTTCTTGCGGCAATTTCGTGGTACGAACCGCTGATACCTTGAATAACAACCGATTTGAGCATAACATTAGACCAGCATAACAAAACTTTCCCGCATACAATCTTATATTATCGGCTTATATTAGGGCAGCGCATAAAAATTTCCGCCGTTAGAATTCCCGCAATTTTGCCGCACTGAGTACCGCCGGAGACGATTTATATCAATTCCCCCGCTCTGCCTTGCCGATACGGCTAAAAGCGTTGTATAATTGTCCAAGTAAAAAATGTTTTTACTGCCGTTGAGCAAAAAAAAGAAAGGAATCAACGAGTTTTCGTTTCCAGCCTCCCGCTGTAAGCCTCTGCGTCTCAACACTCCCTATGAAACCGCCAATATGATTGACCCTACCTATGTAATGCGGTTCACGTATCCGCTGCCCTGCGGTGCTATTTTGCGCGATAACGGTGTCCAGTTCGTTGTCGTCAGCCGCTGTGCAGCATCAATGAAACTTCTTTTGTATAACAAAGTTACCGATTTAGAACCGTCTGAAATTATCCAATTTAACAAAGAAGAAAACCGCAGGGGCAATGTTTGGTCGCTTTTTGTTGGCGGTCTGAAGGCAAAGCAACTTTATCATTTTCAGGCAGACGGTCCGTTTGAACTGGAACGGGGGCAGCGTTTTGACGGCAGGGCAAGACTCATTGACCCTTATGCCAAAGCCCTCGCCGGCACATTTCAAGAATCTCCCGACGGTATTATCCGTCCTCCGAAATGCGTGGTGATTGATGATGACGATTTTGACTGGCGGGGCGACAAGCATTTGCGGCACGATTTTTCCAAGTCCATCATCTACGAACTGCACGTCAAAGGTTTCACGGCATCGCCGAGCGGCAATGCAAAGTATCCGGGTACGTATCCCGGCTTGATTGAACGGATTCCGTATTTACAGGAACTCGGTATTACTGCCGTTGAACTGATGCCGATACACGAGTTCCCCATTCTCGGCACAGACGGTAAAGAACCCCGCATTAAAAATTACTGGGGATACGATACGATGGCGTTCTTTTCGCCCCACAGAGGGTACGCCTACGGGAAAGAACCCGGTGCGCAAGTCCGCGAATTCAAAGAAATGGTTCGTGCATTCCATCAAGCCGGTATCGAAGTGATTCTCGATGTCGTGTTCAATCACACCTGCGAAGGCAACGAATACGGACCGACGTTAAGTTTCAAGGGATTGGATAATCCGATTTACTATATGCTCGAACACGGGCAGTATTACAAGAATTACAGCGGCTGCGGCAATACGGTCAACGGCAATCATCCGATAGTCCGTGAAATGATTTTTAATTGTCTGCGGTACTGGGTTCATAATTATCATATAGACGGTTTCCGCTTCGACTTGGCTTCGATATTAAGCCGGGACCAGAGCGGGAATCTTCAGGCGAATCCGCCGCTGATTGAACAGATTTCCGAAGACCCGCTGCTTGCCGATACGAAAATTATTGCGGAGGCTTGGGATGCTGCCGGTGCGTATCAGGTCGGTTCATTCGGCGCATTCGGCATCGGCTCGCAGCGTTGGGCGGAATGGAACGGCAAGTACCGCGATGACATCCGCCGTTTTTGGCGCGGCGACCAAAGTATGACCGGTGCGATGGCAACGCGGCTTTCAGGAAGCAGCGATTTGTACTCGCACAGCGGCAGAGACCCGCAAAGCAGTATCAATTTTATTACGGCACACGACGGTTTTACGATGAACGATTTGGTGTCGTACAATTATAAACACAACGAAGAAAACGGCGAAGGCAACCGCGACGGAGAGAATAATAATTGCAGTTGCAACTACGGAATTGAAGGTCCGGCGATGAATCGGGAGATTGAAGAGACCCGCTGCCGGCAGGTGAAAAATATGATTGCCACGCTTTTGTTGAGTCAGGGTGTGCCGATGATTTCGGCAGGAGACGAAGTCCGTCGGACGCAGCGGGGCAATAACAATGCGTACTGTCAGGATAATGCGGTTTCGTGGTTTGACTGGAAAGACGTAAAGAAGCACAGCGGCATTTTACGTTTTGCGAAGGAACTGATTAGGTTCCGCCGGAAAGAAGCAACGGTTCGTCAGCCGCATTTTCTGACAGGGCAGGCGCGTTATCCGGGCGGTTTGCCGGACATTAGTTGGTACGGGGCGATGGGCGGCGGCGTGCAGTGGAATCAGGGGCTGGAGCGGAGTTTGTCGTGTTTGTTGTCGGCAGTGCCTCCGACGATGGAATACGAGGGTTCGCAGCATCATCTTTTGATGATGTTTCACGGCGGCTGGGAACCGAAGGAGTTTTACTTTCCGGCGGTGTGCCAGAATTTTATGTGGCGGTTGTTTGCGGACACAGCGGAGTCGCCGCCGAACGACATTTATCCTGATTTGCGGGGACCAAAACCGAATCTTTATGCGCCGCTCAAGTTCCTGCCGCATTCCTTGCGGGTGTATCTGGCGGCAACAAAGTGAACGGTGCAGGTGCGGACAGAAATTAACTCTTGCAGATAAAAAACGCAATGGTGAAAATGGCTGTATCAACAATGCCGTGACTCAGCCACACCGCACAGAGAGAACCGCTCCACCGGTAAAGTTGACACCAAACCAGTCCGCCGATAAAAACGCCGAACGAACCTATCCAACAATACGGAGAAGCATAACCGAAATAAGTGCCGAGCAAAAGAATATGATGAAGCGTAAAGCCGGTACTGGAAATGACAGCGGAATACGCAAGTTTCTTATAAACAAACCAACGCCAATAGTATTCTTCCAGCCCGCTGTGAATAACAGAATAAAAAAGTCCGAGCAGCAGCAGAGCAGGTACGCTGTCAATGCCGAAGCCCTGCATTTTACTGATGACCTCTTGACGTGCCGGCGCATCAGGTGCGAATAAACCGCCGGTCTGGACAAGAAAACCGAAATACGCAATAAGCATCAGGGCGGCAGCCAGTATTCCGAACAAAAGTCCTAATAACATTCCTTTTCGTTGGGAAGAGTGATGCGCAGAGAGAGTTGAAAATATCGGCAGCCAAAAGACCGGCAGCGCAAACTGAATCACCTTACCGATGCCGAATATCGTTTTTTGCACATTTGCCGGCGCATCGGCAAGCAGAATAAAATAATTCAGCGTGAGGACAAGCGGAAAAAATAAGGCAAAGAGACGGACGAACATTTTTTTGTAGCATTATTTTGCCCGCGGATGGGCTTTTTCGTACACTTCAAGCAGATTCGCAGTCGTCAAATGAGTGTAAATCTGTGTTGTTATCAAACTTTTATGTCCCAGTAACTCCTGCACGCTGCGGATGTCTGCCCCGTTGTTCATTAAATGCGTTGCAAAAGAGTGTCTTAATGTATGCGGATGCGTCCGGTCATCCAAACCGGTCGCTTGCAGATACTTTTCCAACATTCTCCCGATGCTCCGCGTAGTCAAACGTCCTCCAAATTTATTCAAAAACAGCGGCAAGTCGGCGGGCGGCGTTTTCGGATTCCGTTTTGCCGCTTTGGAACGTTTCTGCGTTGTCCGGTGTTTTCCGGCAGCGTCCATAAAACCTTCGAGCAATTCCCTGCGGATGGCGAACCAACGCTGCACCGCTTTGACGGCAAAAGAGCCAACAGGAGCAAAACGTTCCTTACGTCCTTTACCCCGAACCCGAACCAGTCCTTCGGCAAGACTTAAATCGCCGAGATTCATTCCGACAAGTTCGCCGACACGGACACCCGCCGAGTACATTGTTTCCAAAATAGCCCGGTCGCGAATGCCGAAGGGTTCCTTTTCCGGCGGAGCATTGAGCAGTTTATCAATTTCGTCCGTTGTGAGAAAGTGCGGCAGTTTGCGTCCGCCGCGCGGTGTCCGCAGCGGTTTGGCGGCATTTTCACTTACCCAGCGGTCGCGGATACCGAACTTGAAAAAACTCCGCAGCGAAGAGAGCCGGCGGGCAACCGTTGCTCTGGAAAGTCCCGCCTCGTGCATCGCAGCAACATAACTGCGCAGATGCTGCGTGGTGATTTCCGCCGGTACAGGCACGCGTCCGCTGAAAAGGTCGTAAAGGTATTCAGTCAACGCTTCTAAATCCTGGCGGTAACTTGCCGATGTCATATCGGAAACATTCCGTTCGACCTCTAAATACCGTAAAAAACGATAGGCTGCTTCTTGCATTATTCCGCAAACAATTAACTCCTAAACAATCACCACGCCGTTGCTAATCCGACTTCGCTGGTGTGTCTCTTGCTTTTATCGCCGTAATCGAAATCGTAATTGACAAACAGTTTATAACTCGTGCCGGTCGTACAGTCCATTCCTAAACCGAGATTCAGGTTACTGCGGCTCATATTCACCCCGCGGAACGTTTGATGAAAGTCCGGATTACCGGTAAATGAAGCCCCCGCACTTGCATAAGGGTCGCCGGCAGCCAAATAACCGTACTGAATCCGGCTGCGGAAATCCACGCCCTCCGTTGTCCTCAATTTCGCATTCAAACCGGTACGGATAATTCCCTGTGCGAGACTCTGCTTGTGCAGACGCATAGCCCATATTGTCCCGCCGTTGAGCGTCGTGCTGTCCGTCCAAGACTGCTGATAATCAAACGCTGCCAGCGGATAAATGACCAATCCGTTGACGAGATGGAGTACCTGATACAACTCAAAACTCGTGTAGAGCGCATTACCGCCGAAAGAGGTTTGCGACTCTCTCCCCCCTAATAAGACGGCACTTTCATATTCCTGATGTCCGTAGCCGAGGAAAAAATTGCCGTGAACATTACCGCCGCAATGC
This sequence comes from Planctomycetaceae bacterium, assembly GCA_031289675.1. Lineage (GTDB taxonomy): Bacteria > Planctomycetota > Planctomycetia > Pirellulales > Thermoguttaceae > WRKP01. The sequence goes on from JAITOZ010000280.1 coordinate 5,800, forward strand.
ACGTTTGCATAACCGGCAAAGGTATAATCATCGGCTTGTGCCGCCGCATAACCATTGCGGACTTTGGGGTTACCGTATCCGAACACCATACCGGCAAGAGCATTAGGCGCAATACGCTCTTCTTTCCCTACCATAATCCCCCAGCGGGTTGTATCATAACGGCTCGCAAAAGCATCACCGGTAACATTTTCGTCCTGATAATAACCCTCCATCCACAAACCGCTGCCGCCCGAAGGATAAATATCACCGCATCGGCTGCCGCATTGTCCGCGGTATTGGTCGTCTGATACCGCTGCCGGCTGGCGGCTGTAACGAATGTTACGGCGGCGCAAATGGCTGTCATCCGCCTCGCCGTATAAACGGTTAAACACACGGAAATGCGGATTCCAAAGAGCCGTCCGTCCGATATTGACAACACTTTCACCGCCGGATGTCAGAAATTGAAGTAAGTTCAAAACGCTGCCGTCGTCATCCATTGCGCTCAATGTACTCTGTACCGCTGCATTGCCGGCAGCATAAGAATCAAGCAGATTGCCGGTTGCTGCCGTATTGATGTTGACTTCGCGTCCGCCGAGAAACCCGCCGAGAGTTAATTGACTTAATGTGACGGAAATATCCGAGCCGCTTGCCGTTGCTTCCTGACGCTGTAATCCGTGCGTAATATCCAACGCCGTGTCAAGCAAAGCCGCATTATCGATATCGCCTACCGTAATCACGTTGTTATATGTTGTCCCTGCGAGAGAGTAATCTCCGGTAAAGAGAATTTCCGCACCTGTCCCCAATATGACTTTGTCGGCTTCGATATTGGTAACACCGCTTTCTGCCGCAAATTGCAGAGTTTTGTTTGCCGTAAGCGTTAACACGTCAACTCCGGTGAATTGCGAACCGGCAGCCAGCGTTGTGTCGGTTTTAATATTCACGTTGTCCGCACCGCGTACAACGAACGCTTTACCGCCGTTGGTAAAAGTGTTCGTTCCCGTGATGTTCAGCGTATCATCTGTTCCGCTGCCGCCGAACAATATGCTTTCCTGTGTTCCCGATGCATTGGAAGCCGAGATTTCTAAAGCAGCATCTTTGGTTGTATCGACCGTGATGTTTCCGCTTTCGACATAGACCGCACTCGTGTAATTGTTCGATGGCGATGCATTCTCTGCGGATACGACCTTAACACTATGCTCAATCATCAGGTTTTCGGCTTTACCTTCAATTTCAATTCCCCGTGCATAAGGGGCAGTACCGCTTGCTGCCGTTACGTTAATGTCCCCGCCGATGGTGAGTGTTCCGAGAACATCCGCCGCCGAGCCTTGTACATAAATACCGCGTGCTGCTATGCCAAGTCCGGCTGCGTTCGTATCTAATGTAACACTGACAGCCCCAACGCTTAGCGAAGAGTCTGCTGCAATACCGCCGATAGTAACAGCGGAAACGGCAGTAGCGGTACCAGACGAGGAAACGGCAATATCGCCGAGCGTTACGTTAGAACCGTCCCGCAGCCTTCCGGCAAAAAAACCGGTCGATGTGCTGCCTGACACATCGTTCTCCGATATTACGGTGATATTACCGACATTGATGTTATGTCCGGCAAGGTCAGCACCTGCCGTACCGACTTGGTTACCAAAGAACAGCAAACCGTTTGCTCCGCCTGTGCCGCTGTTTTTAACATAAAAGTTTGTATCCGAAGCATTGATTTCGGCAAAAAAGGCTGTTCCGTTGCCGCTACCGAAATAGGCAAATGCCGATAACGGAGCAGTGGAAGAGCCGCTGAGCGTAATATCTCCGTTGACTGTGACCGTTGTATCTCCCGCACCGGTGCCGCCGGCATCGTTAATCAGAACACCGGAGGTGATTTGACCGGTAGTGAACGTAAACCCGCTAATGTCGAAACCGGAAAAGGACATATTGTTAGGAGTTCCGCTGTACGGTGGCGTAACGGGTGTCCACGTTCCGGTATAGACATCGAAAACCGGCGATGTCGGCGGGTCCGAATCAATGTAAATAAATACACCGGCATTGGCATTCGGAAAAGCAGCGTTAATGTTGTTTATGTCGTTAAGTGCTGTCGGAGCATTGAACGTGTAGTTCGTTTGGGCGGCAGCGGTCAATGCGCAGCCGAATACGGCAGCCGCAGATAAGACGAAGTGTGCAGTAATGTTTTTCATAAAAGTTTTTAGGTAAGGATATATGCCTATTCGGAGAATATTGCATATCAGGGGGATTGTTTTCTTTGAAAAACTCTTTAATCGTTACAATCGTCAAAATTTCACTATTTCAACACAAAAATTCGAAAAAACGTTAAAAAGCGTGAAAAACGGTATAATGGGACGGCAATGAGTGTCTATTTCTTCGGCTTGATTGCGGCGATTTTTTGCGGTATGACCAAAACAGGCGTTCCGGGCTGCGGTATTCTCGGTGTTCTCGCGATGATGCTCGCCTTTCCGGGAACGGAAAAACTATCAAGCGGTGCCGTTTTGCCCCTGCTTGTTCTCGGCGATGTCATTGCCGTTTGCTATTACCGGCGGACGGCGGATTACCGGCGTATCGTTTTTTTGCTGCCGTCCGTGTTTGCCGGACTGATTCTCGGCACACTTTTTATGCGCAGCATTGACGACAGACAATTCAAAATCTTTCTCGCCGCTCTGGTTCTTGTTCTCATTGCTTTTGAACAACTGCGCCGCCGGCAAAACTGGACGGCTTTACCCAAGTCCCGGCTTTTCGCTTGGGTGATGGGGCTTTTGAGCGGTTTTACGACGCTCGTCGGCAACGCTGCCGGTCCGGTGATGTCGGTTTATTGTTCGGCGCAAAATCTCAATAAACACGATTTTATGGGAACATTTGCCGTTTTCTTTTTTATCGTCAATGTTACGAAATTGCCGCTCGTCGGCGGGGCTGTACCGGGCTTGAATATGATTACGGCACAAACGCTTTGGTTTGATTTAACGGTGCTGCCCGGACTCCTTGCCGGAGCGTTCATCGGCAGGCAACTATTCAAAATCGTACCGGAGCGGTATTTTGTACCGCTGATATTGATATTAAATCTGCTCGTACCGATACAGATGATTTTCTTTTGAGTCCATCCTATAACCGGCACAATCCGAACAGGATAAATGCAATTCCGTCTGATTGCACATTATTTTTTATTTTAATGTTTTCCCTCTGACGAAAAGATAGTAACACGCTGTACTTTACAGACGGGAAACCTAGACAGGCGGGGAGCCGGATTTCCTGTTTTACTGACCGGAGAATCAATAATGCGTTTGCCGTTTTTTGCCGTTTTATTTCTTTGTACTGCATTTTTATGCGTCATTTTGAGTGCCGCTGCATATTCCCAAATTCCTGAAAACGCCCGTTTTCAGCCCGGTTCTTATGCGTTCGGTCCTTATGTACCGCCGCTGCATTTCGCACCGCAGCCTCTGCCGGAATCCGATGACGAAGAATCCGAAGCGGACGATGAGGAGAGTACCGCTGATTTCGGCAGCGGTGAGGCAGATAATGCCGAAGAGACTTCAAAAACAGAATGGTCAAAAACGGATTGGGAAAAGAAATTCGCTCCTATTCTCAATGCCGCTCAAGGTAATGCTGCTAAAAGTAATGTTTCCAATAATGCTGCTGTGCAGACTCCGCCCGGTGTTTATCAGCAGGTGCCGTATTTACAATTTTCGTACGATAAATGGAACCGGCGTTTCCATCTCGTTCCTTATGAGCCGGGTTATGCGATGCGTCCGGCGGAATTTCCGGCAAGAACATCGCCGCTGTACGTTTTCATCTCTTCGCTGTCTTCGGAAGCGATACCGCAGCCGCCGGTGCGGTATATGAGTTATTACGACCCTGCACCGATAGTTTTACCGGCAGAGATTCGGCTGCGGGGAACACGGTTTTTTGAGAGGGATATGCAGCCGATGCCTTTACCGGTGCCGAAACCTGCTAACGCCGTACTGGTCAGTCCGCCGCCGAGAACGCAACTCGGTCGAACCATCCAGAATACCTTCGGCGATTTTAAGTTACAATAATTACGGCAGCAACTCTGATGACGTTACGCCAACGTCCACAGGCGGCGTAAAAGCCATTCCAAGAGCAGTGCCGCCGATATGACCGCAAGCAAATAACTGTAGAGGTGTTCTTCGGCTGCCGCATCAAGTACCGCCTTTTGCGAACGTATCTGAATGCGTTCGGGCAGCGATTTCAAATTATCCAATGTCTTGAAATACGTACCGCCGCTCTCTTTCGCCAACCGCTCCAAGAATAACTCATTGCGGTTAGGACGTTCCTGTTCCAAACCGCTCATCTGCACTTGCAGTGTTTGCGTAACCGTAATCGGTGCAGACCCGCCGGAAAGACTTAATTGAAACATCCACGCCCCCTCTTCGGTCAGCGGAACAAACGTTTGATACACACCCGGCACGTTCGGGTCAAGCGTTGCCTCCGCTGTCCGTTTTGTTCCCGAAGGCATTTGGACTTCTATCGGTAATACCGGGTCGGTCAACGGATTCAGTTGAGCATCGTTTGCCGTGATACGCAACTGCGCTGCCGAACCGAGAGAATACCGCTTTTTGTCCGCCGTCAATGAAACCCTGTCGGAATCCCGCTGCAAACGTCCCTGACTGACGTAGCGTATCATCTTTGCCGTTATCTGTTCAAAAACTTTTTCGCCGCTGCGCCGCATCCGCCAAAGTTCGCCGCTGCCGATGTATAACACACGCCCGGAACCGTAAAACTGCTCTGCCATCAAAACGGAAGACGGCGAAGAAGCCGATGCCAGCAGCGTTGCCGCCGGTTTCACCCCCTTCACGGCAAAGCAGCCGTAAAAACCGGCGAACGTGTTCCAGAAACTGCGGGACTGCACCGGGTCAGAATACGGCTGCAGATAAACCGCTGCCTCTCCCGCTTTCGTCAGATGAAACGGCTGCGGCTTCGCTCCGTTAAACATCTTGCTGTCAAAGGATGCTTCATTGGAAAAAAACTCAACGGGATACAATGCCCGCACTTTTTCAAAAATTTTATCGTAAAGCCAGCCGGAGACCGTATCCGTTTGATGAATACCGCCTGCAATCAAAACGGCTCCGCCTCCTTGACGGGCAATCCAATACTCCAGCACCTCAATTTGCTGCGGGGAAAGTTCCCGCCAGTCGGCATCAAACGCCATCAGTACATCATATTGGGACATTTCCGCCCTCGTTGCCGGAAACGTTGTGAGTATCTTGTCCGCATTCTGTGAAACGGCAGCGGACTTCTGCCAGCCCGGCAGAACATCGGCAGACATCGTTTTGTCCCGGTCGATCTGCGCACAAATAAATTGATAATCCCGGCTCGGTGCTGAAGCAAAAAGCAGTATCCGGTCTTTGCGGTCAACAGCATTGACTTCAAACGTACTTTCGACCGGCTCTACATCGGCAGATGTTTGAACCGCACGTGCCGTATTGATTTTAACGGTCAATTTGTGTTTTCCAACTGCCGGCAATTTGACATCGAACGTGACGCTGCGTTGTACACCGGACTGACCGTTGGACTCTGTTCCGGTATCGAACGTTTGTTCGCCGATTTGCACAGAATTGCCGGCAGCAGCGGCGTTATCTGCCGTGCTGTCCATAAGTGTAACAGAAAATTTGTCAGGCGGGATATTTTCGCAGAAAATCGGTACAGTCAAGCGGAATGCGTCATTCGGAAACACTCTTTCCGGTACATCAATATTGCCGATGCGGAGACTCGCTGGCAATTCTGTTTTGCCGACACCGGCAGTATAAACCGGTATCCGCAGATTCGCCGCCGTTTCCAATGAAGCGTCAATGTTTTGACCGGCATTTTGCTGTCCGTCTGAAAAAACGATGACCGCTGCAAGCGGCTCGCCCCGCTCCTTGCGGAAAACTTCAGCAAGCGCATCGCCGAGAGCAGTAGTTTCACCGCCGGCACCGCCGAAGTCCGGCGCAGAATTTGACACAGAGTTGGACGCAGAGTTTCCTCCCCCCGCCGGTTTTATCCCCCGAAGTTCCGAATCGAACGCATACACTTTAACGGTATGCCGCTGCGAAAGTGTTTCAAGAAATCCGCTCGTGTTAAAAAATTCACGGACGGCTTCGAGGCGGGAAGTATTATTGCCCGCATCTTTATTGCCCATACTGGCACTAGTATCGACTAACACGGCGGTATTGGACATGCCGGCAAGGTGCGACCACTGCGGCTGCAAATAATAAAGCAGCAGACCGGCAGCGGCAAGACACCGCAGCGCAAAAAGAACAATACGTTTCCAACGGTGCAGGTCAGCGGTATCAATGCGCAAACGCCGCCGGAAATACCAGATAAGTATAACAAAAATCAGTATCGGCAGCAGGTAGTCAGCATTTTCCTGTATCCGTCCTAATCTGAAAATTGTCTCCGCAGCAGCATCAGGCATTTGACAACCAATCGGTAATAGTAGATAATCGTTGGAAACAATAGAGGGCAGCCGCTGCGGTATGCGGTGTGTGCGTCTCTTAATTATCAATTATCAATCACCCGTTTGCAAGGAAATGTCTGAAACACTCAAAACGTTCATTTTTGTTATTCTTGCTGTTGTTCTTGCTGCCGCTGTGTACGTCAGCCGCCCTGCGGTTGTCGAATTCAAAAGCGAAGAAATGATAGGTAAGCAACTTTTCCCGAAATTCACCGACCCGCTCGCCGTTAAGACGTTGGAAATCGTCCAAATTGATGCGTCCGGCGAAAAGGCGGACTTTAAGATAGCCGAAATCGGCGGTGTGTGGTCGATTCCGTCACACGATAATTATCCTGCCGATGCGAAAGACCAGATGGCGAAAACCGCCGAGGCGTTGACCGGTCTGACGGTTCTTGATGTTGTTACACAAAATGACGGCGGTAATGACACAGCAGCACTGCAAGCGATGTACGGTGTTATTGACCCCGCGGACAATGCCGGCGACAGTGCCGGTATGAAAATTGCGCTCGGCGCAGCAAATAACGAACAACTCGTGAATCTCATTATCGGAAAAAAGGTAACATCCAAAGCGGACGGGACAGCACCGGATGAATCCGCCGGCAAAGAACTGCATTACGTCCGTGTTCCGGGACAGCAGCCGGTTTATGTAATGGAAATCGACCCAAGCCGGTTTCCGGCGGACTTTGACCGCTGGATAGAGAAGAATCTTCTCGACATCAGCACGCTGGACATCAAGCAAATTTTCGTTGATGAATACTCGTTCAAAATCGAAGTCGGTTTATCGGACGGCGGTCTGCAAGAGACGCTCGCACCGGAATTCAAGGGCGATATGACATTCGATTACAACGCCAGCGAAACGGGAGCGGCAAAATGGAAGCCCGGTAAAATGATGGGGTTCAAAGGGCAGAATTATCAGTATTACGAACGCAAGGTAGAAGCGGACAAGGAATTGAATACGGAAACGCTTGATGCCGCCGTTTCGGCTTTGAACGATTTGAAAATTGTCAGCGTGTTACGAAAACCCGGCGAGTTAGCAAAATCGCTTCGGGAAGGCAAAGCGTTCGGGAAAATCAAAGCGGATGCGGATGCGTCAATGAAAAAAACGGGGTTCTATCTTGTTGGCATACCGGACTTGAAAGGCGATAAGACAAAAACCAAGTTACAACTTTTGTCAAATGAAGGCGACATTCAGTTGCGGATGAAAGACGGTATCCGTTACAATCTGCGTTTCGGCGATTTGACCGGCACGGAAAGCGAAATCAAGGAGGATGCCGCCAAACAACCGGAGGAAGGGCAGCCGGATGGAAGTAAGACGGCAGAAGAGAAAAAGACGCTCGGAGCGAACCGGTATCTGTTTATCACGGCGGACTTTGACGCATCGGCTATTCCGGTACCGGAAGTGAAAAAAATACCTGAAATGCCGGAAGTGCCGAAAGATACAAAACCGGAAGACGCCGAAAAGTTGCAAATGGGTATTCAAAAAGAAATCGAAGCCGTTGAGAAAGAAAATAAGCGAGAAGAGGAGCGTTACAAGGCGGATATTGAAGCGGGAAAAAAGCGGGCGGAAAGGTTGTCGGCGCGTTTTGCAGACTGGTATTATGTGATTCCCGAAGATGTGTACAAGAAGATTCACTTGACGGAAGCGAACGTATTCAGAACGAAACCGAAGAACGAGGTTCCGCCGCCGGAGAACAAGCCGGACGGTGAACAGGAGAAACCGGCGGAGAACAAGGCAGACAATCTGCCGGACTTGCCGGGAATAGAGCAGGTTATTCCGTAACCATTTTTGGCTAAACAACAACTCCCGAACGTTTTTCGGCGGCAGGTCACCTGCAAAGTCGTTTTTTTAATCGCGAAGGACACGAAGAAGAGGAAAAAAGAACATAAAAAAACTCTGCGGTCTTCGTGCCTTCGCGATTAAAAAACGGTTCCGGAACAAATCTAATGCAATACAGCAGTATCAGACGGGATTCCATTGCTTAAAAATGGAGACGGTTAGAGCCTGCTTTTAGTACCGGTTGTCCAAAAGACGGCAGATCAAACGATGAACAACGAGTTGCTGCAAACGAAAATAATCGAAAAGGAACGTCCGCTGTTCCATCGGAAGCGGACTTGGCTGATTCTCCTGATGCCGATGCTCTTTCTCGTTCCTATGCTCTTTTTCACTTGGGGATATTTCGATGCTCCAATTCTGCGGTACTTTTTGCGTTCCCTCGAACGGACTACCGGTATCAGCGTAACCTTCAGCGAAATACAGCGCAGTTCTCACGGTTTGGTTTTCAAGAATTGCCGCTTTCAACGAAAGAACCATCCTGTCAGCAATTTCGATATAGAAGCGAAAGAAATTAACCTTAATCTGCGGATAATCCAATATCTTATCGCTACTGACAAGCGGAAAGCGTTGGTCATCAATGACTTGCAAGGAATCTATGAACAGGCAGGCAAAGCGGAAAAACAAACGCTGTCCGATTTGGAATTTGATTTGCTTGCATTGAGCAACGTTAAAATCCGCTTTACTGACCGCACCATCGAAAAACCGTTTGAGGCGGACTTGTTCCTTTCCGGTTTAGAAATTGTACCGTTCCGAAGCAGCGAACCGCTGCTCAGCATTTTGCGGAGTAAGGGCAGCGGCAAATTCAATGAATCGCCCTTGCAATTTGATTTCGTAGAAAACAGAGCGTTCGGAATGACGGACATTCCGGTCAATCTTTTCGCTTCGTATGTTCCGCTTATGGATTGTTTCGAGACCGGTACGGTAACGTTTCAAATGACAAACCTGTCCGAAGAAAACAATATAAAACTACGGCTGATAATTATGTTGCAGCAAGGCTGCACCGTCAAAGAGCCGGAGGCATTACGGATTGCAGCAAATCGTTTTGGCAGCGAATCGGCACTGCGTCAGTTGCGGAAAATTGACGACACCCGGCTAAACGATATGCTGGCACGTTGGGAAATAATCAAACCGTTTTTGGATTCTCACAATCCTCTCGTGAGGTTGGCTATCCGTAAGATTTTGCAGACAATCAAGGAAAAATACAACCTTGATATTGCCGAATTGAAAAGCAAGTTGGACAACATCCAAGAGCGGGTACTGACGGCAGTACTCAATCACTTTCTCCGGTCGGGCAGAATGCTCGAGTTCGATGTGCGTATCATCGAAAATGAATTGGTATTCGATTTGGATAAATCATTTAATGAGATGCTTGAAAAAACATATCAAGAGGAACTGGGCAGTTATGCAGCGATCATCGAATTGCTCTTTAACGTTATCAGGAATTTTCAGTAATCCGGTCTTCGACGTTATTATTCTTTGCAGGACTTTTATACGTCACTCACCGCAACAAACACAAAACGCCTTGACACCGCAGAACGGATAATGGGACTTGACCTTGTTGAATTGATGCTCATCATCGAAGATGAGTTTCATATTGAGATTGCCGGGGACGACCCGGATTTTCCGGATGCCCTCGACACTTTCGGCACTTTAGCATCTTATACCGCCGGCCGATTGAACATCAGCGGTGTATCCGACCCGCAGGAAAAATATAAAAAGGAAATCCTTTTAGAGTTGCAAAACACCGTTTCGGACTCTTTTACTGCCGTAACGGATATTCGTCAAGCGTATCCGGATAGAATCGGGCGTATCCGGCTTTGGGAAAAAATGCTTCCCCATTCCTGCCGGTACTATGAACCCAATCGGCGGATTTATCACATCGGCTTGATTAGTGGTGCAATTCTTTATGTCTTTTCGATTTTTTTAGGAATAGCCGTTTGCGATATGTTCAGGTCGCATTGGGCAGGTCCTATTATTCCCTGGTTGATAATTGGTTTTGGCGGCATCGTTATCATTGCATTTTCCAATTGGTTAAGTTTTCAATTCAAAGATATATCGAAGCAGTACAAGACAATTGGCGATTTGGTCGATTTGATTGCTTGGCATCGCTGCTTTGATGATTATGTTCAATCACCGCCTGCCGAGACGAAACTGCCGGTCAGTCAAGAGGAATTGGAATACCGATTAAAGGAGATGATATGCTATTATCTCGACGTACCCTTTGAGAAAATTCAACGTGAAACGAAATTGTCGTCAATTTTGAGTACGTAAGACTTTGGCTACCCGCCCTTTTTTTATTCGTCATTTTGCCCAAATGGAATACCGCATCGCAGAAAATAAACAAACAATTCTCTTGCAAAACGTAACCAAAATTGGCTGCGATTCGCTGTGTGCGGTCTGGTTATTCTCTCGTCGCTTAAGGTTAGGGTTATCGTATGCTCTCCGGACAATTGTACATTCTGTCAAACGGAATAAAAATACGGACACCTGCCGATTTTCAGCGGCAAGGGGAAATACATTTCTTTTGCGTCTTGGTACACAACGCAAAACGGTTACAACACAACGCCGTTCTCCATTACCAATTCCCCATTGCTTTCGCTGTCGGAAATCATTATTATCCGGCACATCATACATCTATTGAAGCAGAAAAAAGA
>JAITOZ010000022.1 GCA_031289675.1 Planctomycetaceae bacterium
CAACTTGAAATCCTTCTCGAAGAGCATCTTCAGCGGCAGGGCGAGAAGGTCGGCGAAACCGCCATCTCGATGGGGTACGTCAATGACGAGCAGATTGCCGGCGCACTAGGCGAACAGATGAATCTGCCCGTCATCAGTCTTGCCGAGTTGACCATTCCGCACGATGTCATCAGTTTAGTTTCCGAACCGATGGCGCAAATTTATAAGGTCATTCCAGTCTCTTTGAGGGACAATACGCTCGTCGTCGCAATGTGCGAACCGCAAAATGTTACGACGCTCGACGAACTGCGGAACTTTCTCGGCTATCAAATTCAGGCCGTTGTTACCACGCCGAAAGATATTCAGCAGGCATACGACCGGTACTATGCAACCGGCATCGACAGTGTTGAATCGATTATCGGCGAACTCAAAAACAGCAAATTATTCCGTGATGCCGCCAATGCCCTCGAATCCGGTGCTATCGACCTGGCGAGTATCGAAGCATTAAGCGAATCGGCACCGGTGCGCAAACTCCTCAATATGGTGTTCCTGCTCGGTATCAAAGACAATGCCAGCGACATTCATTTTGAACCGTTTGAAGATGAATTCAAAATCCGTATCAAAGCGGACGGAACGCTTTACGAAATGGTGCCTCCGCCCCGGCATCTTGCTTCGGCAATCACGACCCGTATTAAGGTGATGGCAGACCTCGATATTGCCGAACGGCGGCTGCCGCAGGACGGACGTATCCGTTTGACTGTCGGCGGGCATATCGTTGATTTACGCGTCAGTGTTCTGCCGACACTCTTCGGCGAAAGCGTTGTTTGCCGTATTCTCGATAAATCCGTCGTGATGCTTGATTTAGACAAAGTCGGTATGGAGCCGGCTTTGCTGCGTGATTTTCGCGCAGCCATTGAAAGACCTAACGGTGTTGTGCTGGTAACGGGACCGACAGGTTCAGGGAAAACAACAACACTTTATGCCGCTTTGTCCGAATTGAATATGATTACGGATAAACTGATGACGACCGAAGACCCCGTCGAATACGATATTGACGGGATTATTCAAATGCCGATTGATGCGGACATCGGCAACACGTTTGCACAATGCCTGCGTTCCATTTTGCGTCAAGATCCGGATATTATTCTCGTCGGCGAAATTCGAGATAAAGAGACGGCGGAGATAGCGGTGCAGGCTTCGCTGACGGGACACTTGGTATTCAGCACGCTGCACACGAATGATGCTCCGAGTACCATCACGCGGCTTAAGGATATGGGGATTCCGTCATTTTTGATAACGGCAACGGTGCAGGCGATTTTAGCGCAGCGGCTTGTCCGCAAGATATGTACGGATTGCCGGGAAGAATTTACTCCGTCGCCTGACCAGTTATACGAGTTGCAATTAACGCCCAAAGATGTTGCGGGAAAAAAGTTTTATCGCGGCAAAGGCTGTTCAGTGTGTAACAATACAGGTTACAAGGGGCGCACGGCAATACACGAATTTATGCCGATAACGGACGATATTCGTGCGCTGATAAACAACGGAGCCTCGGCGGCATCTTTGCGGGAGGCAGCCAACCGGCACGGAATGACGATGCTGCGTGATGCCGGTTTGCAAAAGATTTTCGCCGGCATATCAACAATAGAAGAGGTCGTTCGGGAAACGGTAGTCGATTAGCCTTCCCCCAATAGGCGGTTTTGTTTCCGTGATATGTGATAGGCTATCCAGCAAATATCACGGGATAGCCGTTATATTTCACGGAAAAGCCGATTTCTATGGCAAGGCTGCCGCAAGACATAAACCGGAAATTCATCTGTCAGGACGGCTCAATGGTCCAATAATACCGGTGTTTCTTGCTGAATTTCATTTTTTTTATCCCTTGATAATGTGTTTGGCACATTAATTGCAAGTACGTCTCTATTGTCGGCATCCGTTTTTAACGGAATGAAATTGTCTGACAACAATAAAATGGTTATGCGTGTTTTTTTACTGATACTACTTTTTGTGCTTACCGGATGTTCGCAAAATCTCAAAGTTACCGGTACGGTCACATTTTCGGATGACGGCTCGCCGTTGCCGCACGGTGCCGTTGTGTTTGAAACGAAGGCAAAAAGTTTTATGGGACGCTTGGACAAACAAGGACGTTACTCTATCGGTGTGGAAAAAGACGGTACCGGAATTCCGCCCGGCAACTACAAGGTTTGGCTGACATCAACGGATTTAGAAAAATCCGACACTACCGACCCAGAGTCCGAGAGTGTGATCACAACCCAAACGGTTGACCTGCAATACACTACCCCTGACAACAGTCCGCTCTCGTTTGAAGTCCGAAAGAACGGTCCGCGAAAGTTTGACTTCGTTGTAGATAGACCGCAACCGGCTGACGAGAGCAAAAGAGAGTGAACAGCCCCCAATAAAGAACGCAGCACTCCGGGTACGCCTCAACAAAACACCGGTGAGGTTCGCATCCGAAACGAAAAATAATGAGGGGGTTGACAAGAAAACAGATGACAATACAATGAACGCATACTAATCATATAGATAATCAGGCTATTAGATGAGGGATGCAAAAATAACCCAACCGGTCGCTGGACGACCGCCAACAAGGAAAGGAAAGGATATGTTCGTAACAAGTTTGAAACAGCAAAGTGCTGCAAAATTGACCTCACGTAAGAGAGAGAGAGACGGGATCCCGTAGAATCGGCTTCACTCTTGTCGAACTCCTCGTTGTCATTGCCATCATCGGCATATTGATTGCCCTCTTGTTACCGGCAGTGCAGGCTGCACGCGAAGCCGCAAGGCGAATGACGTGTGCGAATCATCTCAAGCAAATCGGTATCGGTATTCATACCTATCACGATGCCCATAGTGCATTGGTGCCGGTTGCTATTTTCGCTAACCGTCCGTCTTGGCTTGCCCTTCTCTATCCTTACATTGAGCAGAACGGACTTTACGAAGCCTTGAACAGCATCGAACTCAATCCGACGATGGCTGCGCCGCGGTATGCACCGCTGACGTTTAACGGAAATAACAACACGGACATCGGACTGTGGTTTGTGAATGCTCTCAAAAATCCAAGTAATAATCCGCTGGACAAGTCGAATTATCTGTATTACCGCCAAGCGTTCGGTTCGGTGGAGACGTATCAATGTCCGGACCGGCGGGCGGGGGCTTCTTACGTGGATAATTCCCCGCCGTCCCCAAGCGATCCTACCGGGTCTAACGACAACAATAACGGTCCCCGCGGAGATTATGCGGCTGTCTCGGTCTTTGACCCCACTGGCGCAGCCCCTGACTACTCGCACTGGTTCAGGCAGGTGTCGCTCTATGCGTATTGGCAGTCGAGTGTCCATCCGGGCGGTGTGAACACGACCAAAGATTATTACCGTTATGCCAAACCGACTTCCAGCGATCTCAATTCCAGTCCGTTACGCCTGCCGCTCCTTACCTTTGCGAATGATAACGGTGCGCCGTGGTCGGCAACCGGCAGCAATCCGAAACACTATCTCGGTGTGGACGGCGGCGACAGCCGGTACATACTTACGTGGGAATCCCGTGATACGTTTGGATGGCTGGAAGACGGAACAAGCAATCAACTGGTTGCCGGTGAAAAGTTTATTCCTACTGAATTCATTAACAAGACACCGAAGTTCAATAATGAAGCCCAGTGGGACGGCGGTTATTTTGCCGCTCATTCCGTACACGGCAGTATGAACATGGCAAGAATGATATGGAAAGATATACCGCCCATCAAGCGGCACGGTCGAGACACATTGGACGTACACGGACAGGGAGTGCTGCCCGATGCGTGGTTCGGAACGGGTACTAGCCACGATTCTGTCCACAGGGAGGCGGTGTTCGGCAGCAGTCACGGCGCAAATGCAAACTTTTTACGTGCGGACGGTACGGTAACACTTATCACTGCCGATGTGAATTGGACAACAATATGGCAACTCGGTAAAGTCAATGACGGCGCAGCGGTTAATGTCCCGTAGTGTAGTACCGCCGCGGATGACCGGAGTACAAAAACATCGCCGTTATCAATCAATCGCTAATTCCGTAGGGCTTGCGTTGTTCGCGACGGAGCATTGCATCGGCTTCGGTGTCGCCGATGATTGATTCCTTAACGGAATCCCACTGCAATTTGCGTCCGCCCAAACGAATTGATATGTTCGTTAAATGACACGCCGTAACCGACCGGTGTTCAATGCGTGCCGGTGCAACCGGTTCCTCCCGGCTGCGGACACAATCGAAAAAGTTTTTTATGTGATCGCCGCTCGGCTTAACCCTCCAACGCGGCTTGCCGTCAATACTGTCCGGCAGCGGATTTTCCTTCAACTCCTCAACCGGTTTGCCGAAAAGACCGCCTCGATTGACGAACACCCGCCCCTTATCGCCGATGAACATAATGCCGTTGCGCTTATTATCGTGAACATCCTGCGGACAGTCCTTGCCGAATAGCCAATCAAACTGCTCCTTGCCCGTTTCCTGATGCGTAGTCGTATCGCCGAATTTCGGCTTTTCCGCCAGCGTAACGTAAAAGAACAATTCCAGACCGCCCGGATATTTCATTGCGGAGAAAAACCTATCCGGCGTGTTGAAACAATCCGGTTTGCCTTCGTTCGGAAAAATACCCCGTGCCTCGACCGTCAGCGGTCCCGTCGTTTCAACATCCATACCCCAATGAGCGATGTCGATGTGATGATTCCCCCAATCGGTCATTATTCCGCCGGCATATTCATACCACCAGCGAAAAATCCGATGCGTCCGCTGCGGAATGTACGGATGAACCGGAGCCTGTCCCTGATAAAGTTCCCAATCGAGTTTCGCCGGAACCGCTTCGCCCGGCAAAAACGGACCGCCGGATGTATTGTAATACGGCAAAGCAACCAAAACCCGTTTCAGTTTGCCGATGCGCCCGTTGCGAACTAATTCGACTGCCGTTTGAAATTCCTTTCCGCTGCGCTGTTGAGTACCGGTTTGGAAAACCCGACCGGTTTCTTTGACAACTTTGCAAAGTTGCTGTCCTTCGGCAATGGTCAGAGAAAACGGCTTTTCTCCATAGACATCTTTACCGGCACGCAAGGCATCGATGTTGATTTTCGTATGCCAATGGTCGGGCGTTGCCTGAATCACAACGTCAACATCTTTGTTTTCAAGCAGTTTTCGATAATCCTGATAGACCGCCGGTTTGCCGTCAAATATCTTTTTGACGTTTTCGGCGTGTCCTAAATCGGCATCGGCAACGGCAACAACGTCACCGACCCGGGCGGCGGATTTTATATCGCCGGTTCCCTGACCGCCGCAACCGATGAGGGCAATGCCGAGCCGGTCGTTTGCCGACTGTGCCTGAACCGGTTTGAACGCAGCAGCAGAAGAAAAAGTATAAACCGGCAATGCCGCCGCACCGGTTAATACGGAACGATGTAAAAATTCTCTGCGTTTCATAAACTTAAAAAGGATAAAAGGAAAACCGCTATTGCCGCTGTGCGGGCGGACCCTTGATTCTACTGCATTATCGGCGGTAAGACAAGTCCGCAACGGATACGTAGTTAGCGGCAACGGACGGAATGCGGCGGAATTTTATTGACGATATGAACACGAACACTAACAGTCGGAATTGGAAGAATACGGAAAGGGGGCTGTCTTTATGTTATACTCGTTACACTTGAAATTCCGGCTTTTGTGATTGCTTTTCTTTGATTTTCAAGGATTCACTGTCATCACCGAAATTTAACGTAAAAGAAGTAGAGTACAATGAAAGTCATCATCATCGGCGGAGTTGCAGGCGGGGCAACGGCAGCAGCGAGGCTGCGGCGGCTCAACGAACAAGCAAAAATCATTCTATTAGAAAAAGGAGAATTTATCTCCTTTGCAAACTGCGGACTGCCGTACTACATCGGCGGAGAAATTACTGAAAAATCAAAACTCATCCTCCAATCGCCGAAGAGTTTTCGTAACCGCTTTAACGTTGATGTCCGGCTACAGCACGAAGCAATCGGAATCGACCGCAGCGCAAAAACGGTTACAATTAAGACCTATCCTGCGGGAGAGACTTACAGCGAAAGTTATGACAAACTCATCCTTTCGCCGGGAGCAGTGCCGATTTTGCCGGAAATTGACGGTATTGCAGCCGAACGGATTTTTACGCTGCGCACTATCCGCGATACTTACAAAATCAAAGAGTTTATCGACAGCAAAAAACCGAAAAAGGCAGTGATTGCCGGCGGAGGATACATCGGCTTGGAAACAGCAGAAAATCTGTATCGTCTCGGAATGGACGTTACAATCATTCAGCGCAGCAATCAGGTACTCGCTCCGTTCGATTACGATGCGGCTTGTGATGTCCATCGGCATATTGAATCCAAAGGCGTTCATCTGTATCTCAACAGCGATATTACGGAAAAGACACGGCAGCAGCCCTACGCCGGGTCTCTCCGCAATGCTGACTTGGTTATAGCGGCAATCGGTGTCGTACCGGACAGCGGTCTGGCACGGTCGGCAGGTCTCGCTTTGAATGAGAACGGCTGCATTGTCGTCAACAGTCGAATGCTCACGTCGGACGAAAACATTTACGCCGTCGGCGATGCGGCGGAAGTTACTGATTTTGTAACAGGTCAAAAGGCATTTATTCCGCTGGCAGGTCCCGCTAACAAACAAGGGCGCATCGCTGCCGACAACATTTGCTCCATTGCATCAAAGTATTGCGGCACACAAGGTTCGTCAATCCTTCGGGTTTTCGATATGACCGCAGCGGCAACGGGTATCAATGAAAAGACGGCAGCAAAAATGGGTTTTCGTTACGATAAATGCTTTCTCTGTCAGCCGGGTCACGCCGGTTATTATCCTGATGCCGCACTTATGGCGATGAAAGTCATTTTTGAGAGCGGAAGCGGAAGAATTCTCGGAGCGCAAATCACCGGTTATGACGGCGTTGACAAACGCTGTGATGTATTGGCAACGGCAATCCGTGCCGGTATGACCGCTTATGATTTGACGAAACTGGAACTCTGTTATGCTCCGCCGTATTCATCGGCAAAAGACCCTGTCAATATGGCGGGCTTTGCTATCGAAAACATTTTGACGGGCAAGGTAAAACAGTTTCACTGGCATAATGTTGCAACGCTGCCGCGCGGCGGAAGTATCATTCTGCTCGACACACGCACCGAAAAGGAATACGCAAACGGACACATCGGCGGGTTCATCAATATCCCGCTTGATAGTTTGCGGAGCCGTCTTGATGAACTGGACAAAAACAAGACGGTTTACGTAACGTGTCAGGTCGGACAGCGGGGTTATTCGGCAAGCCGGATATTGAGTCAAAACGGTTTTGATGTCTATAATCTTTCCGGCGGTTACCGGCTTTATCATTCTATCTTTGGAGCGGGGTAACCGCGTGTTGGAGGGAAAAACATCAAGGAGCAGAAACGGTATTATCCTAAAAATTGCTCAAGGATATACAGACGTTTGTACAAAACCGTTGATTCCCCGCAAGTCTATTGATTTTCGGCAGCGATAATTATAAATCCGTCTTCCAACGCCCTGTTCAAACCAATTTTTTGCTCTTCCCTTTTCTTCGCTGCGGACTTGCTGCATCAGCATCCCCACTCTTCCTGTTCCGTCTTCCCAACGGATATTATCGCGTCTCGGATGGTCAAAATGATAAGCAATACCGAGATGAACCATTTTTTTCATCGGAACACCAATATCTTCAAGACGGCACGCCAATTCATAATCTTCGCCGCAGTAACCGGCAAAACGTTCGTTAAAGCCGTTCACTTTTTCAAAATCGCTGCGCCAAACCGCAAAATTTGCACTTGCCATACCCCCCCCCTTTTTTTCTCGCAAAATAGCAAGCAGGCGTGATCTGACGGCGTGGAATTTCTTGGATGTTCCCCAACTAAAAAAAGTAATCCGCCTATCACCGGTTCGTAAAATATATTCTTTTCTTTTTGCCTTGATGTTCACTCTGGTTCCGCAAACCCATCGATTTGGTTCGGCAAACGAAAGGTGATCCGCTATGAAGAATGGGTGGAGATAACAATCACCGTCAAGAAAAATCAGATATTCTCCTGTTGAAGCAGCAGCGGCATTATTCCGGGCAAGCATCACCCGAAATCCTTCATCCGGCAGCCAAGTATGAATGAGAGGAACGGGCGATATTTTTTTCATTTCTCTCACGGCATCGGCGGTACTGTTGCGGGAACCGTCATCGGCGATGACAATTTCGTCCGGCAATCGGGTCTGTTCCAGTGCCGATAAAATCGCCAGACGCAAAAACTCCGGCTGCTCGTACGTCGCAATGATAAGCGATGTTTTTGGAGTTGCAACACGGTACTGTGCTGTCATCTTGAACTGTCCTTGCCGTTTGAATAACCCCAATTCCTAACAAATTAACAGACAAAAGTCAATGTAATATTCCGCAAAACGTGTATAATTATGTGTATCGTAAGCATAGGTACTCCGATAATACATTGCCATTAACGAAACATAATGACCAACGAAGCACACGAAGCCCATTTGAATTTCATCGAACAAATCATCGAAGACGACATCAAAGCCGGTAAGAACGGCGGACAAATTGCAACCCGGTTTCCCCCCGAACCCAACGGCTATCTGCACATCGGACACGCCAAAAGTATCTGCCTCAATTTCGGTTTGGCAAAGAAGTACAACGGCAACTTCACGCTCCGATTCGATGACACAAATCCGTCCAAAGAAGAAACCGAATATGTCGAATCCATTATCGAAGACGTTCAATGGATTACCGGCGAAGATATGACCGGAAAAATCCGGTACGCTTCCGATTACTTTGAACAAATGTACGCTTGGGCAGAGGAACTTATCAAAAAAGGTTTGGCTTATGTCTGCGACCAAACGCCGGACGAAATGCGGGACAATCGGGGAACGCCGGATCAACCGATGAAACCGAGCGCAGGTCGGGAATTTACGCCGGAAAAAAATCTCGATTTATTCCGAAAAATGCGTGCCGGTGAATTCGGCGAAGGAGAACGGACACTGCGGGCTAAAATTGACCCTGCCTCGCCGAATTTCAATATGCGCGACCCCGTAATGTACCGCATCGTCAAGAGCGAACATCACCGTACCGGCAAAAAATGGCTCATCTATCCGATGTACGATTGGGCGCACGGTCTCGAAGATTCTATCGAACACATCACACATTCGATTTGTACGCTGGAATTTGAACATCATCGTCCGCTTTACGATTGGTTTCTCGATAACCTTGACGGTATCTGGAGACCGCATCAGTATGAGTTTGCCCGATTGAATTTGACCTATACCGTGATGAGCAAACGTAAATTACTGGAACTCGTCAAAGGCGGTCTCATTTCCGGCTGGAATGACCCGCGAATGCCGACCATCTGCGGTTTCCGGCGGCGGGGATACACGCCGGAAGCGGTTAGGGCATTCTGCAAGGAAATCGGCGTTGCCAAGATGAACAGCATTATTGATGTTATGAAACTGGAAAATGCCGTGCGGGAAGACCTGAACAAGCGGGCTTTGCGGCGGATGGGCGTGCTGAAACCGGTCAAACTGGTTATCAGCAATTATCCTGACGATAAGACGGAGCAACTCGAAGCGGTGAACAATCCCGAAAATGAGGCGGACGGAACACGTTTCGTACCGTTCTCGAAAGTGCTGTACATTGAGCAGGACGATTTTATGGAAAATGCGCCGAAGAAGTATTATCGTCTTACGCCCGGACAGGAAGTCCGTTTGCGTTACGCTTATTATGTGAAGTGTACGGGCTGTGTGAAAGATGCCGGCGGCAGTGTAACGGAGGTGCATTGCGAATACGACCCGGCAACGCGGGGCGGCACGTCAGCGGACGGACGGCGGGTACAGGGAACGATTCACTGGGTCAGTGCGGAATATGCCTTAAATGCCGAAGTCCGGCTTTATGACCGTCTTTTTACGCGGGAAAATCCTGACGACCCGCAAGATGCGGCGGACTATAAGGATTATTTGAATTCGGATTCGCTGCAAATTATTTCTGATGCCAAATTGGAGCCGGGTTTGGCGGACGCAGTGTCAACGGACAGATTCCAATTTGAACGTATTGGTTATTTCTGCATTGATTCTGCGGACAGCAAGCCGTCGCAGTTGGTATTCAACCGCACAGTCTCGCTCCGGGATTCGTGGGCGAAGATGAATAAGTGATTTAAGGGAACACATAATGACACCGGTCGAGAAATACAGAGCGTTTATCAAAGAGTTGGCGGAAGGGGCAAAGAACAGTTGTAATATCAATCTAATCCGCAAAGGGACGTTTGAGAACAATAAATTTTCTTTTGTAAAAGAGTTAACATCCGTTCAACGTGAACAACTCGCCGCTTTGCTAAAAGATGAACGCGAATCTGCGTTTCACTATCTACTGGCATTGCTGACGTGGTATGTTGACTGCGATGGTTTTGCTCTCACGGTTGACGGCGAAGTTGTCAATTACGAAAAACACGGCGGCGGGGAATTTCATTACGATTATGTTACAATGCGTGATAACGAAGATTGGTATAAAGGTCGATAATATATGAACCGCTTCGGTCAACGCCGTTTAATAATGAAGCATCATCAGAGCCGCCGCCGCTCTGTTGAAGGGAATCCTGAAAAAATGCCGATTAACCGGGGAAACACAGAAGTACGGAGGGGTGCAGCAGGAAGAGTGAAGGGGGAAAAATGGTCGGCAGCACGGCTTCATAATCGATAAACATAACATATTTCTTACCCCTTTAACCAGGGCGTATTTACTAACCGTATTCCGCAAACCTATCTGAAACTTCGCCCTCGCCATCCCAATAACCCTCAACGCTTCATCGCCTATCAGCGTTTTCTGTTCGCCAAAAACGTGTTCTATCCGGTAACGCACGCGACTTCTCTTGATTATTCTGCTTCCCCGTTAAACACACAAGAAAACTACCATATTTAACGGCAAAACCGTGATATGTGATAGTTTGCCCGTGAAATAATCTAGTTTCGTTTGTAAATGCCTTCTGAAAATAAACGCCAATCTATAAAAATAATTTTTTTAACAACAATTAAACTCCTTAAAACAAGAGAAAAATCTCTTTTTCTCTTCACAAACACCGCAATGGTAATTCCTTTGGCACGGTTCTTGCAATGGTTATAGGAACAGAGAGGCAGAGTAAAGGGTGCTGTTGCCGTTGCACTCCATTCCTGAAATTGTGTGAAAGTTAACTTCCACAGGGAGGGGGTTGACAAGAGAATATGGTGACAATACAATGAACGCATACTAATCATATAGATAAACAGGCTATTGAAACAAGGGATGCAAGAATAACCCAATCGGTCAATGGACGACCGCCAACAAGGAAAGGATAGTATATGTTTACAACAAGTTTGAAACAGCAAAGTGCTGCAAAATTGACCTCACGTAAGTGTAAGAGAGAGAGAGACGGAAGTCCGTAGAATCGGATTCACTCTCGTTGAATTATTAGTCGTCATTGCCATCATCGGTATCCTGATTGCCTTACTGCTGCCAGCTGTTCAGGCAGCACGCGAGGCAGCAAGAAGAATGTCCTGTACCAACAACCTCAAACAGATTGCACTGGCACTACACACGCATCACGATGCTCAATCTGTCTTTCCGGGTGTTTTTCCTTTTGACAATGGTACCAATATCTTTGCTAATGCGGGAATGAACTATGCGATTTTGCCGTTCATCGAACAAAGCAGCCTTTACGAAGAGTGTACTCTGCAATTGGCATCTATGACGGCAGGTAACGCCACTATCAGCAACAATATTCACAACGGACCCGGTGCAGCATCGGATAGGGGAATTTGGTGTACTCCGGTTTCCTCTTTTCTCTGTCCATCCGATGCGGAAGGGGCGGGCAAAAATCCAGAACAGTGGGGACGTACCAGTTATATGTATTCCCATGGTGATTTTCCCGACATTGTCAGCGACAATTCCCTGTCGGACGCAGATAATCCCAACAAGCCGAACCGGCGCGGCTTTTTTAAGTTTGAGATTACAAAAACAGGGCTTACAAAACGTAATACAGGCGATATTTCCGATGGTTTGAGCAATACTATTGCCGTTTCCGAACACTGTATTGCCGTACCGGAAAACCGGACATTAGCCAAAGCCGGTTCCGTTACAGAAGCCAATGCGGCGGCAAAAGCATTATTTAAGACTAAAACAACCGATACATCAACCTCGACCTATAATCCGGGAGCCGCTTTGCTCACCGCCGCATCAGGACGGTATTTGAGTACCTATACTCCCTGGAATTTTGCCGGTCAATCCTGGGGCGCAGCGATGCCGTTCATTACAGGATTTGCAACAATTTTACCGCCGAATTCGCCGAACTGTATTACCGATACAACGGATAACTGGGGGAGTTTCAGGGTTCAACGGTCAATTCACGCCGCATCAAGTTATCATACCGGCGGGGTGTCGGGAGCCTTTGGAGATGCTTCGGTTCGATTCATTACGGAAACCATTGATACAGGAGATTTGAGTGCCAAGGCACCGGTGAACGGGGGAATTTCACCTTACGGTGTTTGGGGGGCTATCGGCTCGATTGCGGGAGGTGAAACCGATGGATTGTAATCGGTTGATGAATAGACGAAATCTCATCGCTTTATTCTGTATCATCGGGTTCGCCAGCTGTTCACGGGAACACCGTCCGGCGGGACTTCCTGATTTGATGCCTTGCGAACTAACGATTATGAATACGGACGGTTCACCGCTTGCGGGAGCAACCGTCCGGCTTGCTGCAACTGAAGCGGTGATTCCTTGGGCAATGCTCGGCAAAACGGACGAAAACGGGAACGTCAAAATTATGGTCAATGCCCGGTATGCCGGTGCGCCTGCCGGCAAATACCGTGTTCTCGTTTTCAAGAATACCGGATTTGATAAAACACGAGGGATTCCGGAAGCGAAGCAGAATACCTTCGTTGATGCCGAAGCGGAATTAATTTGGTATGTTCATCCGGTCTATGCCGATGAAAAATCATCACCGCTTGAAATTGAAGTCATTGACAAGCAGGTATTCCAAACAACATTAACATTAACCAAATCTATACAATGATTTTTGTAACAAAATTTCTCGCCGACTCGCTTAATATGTGTTCGCGATTGCTTGCTGGACTGATTCTGTTGACATCTTCAGTTCTTTTCGCAGCAGAACGCCCTAACATCGTTTTCTTTCTGGTGGATGACCTCGGCGTGATGGATATTGGAGCCAATAATCCGAACACGTTTTACGAGACTCCTAACGTAGATCGTCTTGCAAAAGAAGGAGTCCGTTTTACTAACGGTTATGCGGCTTGCAGCGTATGCTCTCCCACCCGATTCAGTATTATGACGGGAAAATATCCGGCACGCGGAGCCTGTACAAATTGGTTCGGGGCGAACGATGCCGCAAGATTTCGCGGGGCGGAATACAATGACCGGATGCCGTTGAACGAAATCACTCTGGCAGAAGCCTTTAAGGAGGCGGGTTACAAAACTATCTATGTCGGAAAATGGCATTTGGGACCGACAGAAGAATTTTGGCCGAAAAATCAAGGCTTTGATGTTAATATCGGTGGCTGGTCAAGAGGGAATCCGGGTCAGGGCGGTTACTTCTCGCCGTATAACAATCCCAAATTGCCCGATGGTCCTGACGGCGAATATCTGACTGACCGTTTGGCAAAGGAAGCCGTTCAACAAATAAGAGAAGCAAAGGATTCTCCGTTCCTTTTGTATTTTGCTTTTTATCAGGTTCAC
Organism: Planctomycetaceae bacterium; assembly: GCA_031289675.1. Lineage (GTDB taxonomy): Bacteria > Planctomycetota > Planctomycetia > Pirellulales > Thermoguttaceae > WRKP01. The sequence continues at coordinate 13,733 of JAITOZ010000022.1, forward strand.
ACTCCGCTTCTTGCACCGGAACCGCTGATTGAAAAATATCGGGCGAAAGCCGAACGTCTGCACTTGCCGACAGGCGGCAAAGAAATACTTGCAGCATCGGGGGAGCAAAACGCTAACGGCAAACCGATTCAAATCCGAAAAATTCAATCGCATCCGGTTTATGCTGCGATGGTTGAGTCAATGGATACCGCCGTCGGCAAGGTCATTGATTCGCTGCGTGAAGAAAAACTCTTGGATAATACGATCATTTGTTTCGTTTCTGATAACGGCGGTCAAGTGAATGGTCCCACGTCGAACCTCCCGATCCGTGCCGGTAAGTCTTGGCTCTACGAAGGCGGTCATCGTGTTCCGTATATTATCCGCTTACCGCACGGAAAAGGCAGTGTGTCCGATGTTCCCGTGATTACGAATGATTTTTATCCAACGCTGTTGGATCTTGCCGGTTTGCCGTTGAAACCGAAACAGCATTTGGACGGCATTTCACTTAAACCGATCTTGGAAGGCGGTGCCGCTCCCAAAAGGGACGCATTATACTGGCATTATCCGCATTACGGAGCCTTTCCCGGCGGTGTGATTCGCAAAGACGATTGGAAATTGATTCGGCGTTATGAAGATGGTCGGACAGAATTGTATCATCTCAAAGATGACCCGTTTGAAGAGAACGATTTAGCGGACAAAGAACCGGAACGGGTTAAGCAATTAGCCGAAGAGCATAACCAATGGCTGCAATCAGTCGGGGCAAGGTTTCTTCGCGAAAAAAACGGCAGCGAACCTTGGCTGCCGCCGTATAAAAATGAGACCATTAAGAAATAAAAAGGGGCTGGCATAGATAATATCTTAGCACAGGCGGGTGTAATATGCTTTAGGGTATGACAATCAAGGGTTCTCGTCTCTCTTTGAGACAGT